>NZ_JBHXSG010000094.1:0-26480 GCF_042714835.1 Streptomyces sp. NPDC058678 | reverse complement strand
CACCTCGCCCAGACCCTGCCCGACTACATGATCCCCGCAGCCTTCGTCACCCTCGACGCCCTCCCACTGACCGCCAACGGCAAACTCGACCGCAAAGCCCTGCCCACCCCCGACCCCCACACGGAGACCTCTGGCCGCGCCCCCCGAACGCCGCAGGAAGAGATCCTGTGCCACCTGTTCGCCGACGTCCTCGGCCTCGACCGGGTCGGTATCGACGACAGCTTCTTCGACCTGGGCGGGCACTCGCTGCTGGCCACCCGTCTGGTCTCCCGCATCCGCACCGCTTTGGGCGCGGAACTCGCCGTCAAGGACCTCTTCGACCACCCCACGGTCGCCGGCCTCGCCCGCGGGCTCACCGCCACCCCCGCCGCCCGTGCCGCGCTCACCGCGCAACCCCGCCCGGACCGTATCCCCCTCTCGCACGCCCAGCGCCGTCTCTGGTTCCTGCGGAAGCTGGAACAGGCCGCGTACCTGTACAACATCTCCACCGCGGTACGGCTGCACGGCACGCTCGACCACGAGGCGCTGCGGCAGGCCCTGCATGACGTGACCGGCCGGCACGAGAGTCTGCGGACCGTGTTCGCGGAGGACGCGGAGGGCCCGTACCAGGTCGTCCTGGACGCCGGGCAGGCGCGCCCGGAGCTCACCGTGGTCCAGGTCCGCGAGGAGGAGCTGGCCGACCGGGCCACGGAGGCGACCCGGCACGAGTTCGACCTCACCGCCGAACTGCCGCTGCGCATCTGGTCGTTCGAGCTTTCGCCGGACGAGCACATCCTGCTGCTGGTGGTGCACCACATCGCGGGCGACGGCTGGTCGATGGGACCGCTGGCCCGGGACCTGGCCACCGCGTACGGGGCCCGGCTGCGGGACCGCGCCCCCGAGTGGGAACCGCTCGCGGCCCAGTATCCGGACTTCGCACTGTGGCAGCGGGAGGTGCTCGGCTCCGAGGACGAACCCGAGTCGGCGATCTCGCAACAACTCGCCTACTGGAAAGACAAGTTGGCGGACCTGCCGGAGGAGCTGGAGATCCCGGCGGACCGCAGCCGGCCCGCCGTCCCCTCGTTCCGGGGGGACACCGTCGAGTTCGAGATCCCCGCCGGACTGCACGCCGCCGCACGGGCGCTGGCCGCCGAGCGAAACGTGACGGTCTTCATGGTGCTGCAGGCGGTCCTGGCCACCCTGCTGTCGCGGATGGGAGCCGGCACCGACATTCCGCTGGGCACGCCGGTCGCCGGGCGCACCGACTCCGCCGTCGAGGACCTCGTCGGGTTCTTCGTCAACACCATGGTGCTGCGCACCGACGTGTCGGGGAACCCGCGCTTCCGTGACCTCCTCGACCGGGTCCGCCGTACGGACCTGGAGGCGTTCGCGCACCAGGACGTGCCCTTCGAGCGGCTCGTCGAGATCCTCAACCCGGAGCGCGCGCTGGCCCGGCACCCGCTGTTCCAGACCGCGCTGAACTGGAACAACGCGGGCGCCGCGCTGGAGTTGGCGGGGCTGAGGCCCGCCGGTCAGCAGGTGCGCGCGGGCACGGCGAAGTTCGACCTGAACTTCGGGATGGCCGAGCACCACCAGGACGGCGAACCGGCGGGCATTCTCGGGCAGGTCGAGTACAGCCTGGACCTCTTCGACCGGGAGACGGTCGCCGGTCTGGCGGAACGGCTGGTGCGGCTGCTGGCCGCCGCCGTCGCGGAACCGGACCGCAGAATCGAGGAGTTCGAGCTTCTCTCGGCCGCCGAGCGGCGGCGCATCATCGACGACTGGAACGCGACCGACGCACCGGTGCCGGCCGGGTCCCTGCCGGAGCTGTTCGCCGCCCGGGCGGCCCAGACGCCGGACGCCGTGGCCGTGGAGTGCGGTGGGACGCGGTGGACGTACGCCGAGTTGAGCGCGCGGGCCGACCGGCTGGCCCTGCGCCTCGTGGCCCTGGGGGTGCGGGCGGAGACGCCGGTGGCACTGCTGATGGAACGCTCGGCGGACCTCGTGGCGGTGCTGCTCGCGGTGGTGCGGGCGGGCGGCGTGTACGTGCCGCTGCACACCGGCTACCCCACGAGACGGATGCGCGCGGTCCTCGCCGAGGCCGGTGCTCCGGTGCTGGTCACCGATGGCGCCCTGGCCGGACACGAGCTGGTGGCCGAGCAGCGGGCCGCCGGGGTGGCGCTCCTGGTCGCCGACGAGGAGCCGGAGCCCGCGGGGGGCACGGGCGCGACCCTGCCCGGCACGGTGCAGCCGGACCGGCTCACCTACGTGATGTACACGTCCGGTTCGACGGGCACCCCCAAGGGCGTGGCCGTCACGCACAGGGACGTCGTGGAGCTCGCCCTGGACCGCGGCTGGGGTGTCGGCGAGGGCGACCGGGTCCTGATGCACGCGCCGCACGCGTTCGACATCTCCGTGTACGAGATCTGGGTTCCACTGCTGCGCGGGGCCCGGGTGGTGGTCGCGCCGGCGGGTCCCCTGGACGCGGCGGCGCTGGACGGCCTCGTCCGGGAGCGGGGCATCACCCACCTGCACCTGACGGCCGGTCTGTTCCGGGCGATGTCCGAGGACCTCGCGGACTGCTTCGGCCTCGTGCGCGAGGTACTCACCGGCGGTGACGTGGTGCCCGCCGGCGCGGTGGAGCGAGTTCTGCAGGCCGGCTCCGGCACGACGGTGCGCCATCTCTACGGCCCGACGGAGATCACCCTGTGTGCCACGGGGCATGCCGTCCGGGCCCCGTACCGGGCGTCCGACGGGCTGCCGCTGGGCCGCCCGCTGGACAACACCCGTGCGCATGTCCTGGACTCGCGGCTGCGCCCGGTGCCGGCCGGAGTCACCGGGGAGCTGTACATCTCGGGGGCCGGTCTTGCCCGCGGCTACGCGCACCGGCCCGGCCAGACGGCGGAGCGTTTCGTGGCCTGCCCGTTCGGTGCTCCCGGCACGCGGATGTACCGCACGGGCGACCTGGTCCGGTGGAACCGCCGGGGGCAGCTGGAGTTCGTGGGCCGGGCCGACGACCAGGTCAAGATCCGCGGGTTCCGGGTGGAGCCGGCCGAGGTGGAGACCGTCATCGCCCGGGCCCCGGGGGTCTCGCAGACGGCCGTGGTGGTACGGGAGGACGTCCCCGGTGACAAGCGGCTCGTGGCCTACGTGGTTCCGGCGGCCGAGCCCCGGCCGACCCCGGCGGAGCTGCGCGACCGCGTCGCCGGGGTGCTGCCCGAGTACATGGTCCCGGCGGTCGTACTGATCGACTCCCTGCCGCTGACCCCGAACGGCAAGCTGGACCGCGACGCGCTGCCCGCTCCGCGCCGCACCGAAGACGGCGGCGGCAGTGCCGTCACCCCCCGGGAGCAGATCCTGTGCGAACTGTTCGCGCAGACGCTGGGCCTGGAGCAGGTCGGCACCGAGGAGAGCTTCTTCGCGCTCGGCGGCCATTCGCTGCTGGCCACTCAGCTGATCGCGGGGATCCGCAAGACGTTGGGCCTGCGCGTGTCGATCCGCGACCTCTTCCAGGCACCCACGGTCGCGGGTCTGCTCAAGCACCTGGACGCGGAGGGCAGCAAGGACTCCTTCTCCGTGCTGCTGCCGCTGCGGGCGGGCGGCGGTCGCACCCCGCTGTTCTGCCTCCACCCGGCTCTCGGCCTGGGCTGGTGCTACGGCCGTCTCACCGCCCACCTGCCGGCCGCGCTCCCGGTGTACGCGCTCCAGGCGCGCGGTCTGCTCGGGCAGGACGCCCCCGCCGGAAGCCTCGACGAGATGATCGACGACTACTGCGCCCAGATCCGGGAGGTCCAGCCCGAGGGCCCGTACCGGCTCCTGGGCTGGTCCATGGGCGGGCTGCTGGCCCACCGGGTCGCCACCCGGCTGCAGCAGGCGGGGCAACGGGTGGACGTCCTGGCGATCGTGGACGCCTATCCGGTCGCCTCGACCCGTGAGGACTGGGACTCCGCGGAGATGCTGGCGCAGATCAGCGCGGACCTCGGTTTCGACGTCGAGCGGGTCGGCCCCGACCAGGAGGACGCGGTGCTCGCGGACCTGCGGGCCAAGGGTCATCCCCTCGGGCATCTGCCGGGCGGCGACATCAGCGCGGCGGCCCGCGTGTACGTCAACAGCTCGCGTCTGACGAGGAACCTGCGGCCGGACGTGTTCACCGGGGACGTGCTGTTCTTCTCGTCCGGTGCCTCGTTCACCGGCGACGACCCCGTCCACAGCGCGGCCGCCTGGCAGCCGTACGTCTCCGGTGAGATCGCCGAGCACGTCGTCGACCACCTGCACGAGGACCTGCTGATCGAGCCGAAGTCGGTCACGACGATCGCGAAGGTCCTCGTCACGCACCTGCGGGCCGCAGGACGACCACGGCGGTAGGGACCGCCGAAGCCGCGTCGCGGCACACGAGAACGACCCCGATGTGAACAGCGCAACCCGCGCAACCCTTATGAGGAAAGGAAGCACCATGAGCAGCAACCCGTTCGAGGACGCGGAAGCCACCTACGTCGTGCTGGTCAACGACGAGGGGCAGCACTCTCTGTGGCCGTCATTCGCCGAGGTACCGGCGGGCTGGTCGGTGGTCCTGCCGGAGACGGACCGTCAGGCCTGCCTGGACTACATCAACGAGAATTGGACCGACATGCGGCCCAAGAGCCTCGTGGAGGCGATGTCGGCTTCCGGGCAGGACGTCGCTTGAGTGACGAGGCCATGATCAAGGCCGTCGGCGTCCGCAAGAGCTTCGGCGATGTCCACGCCCTGAGCGGCGTGGACATCGAGGTCGCGCGAGGCCGGGTGCTCGGGTTGCTCGGCCACAACGGGGCCGGCAAGACGACCCTGGTGAACATCCTTGCCACGGTCTCCCCGGCGGACGCCGGCACGGTCACCGTGGCCGGTCACGACGTAGCGTCCCAGGGCGCCAAGGTCCGCGCCCGGATCGGCGTGACCGGCCAGTTCGCCTCGGTGGACGAGTACCTGAGCGGGTTCCGCAACCTCCTCCTCATCGGCCGGCTCCTCGGCGCGGGGCGGCGGGAGGCGGCGGCCCGGGCGACCGAGCTCATCGAGCTGTTCGAGCTGACCGGAGCCGCCCACCAGCGCTCCGGCACCTACTCGGGTGGCATGCGCAGACGGCTCGACCTCGCGGCCAGCCTGGTCGGCCGACCGGATGTGCTGTTCCTCGACGAGCCGACGACCGGGCTGGACCCGGCGACCCGGATCGCCCTGTGGGAAACGGTCGAGAAGCTGGTCGCGGACGGCACGACCGTCCTGCTCACCACCCAGTACCTGGATGAGGCCGACCGGCTCGCCGACTGGATCACCGTGCTGTCGAAGGGCAGGGTCGTGGCGTCGGACACCGGCGACCGGCTCAAGGCAGAACTGGGCCATCGGGCGGTGCACGTGGTGCTCGACCCCACGGCCGACGTGTCCGCCGCGGCGACGGCACTCACCACCGCCGGGTTCCGCCCGCGGACCGGAACGGAACGGCATGCGCTGTCCACCCCCGTGGACACCTCGGCCGACATCGCGGGTGTCATCCGCGCACTGGACGCCATCGGCACGCACGCTGTGGAACTCACCGTCAAGGAGCCGTCCCTGGACGACGTCTACCTGGCACTCACCCAGTCCCCCGCCGCCGTCGACGACGCGGCCTGATCCCCGGGAGTCCCGTTGGCCATCCAGGAACGCACATCGAGGGAGGTGACGGACGACGCGGACGCCCCAGCCGCCGCCGGGTGGCGTGGAGCCGGTCCCACCACGCAGCTGTGGGTGCTCACCGCGCGGCAGATCCGTTCCATGTACGGCGACCGCCGTCTCGCCCTGTTCAGTCTGATGCAGCCGGTGATCATGCTGCTCCTGATGAGCGAGATCTTCGGCAGCATGGCCAACCCCGGCGACTTCCCGCACGGCGTGCGCTACATCGACTACGTGGTGCCCGCCCTGCTGGTCACCACCGGCATCGGCTCCGCGCAGGGCGCCGGAGTGGGGCTGGTCAGGGACATGGACAACGGCATGGTGGCGCGCTTCCGGGTGCTGCCCACCAGGCTCTTTCTGGTGCTCGTGGCCCGTTCCGCGGCCGACCTGGTCCGCGTCCTCACCGAACTGCTCGTCCTTCTGGCCGTCGGCGTCGGCATGCTGGGCTTCCGCCCCTCCGGGGGCGTCGCGGGCACGCTGGCCGCCCTGTTCGTCACCGTGTTCGTCATCTGGTCACTGATCTGGGGGTTCATCGCTCTCGCGGCGTGGTTGCGCAGTGTGGAGGTGATGTCGAGTCTCGCGGTCCTGGTGATGTTCCCGCTGATGTTCGCCTCCAGCGCGTTCGTCCCCTTGGGCGCCCTTCCCGACTGGCTGCGTGTGGTGGCCAAACTCAATCCCGTGACGTACGCGGTCGACAGTGCCCGCCGCCTCGCGCTGGGCTGGGATCCGGGGTGGAGCGTACCCGGCGCGCTGGCCACCAGTGCCGCGCTCATGGCCTTGGCCATGTACGTCGCCGCACATGCCTTCAAACGGCCCCCGAAAGAGTGAAGGCCCTGGCCTCGCAAACATGTCGGTCGCAGGTCAAGGACATGCCTCGGGCGGGGCGCTCAGGCTCCAGGACGGCGGGGGCGCCGATCGCCGGTGCTGGCCGGTTGGTGACGGGCTGACGCAGCAGCCCCGATGCGGTCGATCGCCAAGCGACCGAGGAGCACGCCGGCGCTCGCACCGCTTGAGTTGCTGGCTTGAGCCGCACCGACGCACATCAGATGTGCTGGGCATCCGTGTATACGGCGATGACGTTCTCTCGCTCCTGCGAGTACTTGTGAAGGAATTCGTGCGGAGGGCGCACCCCGCGGCTCTCCACCCACGGGATGACTTCACTGATGGATGACCAACCGTTCGGTGGGCCACGCGGTCGCCGCCTCACGCGAGGGCGACCGGGCCGAGCAGGAGATCGACGACTGCCTCACGACGCCGGAGCACGAGCACCTGACGCCCAGGGCGGCGGGCATCCGTGTCCGCCGCCCCTGCGTCAGCTGTTTGTGATCGCACGGTAGGCGGGGCCGACACGGTGACCTCGGGAATCCGCCGGAGCCCAAGCAACTGCGGCCCGACACCGGCCGGCATGCGACGAGACGAGCGCCGGTCAGGCCGTCGTGGTGCGGCGACGGGTGAGCAGCGCGCCCAGCGTGATCATGCCGATGCCGAGGACGAAGTGCAGCCAGTCGTCGGCCGTGTTCAGCGGCACGAAGTTGGCGTCGCTTTCGTGGCCGACGATCAGGCCGTACAGCCACAGCACGAGGTAGACGGCACCGCCGGCCAGCAGGTAGGTGCGGGCCGCGGCGGCGGTGCGGGACATCGCGAGGCCTGCCACGCCGAACGCGAGGTGGACGAGGTTGTGCAGGATGGAGACCTGGAAGACGCCGATGAGTTCGGCTCCGGACTCGTGCGACGCGAACTCCATGGCGTCGTAGTCCGTGGTGATCCCCGGGATGAATCCCAGGATTCCCACCAACAGGAACACCGCTCCGACCAGCAGTGCCGCCTGCTGGACGGGGGTTCGGGCTCCGCTCGGGGTACGTGCGTGCGCGGTCATGGCAGCTCCGCCCTTCCGCCGGTGCGCACCGATGCGCCAGTACGCCGCGAGTACCCCCGCGGTGCGGTGCAACCGCGTCGGCGGGACCGGCTCGTGCCGGCACCTGTGGCGGCGTACAGGCACCTGTGCTCCGGAGAGTGATCTCGTCTCCTCGGGGACTGCGTACTCACCATCGACTGCCCCAAAGGCACAGCTGACCTGCAATCCCGTGGAAGAACAACGAGGGGTCCCGCCGGCCGGCAGATCAGGAACTGGCGCGCGCTGCATGTCACCCCGATCGATCCCGATCACTGCGCCCCCTACACGCGCTGCCGGATCAGTCACGCGGGCCGCCACCGGCGCCTGGCACTTCGCGGCGAGGCCGTGCGCTTCGGTGGTGGGACAATGAAGGAGCCGTTCTCGTCGCCTTTCGTCCCGATGCCGGGGCCTCTCGTCGGAGCCGTCCGGTCTCGGGCCGAGCGCCGGGGCCCTGGACACATCGTTCGCTGCCGATCGCGGACCTGCCGGTCCGGGAAGGGAACGACCATGGACGACGGACCCACCACCGACGTGCCGGACCTCACCGCGCTGCTGCTGGACGTCGACGGGATGGACGAGTTCCTTCAGGTTCTTGCCGACCGCGGTCTGGACAGCAATCCGTCGGCCGACGGGTGCGGCATCACGCTGGAGCGT
Source organism: Streptomyces sp. NPDC058678 (assembly GCF_042714835.1). Lineage (NCBI taxonomy): Bacteria > Bacillati > Actinomycetota > Actinomycetes > Kitasatosporales > Streptomycetaceae > Streptomyces > Streptomyces sp. NPDC058678. The sequence continues at coordinate 18,277 of NZ_JBHXSG010000094.1, read as the reverse complement.
CAGGCCCGGCCCCTGACGGTCGCCAGCGCCGGCACATCCGCCGAAAAGCTGGACGAGAAGCAGTACGCCCAGAACGACGGCCCCTGCCTTCAGTCGCTGCGGTCGGGCCGGGAAATCGTCATCGCCGACATGATGGACGAGCAACGGTGGGGCGAGTACCCCGCATACTCGGTGGCGTGCGGCACCCGCTCCTCGCTCTCGCTGCCGATCGCCGCGCACACCCACACGGCCGGTGCCATCAACCTGTACTTCTCCGCGCCGAACGGACCGGACGACGTCGACGTGCCCTTCATGCGGGCGCTGGCCGCGCAGGCGACCGGGGCGATCGCGCTGGCGCAGCGGATCGGCGACGCGGAGGAATTCGCCGACGACCTGCAGAACGCGCTCCAGTCCCGCAGCGTCATCGACCAGGCCATCGGCGTCATCATGGGGCAACAGCGCTGTACGGCCGAACGCGCCTTCGCGATCCTGCGCAGCGCCTCTCAGCACCGCAACATCAAACTGCGCGACCTGTGCGCCGATCTGCTGGCCGGCATCTCCGGGGAGCCACCCACCGAGAAGAATCTGCGTCGCCGGCCCTGACCGACCACACACGACGAGGGCGGCCCGGACGTTCACGCCGTACGGGAAGGCCGGCACGCCGCCGACGCCTCGTCGGGGGTCTGTCATCGACGCCTCACCGAGCTGCTGACCGCAGCGCGGCCGCGGTCGGGAACCGACGGACGTCATCGGCTCGGACGTCATCCGCTCCCACTGGTCCTCGACGCACCAGGCCATCGGGATCGTGGCCGCATGCCTCGACATCGGCGTCACCGACGCGCTCGCCCGGATGCGCGCGGCGGCCTGTCGCACCGGCCGGACACCGGCCGAGATCACCGCCGCCGTCCTGAACCGTCCACCTCGCGCGTAGAGTGGGCCGGCGAATTTTCCGGCGGAATGTGGTTACACCCGGTCCTATGGCACGGACATCGAAATCCGATCATCTGACCAGTGACCCGTCGGCGTCGGGGCGGCAGCGGGTCGGGCCGGGAGAAGACGTGGAGCGGCGGGCGCCGGACGAGCCGACCCAGATGCCGAAACGGTCCTGGTGGGCCGTGCTCAGGGGCACGGTCAGGGAGTTCCAGCGGGATGAGCTCACCGATCGGGCCGCGGGTCTGACGTACTACGGGGTGCTGTCGCTGTTCCCGGCACTGCTGGTGCTGGTGTCGTTGCTGGGCGTCGCCGGGAAGTCGGCCACGGACCAGGTGCTGGAGAACCTCCAGCGGCTGGCCCCGGGCTCCGCCCGGGACATCATCGGCGATGCCGTGCAGCAGTTGCAGGGCCGCGGCGGTGTCGGCTCCGTCATGGCGATCGTCGGCCTCGTGCTGGCCGTCTGGTCGGCCTCCGGATATGTCGCGGCCTTCATCCGCAGCGCGAACGCCGTGTACGACATGCCCGAGGGCCGTCCGGTGTGGAAGCTGCTGCCGGTCCGGGTGGGCGTGACGGTGGTGCTGCTGGTGCTGGCGGTGGTCAGTGCGTTGATCGTGGTGTTCACCGGCGGTCTGGCCCACCAGGCCGGCACGGCGTTGGGGATGGGCGACTCGGCGTTGACGGTGTGGTCGATCGCGAAGTGGCCGGTGCTGGTCGTGCTGGTCACGATCATGATCGCGATCCTGTATTGGGCGACACCGAACGTGAGGGGCCGCGGCTTCACCTGGATCACCCCGGGCAGTTTCCTGGCCCTGGTGATCTGGATGATCGCGTCGGCCGGGTTCGCGTTCTACGTGGCGAACTTCGCCTCGTACAACAAGACGTACGGGACGCTCGCCGGTGTGATCGTGTTCCTGGTGTGGCTGTGGATCAGCAATATCGCGATCCTGCTCGGTCTCGAGTTCGACGCGGAGATGACCCGTCAGCGGGCCGTCGTCGGCGGTCTGCCCGACGATGAGGAGCCCTACGTGCCGCCCCGGGACACCCGCAAGTGGAGCCAGGAGGACGAGCGTCGAATGGCTCGCCGCATGGAATGAGAGCAGATCATGGACGTCTGGAAGTCTCTTCACGACGGTGATCACCGGCTGGGACGGCAGGTGTCGTCCTCGCCGTCGGAGGGTGCCCGGCGGTTGCTGCCCGCTGTGGAGGAGGCCGCCGAGCACACCAAGTTGTGGTGGGGTGCCGCGGTGCTCATGGCCTCGGCCGGCGGCCGGCGGGGGCGCCGGGCCGCGGTCACGGGGGTGGTGAGCATGGGCGTGGCGCAGACGGTGTCGAACGGTCTGGTCAAGCACATGTGGCGGCGGCGCCGGCCGCCCGAGGAGTGGATCTCGCAGGAGGAGGTACGGGAGCGGCCCGATTCGTCGTCCTTTCCGTCCGGGCACACGGCGGCGGCCGTGGGGTTCACGGCCGCCGTGGCAGCGGTGTGGCCGTGGGCGGGCATGGCGTGTGCGGTGCCGACTGCGTTGGTGGCGTACGAGCGCGTGCACTCCGGCGCGCACTATCCCTCCGACGTCGTGGCGGGGGCCCTGATCGGGCTGGCCGCGTCCGTGCCGGCCTGCCGGGCTCCACGTCTGGTGCGGCGCGTGCTGCTGTGACGAGGAGGGCCGGTCTCGGACAACCCGTCGGCGTTCCACGCGGTGGGGTGCGGTACACACCCAGGTGCGGCCACCGCGTAGCCGTTGCCGCCGAGTACGGGTGCGGCGGTGGACGTCACCTCGCCGTGCCCGGCGGTCGGGGGCCACGGCACGAGCCTGGCGGGGTCGGCTGCGCCTCGGTGGCTCGCCGGTGCCGTGCTGCTGGGGATCCCGGTGCTGGGGGCTCGGGCGGGCGGTCGCCGCGCCCGTCTCACGGTGGACGGCGGTCCGGCGCCGGCCGGTGACCGGCTCTGCCGCCCGCACCCGGTGTCGTACGGGGCACGGATTGGTTGCGGCAAGGGCTTTTCGGCTCTTCGGCGCGGATGCTGCGGCAGCATCGCGACGTATGAGCAGAGACCGGTATATCGACTTTCTGCGGGCCTGGGCGATCGGCGCGGTGGTGTTCGGGCACTGGCTGATCACCGGGCTGGTGCGCGGGGACGACGGGGCGATCGGCGCGCCGGAGCTGTTGGCGGTGGTGCCCTGGACCCAGTGGCTGACGCTGGGGTTCCAGGTCATGCCGTTGTTCTTCCTCGCCGGCGGGCATGCCGCGGGCGGGTCCTGGGAGCGGGACCGGGGTGCGGGTGGTACGGCCGCGGCGTGGGTGGGGCGGCGGGCGCTGCGGTTGTTGCTGCCGGCCGGGGTGTACAGCGGGCTGGTGCTGGCCGCCGTGGGGGTTTCGGCGGCCGTCGGCGTGGACCCGTACACCCTCGAACTCGTGGGCTGGGCCCTGGCCATGCAGTTCTGGTTCCTGCCCGTGTATCTCGTCCTCAGTGCCCTGACCCCGGTGCTGCACGCGGCGCATCGGCGATGGGGGGTGCTCGTCCCCGTCGCGATGGGTGTGGTCGCTCTCGGGGCCGGTGCTCTCGACGTCGGGCTGCTCAACTACGTGCTGGTGTGGGGCGTCGCCTACCAGTCGGGGTTCTGCTGGCGGGACGGGCTGCTGGGCGAGCGGTCGACGGTCCCGGTCCTGATGGCGGCGGGCGGTGGGCTGGTCTTCGCGTTGCTGGTCGGTCTCGGTCCGTTTCCCGTCAGTCTGATCCTGGTGACCGGGCAGGACCCCAGCAACACCGATCCGCCGTCGGCGGCGATGCTGGCCTGGGTGGTGGCCCAGACGGGGGTCTGTCTGCTGCTCGCGCCGCTGCTCCGGCGGGTGTTGGCGCGGGAGCGGGTGTGGCGGCGGGTGCGCGTGGTGAGCGGGGTCAGCATGACCCTGTACCTGTGGCACATGGTGCCCGTGCTGGTTGTCGCCGCCGTCTTCTACCTGCCCGGTCTCGCGCCCGATCCCGAGTTCGCGTCCGCGGCCTGGTGGGGGCTGAGGGTGCCTTGGCTGCTGATTCTGGCGGGCGTGTTCGCCGGGGTCGTGTGCGCGCTGCGGCCGCTGGAGCGGGGGTTGGGGGCGGTGTACGAGCGGGTCCGGCCGCAGGCCCGGCCGCGACCGGCCTGGGCGTTGTGGCTCGGGCTCGCCGTCTGCGTCGCCGCGCTGAGCCGGTTCGCCGTGCAGGGGTTCGCCCACGACGGGCGGTTCCCGGCCGGGCCCGCGGCGGGTCTCGGCCTGGGTGTCGCGCTCGTGGTGTTCTCCGGGTGGCGGACGGGCGTGGAGCGGAACAGGACGGCCGACGACGCCCTGGAGGAAGCCGCCTGACGCCGCGGCGGACGTCGGCCCGGCCACCGGGCCGCGGAAGGGGCGTGTGACAAGATGCTCCGGCCAAGCCCCACCAGAAAGGGACGATTTCCATGTCCAGGGTCGAGCTGACCACGAACTTCGGCCGAGTCGTTCTCGAACTGCACGACGCCGAGGCCCCCAAGACCGTCGAGAACTTCCTGACGTACGTCCGCAACGGGCACTACGACGGCACCATCTTCCACCGCGTCATCGACGGCTTCATGGTCCAGGGCGGTGGTTTCACCGCGGACATGGTGCAGAAGCCGACCATGGCCCCGGTCCCGAACGAGGCCGACAACGGGCTGAAGAACACCGCCTACACCGTCGCGATGGCGCGCACCAGCGACCCGCACTCCGCGACCGCCCAGTTCTTCGTGAACGTCTCGGACAACGACTTCCTCAACTACACGGCGAAGACCCCGAACGGCTGGGGTTACACCGTCTTCGGCCGGGTCGCCGAGGGCCAGGAGGTCGTCGACCAGATCAAGCGGGTCCGCACCGGCAGCAGCCGCGGACACGGCGACGTGCCGACGCAGTCCGTCGTCATCGAGGCCGCCAAGGTTCTCGACTGACGAGAGCCGGCGGTCTGCCGGGACCTGCGGCTGCGGGGCGCACCCGGCCCACGCGGTACGCAGGTCACGCGGACCTCTTGCGGCCCGTCGCCTTCTTCGCCGCTGTCTTCTTCGCCGGCGTCTTCTTGGCCGCCGCCGTCTTCTTCGTGCTCTGAGCCGACTTGGCCGTGGACTTCTTCGCCGCGGTCGTCTTCTTCGCGGCCGTCGTCTTCTTCGCCGTGGAGGTCGACTTCTTGCCGCCGGCCTGCTTGGGCGTGGCCGGCGCCGACTTCCGGGCCGGCATCGATCTGACCTCCGCGTGCTCGCCGGCCTCCTCCTCGCCCCGGGACTCCTTCGCCGCCCGCACGCTGTTCTCCAGCGCCGCCATCAGGTCGAGGACCTTGCCGCCCTTCGCCGGTTCGGGGGACTCGGGCGGGGCCTCGCCGGCCGCCTTCGCGGCGACGACCTCCTCCAGGGCCTCGCGGTACTCGTCGTGCAGATCCTCGAGCTCGATCTCGCCGAGGGTGTCCATCAGGGCGTCCGCGAGGTCGAGCTCCTTGTCGTTGACCGTGACATCGGTGTCGGGGGCGAGGCCCTCGGGGGCGCGGACCTCGTCCGGCCAGAGCAGGCCGTGCAGCGCGATGGCGTCGCCCACCACCCGCAGCATGCCGAGGCGCTCGCGGCCCCGCAGCGCGAACTTGGCGATGGCGACCTTCTGGCTGCGCTTGAGGGCCTCGCGCAGCAGGGTGTACGGCTTGGCGGCCGGGGCGCCGCCCGCCGCGAGGTAGTACGCGGCGTCCATCTGGAGCGGGTCGATCCGGTCGGCTGGGACGAACGCCACGATCTCGATCGTCTTGGCCGTGGGGAGCGGAAGATGGGCCAGGTCATCGTCCGTGATCGGGATGATCGTGCCGTCCGCGTCCTCGTAGCCCTTGCCGATCTCCGCCGTGGTCACCTCGCGGTCCTCCAGCTCGCACACCTTGCGGTAGCGGATGCGGCCGCCGTCGTCCAGGTGGATCTGGCGGAAGGAGATCGAGTGGCTCTCGGTGGCGTTCACCAGCTTGATGGGGATGCTGACCAGGCCGAACGAGATGGCGCCGTTCCAGATGGATCGCACGTGCAGCACCCTTTCGATCGGTTTGCTGAAACTTGTCAGTATTTATGGCGGAATCTCTGGGATTCTCATCGTATGACGCCGATCACAGAGGTGGAGGGGCGAAGGCTCGCGCTCAGCAATCTGGAGAAGGTGCTGTATCCCGAGACCGGGTTCACCAAGGGCGAGGTGCTGCACTACTACGCGACCGCCGCCGAGGTCCTGCTGCCCCATCTGCGGGATCGGCCCGTGTCCTTCCTGCGCTATCCGGACGGGCCGGACGGGCAGGTGTTCTTCGCCAAGAACGTGCCGCCCGGTACGCCCGACTGGGTCACCACCGCCGTGGTGCCCAGGTCGGAGGGGCCGGCCCGGATGGTGCTGGTGCAGGACCTGGCGAGCCTGATGTGGGCGGCGAACCTGGTCACCGAGTTCCACACCCACCAGTGGGTCCTCCACGCGCCCGGTGAGGCCGACCGGCTGGTCTTCGACCTCGACCCCGGGGCGCCGGCGGGCATCGTCGAGTGCTGCGAGGTCGCCCTGTGGCTGCGTGAGCGGCTCGCGGCGGACGGGATCGCGGCGTACGCGAAGACCGCCGGGTCGAAGGGACTGCATCTGCTGGCCGCCCTGCGGCCGGTCTCCTCCGACACCGCCACGGAGTACGCCAAGCGGCTCGCCGTCGAGGCGGAGAAGGCGATGCCCCGCCTGGTCGTCCACCGCATGACGCGGAGTCTGCGGCCCGGGAAGGTGTTCGTCGACTGGAGCCAGAACGCCGCCCGCAAGACGACGGCCACGCCGTACACGCTGCGGGCCCGGGCGCGGCCGTTGGTGTCGGCGCCGGTGACGTGGGGCGAGGTCGAGGAGTGCGGGGCGCCCGAGCAGCTGGCGTTCGAGGCACCGGACATCGCGCCGCGCGTGCAGGAACACGGCGATCTGCTGGCCCCGCTCCTCGACGCGGACGCGGCGGGATCGCTGCCCTGAGCGCCCCTGCCGGGGATCACTTCACGAGAGAGGTCACACCCGCACCCACGTCTGCCGGTCCCGGGCCATCGCGTGCAGCGCCTCCACATCCGCCGGTTTGAGGACGCCGCCGAGCCGGGCCAGCCCCTCGACGTCCGTGTCCGTGACGATCCGGGCCTCGCGCAGCGGTGCGGTGACCGCCACGTCGGCGGGGCCGACCAGGGCCAGCACCGGGTGGACCTCGGCGGTCAGGGCGTAGGAGGCGCGGGCGGCGTCGGCGCGGACGCGGCGCAGCACCGGGCGGGGTTCTCGGCGGCCCAGCGCGACCATGGGGTCGGCGACCGTGACCCGCTGCCTGCGGGCGTGCAGCGTGTGGACCGCGAAGAGCCCGCCGGGTCCGATCACCAGGTGGTGGACGCGGTCACCGCCGGGCAGCGGGACCGAGTGCAGGGTGTGCCAGCCGGCGCCGTCGAGGCGGTCCAGGGCCTCCCCCACCGCCTGTTCGGCCGCGAGGGCGCGGCGGCGGGGATCGGGACGGAGCCGGTGGGCGGGGCCGGGGTTTCGGTCCAGGGCGATCTGGAGCGCCTCGCCGGGACGGTTGGGCGCCAGGTCGTCGTCCGGGTGCAGGGACAGCCGGGCCAGTTCCGCGGGGGTCGGCACCGGGGGCGGGCCGATCTCCACCGGTCCGGTCAGGAAGGGTCCGAGGACGTCGAGGACGTCCTGTCTGCGGTCTTCGCTCAGCAGGTTGACCCGGGATGCCTCACGGTCGTACCAGGCGATGTTCCTGCCGTCCGTGAGGCAGACGTACAGCCGTTCCTGGCCGTGGCGCCAGGTCGGCACGACACGCAGTCCGCTCATGCACCATCACCCCACGACCATGGGAACAGGCGGGGTGCTCCAGGGGCAAGAAGCCAGTCGTCTTTGCCGGTCACCTTTGAAGGGGAGTTGACCCGGGTACCTATGGGTGAGTTGGTGGGGGCTCGGGGAGGCGCCGTTGCGGACGGGCAGGAAGCAGGCCGACGTACCCGCTCCGGAGCATGCGTGGAACGAGGTCGTGCCGGGGCTGTGGATGGGCGGGCACGAGTTCAGGGGGCAGTCCGGGCAGGTCGAGTTCGCCGTGGTGCGGGACGAGTTCGACGTCGTCCAGACCCTGCTGAGGCTGCCGGGGCACGGTCCCGACGAGGGGGTCGAGCACCATGTGTGGCCGATTCCGGACGGACCGCTGGACGGCACGCAACTCGCGGGCGTGATTCGGCTGGCCCGGGCCGCGTGCGACGCGCTGGACGCGGGCCGCAAGGTGCTCGTCCGCTGTTACCACGGCTACAACCGCTCGGGGCTGGTCGTCGCGCACGCCCTGGTCCGCCAGGGGCACTCCCCGGACGAGGCGATACGGCTGATCCGGTCCCGCCGCTCGCCCTGGGCCCTGCACAACGAGCTCTTCGTCGAGTACCTGCAAGCGGGGCTGCCGACGGCCCGGCTCCTCGAGGAGCTGGCCGAATAATCGTTTCTTCTCGGGCGTGCGCGGGTGCGGCCGACCGGAGCGCAAAGACGGACTTCCCGAGAATAGGGTGTACGGCGTGCCCCTCACCCCCGTCCGTACCGTCCTCGGTGTCGCCCTGCTGCTGTCGAGCGCGGCGGCCTGCGGTGACGCGGGCGGGCTGCGGGGCGCCGGACCCACTGCGACCGCGATGAGCCCGGACCGGCTGTGGCCGGATCTGACCCCCGCGGCCAGCCCCGCCTGGGACTACGACGACGGCGAGGCCGAGACCGTGCGGGGCCTCACGGCTCCGGGCGACGACATCCACAAGGTGGACCCGGTGGCCGTCGTCCGCGCGGAGATCGCCCAGCACCCGGACTCCTACACGGGCGCCAAGGCGCCGTACTACGAGACCACCCGCCGGATGGACGACTGCGACGAGGGCGCGGCGAAGGGCCGGTGTCCCGTCCTGAGGCCGTACTACCGCGACCTCACCGGCGACGGCCGCGACGACCTGACGCTGGGCTTCCAGCTGCTGCCCGGCAACCAGACGGCCGTACGGGTCTACACCTTCGAGTCGGGCCGGCTGGTGCGGGTCATGTCCAACGACGACGCGGTGGCCGGGGTCGAGCTGGCCGGGCGGTCCGTGATCATCCGTTCGCCGTCCGACATCGCGGGCTACGAGTACCGCTTCCAGTGGACCTGGGACCCGGACCAGCGCCTGATGCTGCTGACCCACGACGAGATGCTGCGTACGGGCGGCAAGAAGGACTCGGCCTCGAAGCGGCCGTCGGCGTCCCCGTCCTCGTCAGCCTCTTCGTCCGCCTCTTCGTCCGCCTCACGATCCGCCTCTTCGTCCGTGAGTGGCCGATGAGGCTCGCGCTCCCCCGCTGGGCCGGGACGCTCGCGGTGAAGGCCGCCGCGTTCATCACGGTGATGTGCTGCGCGCTGGCCGCCCTGCTCGGCGTTCTCGTGCACGTGTCGGTGACGAACCAGACCGTCGGCCAGACCCGGGACCTCGCCCTGGACCGGCTGACGGAGGCGACGGCGGCCTTCGAGGCCGGGGACTCGCTGGGACGGGGCGCCGACGTCGATCCCCCGGACCTGCCCGGCCCGCTGCGGGAGCTGGCGGCGGCCGGGGAGCGCGGCACGATGGTCGGCGAGCACCGCGGGCGCCCCACGATGTGGGCGGCGGGGCCGGTCGACGGCGGGCGGGCACTCGCGGTGGAGGTCGACTACTCGCAGGGCCGGCGGACGATCGACGGACTCGACCGGGCGATCGTGTGGTCGTCGGGGCTGGCGATCGGGGCGACGCTGCTGGTGGGCGCCTTCGCGGTGACCCGGGTGACGCGGCGGCTGCACACCACCGCACGGGTGGCCCGGCGGATCACCGCGGGCGACCTGGACGCCCGCGTCGACGACCCCCGTACGAAGGATCCGACGCGTCCGCAGGACGAAGTGGCCGCGGTCTCCGCCGCGCTGGACTCCATGGCCGCGTCCCTGCAGGGCAAGCTGCTCGCCGAGCAGCGGTTCACCGCGGACGTGGCGCACGAGCTGCGCACACCGCTGACCGGGCTGCACGCGGCGGCCGAACTGCTGCCGGCCGGCCGGCCGACCGAGCTGGTCCAGGACCGGGTGGCGGCGCTGCGCACGCTCACCGAGGACCTGCTGGAGATCTCCCGCCTCGACACCGGCCGGGAGCGGCTGGAGCTGGACCGGGAGCCGTTGGCCGCGCTGGCCGAGCGGGTGGTGCGGGCGTCGGGGACCGACACGGAGGTCGTCGTCGTGCGGGACGTGGCGGTGGAGACGGACCGGCGGCGGCTGGAGCGGGTGCTGGGAAATCTCGTGGCGAACGCGCATCGGCACGGGCGGGGGCCGGTGGTGCTGACCGTGGACGGGTCCGTGGTGACCGTGCGGGATCACGGGGACGGGTATCCGTCGTACCTCCTCGAGCACGGGCCGCAGCGGTTCCGTACCGAAGGGGTTTCCAAGGGGCACGGGTTGGGGCTGACCATCGCGGTGGGGCAGGCGGAGGTGCTGGGAGCGCGGTTGGTGTTCGCGAACGCGGTGGACGGCGGGGCCCTCGCGACGCTGACGTTGGGTTAGGGCGGGTCGGGGCAGGGCCCGGGACTGCGGGTCGTTCGCCGGCTGCGGGTGGTGGGGGCCGGTCGCGCAGTTCCCCGCGCCCCTTTGGGGCGCGCCCCTATGGACCAGCGTGACGGGCGACCGCGGGACAGCGCTTTTAGTGTGGCGATCAGTCAGCTTCACCCCTGTGCATGGAGGTACCGCCATGACCCTGCGTTCCCGCTGCGTCATGGCCCTCGCCGTCGGTGCTCTCCTCACCACCGCCACCGCCGCCGCCGTCGTCGCGAACGACGACCGGGTGCCCACTCCCCGCTGGTGCTGATGCCGGAGGCGAAGAAGGTGCCCTATTTGGGTAGGTTCCGGACATGATCAAGGCCGGAACCACCGTCGTACGGGCGGACGCCCCCGCTCCTGTCGTACGCCTCCCCCGGCGCCGTGGCATCGAACTGGCCCTCATCGTCCTCGCCGTCCTGCTGTCCGTGTACGGCTACTGCGACGTCGGCCTCGCCAAGAACGGCACCGTCCCGCCCGGCGCCGCGGGTTACGGCGCCGGGCTCGGCGTGCTCGCGCTGCTCGCGCACATCGCGGTGCGCCTGCGCGCCCCGGACGCCGACCCTCTGCTGCTGCCGATCGGGGTCCTGCTCAACGGGGTGGGCCTGGTCCTGATCTACCGGCTCGACCTGGAGACCCCCGGCGACCGGGCGGCGCCCACCCAGCTCGTGTGGTCCACGCTCGGGATCGCCCTGTTCATCGTGGTCGTCCTGCTGCTGCGCGACCACCGTGTCCTGACGCGCTACGCGTACGTCTGTGTGGCCGCCGCGATGGTCCTGCTCGTCCTGCCGATCTTCTTCCCGGCCGTGAACGGCGCCCGGATCTGGATCCGGATCGCCGGGTTCTCCATCCAGCCGGGCGAGTTCGCGAAGGTGCTGCTCGCGGTGTTCTTCGCCGCGTACCTGGCGGCCAACCGCAACGCGCTGGCGTACGCCGGCCGCCGCGCGTGGCGGCTCCAGCTGCCCACCGGCCGTGTCCTCGGCCCGATCGTGGCCGTCTGGCTGCTGAGCGTGGGCGTCCTGGTCCTGGAACGCGACCTCGGGACGTCGCTGCTGTTCTTCGGCCTGTTCGTCGTCCTGCTGTACGTCTCCACCGGTCGCACCGGCTGGATCGCCGTCGGCCTGCTGCTGGCCGCCCTGGGCGCGGTCGCGGTGGGATGGCTGGAACCGCACGTGCACAGCAGGGTCGAGGACTGGCTGCACCCCTTCGCGTCGATCGAGGCGGGACAGGGCCCGAACCAGCTCGCCCAGTCGCTCTTCTCCTTCGCCGCCGGCGGCATCCTCGGCACCGGTCTCGGCCTCGGCCACTCCATCCTCATCGGCTTCGCCGCCAAGTCGGACTTCATCCTGGCCACGGCGGGCGAGGAGCTGGGCCTGGCGGGCCTCTCCGCGCTCTTCCTCATCTACGCCCTCCTGGTGGAGCGCGGTTACCGGGCGGGCCTCGCCCTGCGTGACCCCTTCGGACGGCTGCTCGCGGTCGGCCTCGCCTCGATCGTGGCGCTCCAGGTGTTCGTGATCGCGGGCGGGGTGACCGGCCTGATCCCGCTCACCGGCATGGCGATGCCGTTCCTCGCCCAGGGCGGCTCCTCGGTCGTCACCAACTGGGCGATCGTGGCGCTGCTGATCCGGGTGAGCGACTCGGCCCGCAGCCAGTACGACGGGCAGGTGGGGCCGTGACCCGCTACATCCGGCTCTCCGCCTGCTTCTGCGCCCTGCTGCTCGTGGCGCTCCTCGTCAACGCCACCCGCATCCAGGTCTTCCAGGCCCGCGCCTACGACGACAACCCGGCCAACCGTCGTCACAGCATCGCCCGTTACGGCCAGCCGCGCGGCGACATCCTGGTCGGCGGGGTACCGGTGACCGGCTCCCGGGACACCGGCGAGCAGCTCCGCTACGAACGGACGTACGAGGACGGTCCGCTGTACGCCCCCATCACCGGGTTCGCCTCCCAGGAGTACGGGACGACCCTTCTGGAGCACTCCGAGGACGGCATCCTGTCGGGCGCCGACCCGATGCTGTCGGGCATCCCGCTGTGGAACGACCTCACGCGCTCCCGCCCCTCCGGCGGTGACGTCGTGACCACCCTCGACCGGGCCGCGCAGCAGGCGGCGTACGACGGACTGCGTGGGCGCAAGGGGGCGGTGGCCGCGATCGAGCCGTCGAGCGGGCGGATCCTGGCGCTGGTGTCGACGCCGTCGTACGACCCGGCCGCGCTGTCCGGGAACGACGCGACGGTGGGCCGGTCCTGGGTGCGGCTCAACGGCGACGCGGACAAGCCGATGCTGAACCGGGCGGTACGGCAGACGTATCCGCCGGGCTCCACCTTCAAGGTGGTGACCGCGGCGGCGGCGCTGGACGCCGGCGTGGTCACGGACGTCGACGCGCCGACAGACTCGCCGGCCCCCTACCGGCTGCCCGGGACGACGACGAGCCTGACGAACGAGTCGGACGGCTGCGAGGACCTCTCGGTGCGGGAGGCGTTCAGGTGGTCGTGCAACACGGTGTTCGCGAAGCTCGGTGTGCGGGTGGGCGTCAGCGACATGACGGCCACCGCGCAGGCCTTCGGCTTCAACGACACGGCGCTGAAAATCCCCTTCTCGGTGGCGCAGAGCACCTTCGACACCTCCCTCGACAGGGCGCAGCTGGCGCTGTCGTCGATCGGGCAGTACAACACGCGGGCCACGCCCCTGCAGATGGCGATGGTCTCGGCGGCGGTCGCCAACGGCGGGCAGGTGCGGCAGCCGTACCTGGTCGAGCGGACCACCCGGGCGGGCGGCGCCACGGTGTCGACGGCCGGCCCGCGCCCCGTCCGGCAGGCGATGTACCCGGCGACCGCCGTCCGGCTGCGGGAGCTGATGACGGAGGTGGTCACCGAGGGCACCGGCGCCAACGCGGCCATCCCCGGCGCCACCGTCGGCGGCAAGACCGGCACCGCCCAGCACGGTCTCGGCAACTCCGGGACGCCGTACGCCTGGTTCGTATCCTGGGCGCAGGACGACCGTGACATGGAGGCGAAGGTGGCGGTCGCGGTGGTGGTGGAGGACGCGGACGCGGACCGGGGGGAGATCAGCGGGGGCGGCGACGCGGCACCGATCGCGCGGGCGGTGATGGAGGCGGCACTCAAATCGGGCCGTGACAGCGGGAGTTGAGGGCACCGGCACTCAGCGCGTGGCCGCCGTCGTGGACACCTCCTGGACCAGCGCGTTCGGCAGGGCCACGTACGCCGTCACTCCCGAGCCCTGGGTCGGCCGCAGTTCGACGTGGGCGCCGAGGCGGGCGGCGAGGGCGCCGACGACGTGGTGGCCGAGGAAGCGGGTGGGGGCCTTGAGGAAGGCATCACGGCCGGAGAGCACGGCATTGGCCTCGGTCATGCGGGCGGCGGTCATGCCGATGCCCCGGTCGACGACGGCGAGGCAGTACTCGGCACCGTCCCGCCAGCCGTAGACCTCGACGGGCTGCTTGGGCGGGCTGAACATCAGGGCGTTCTCCACCAACTCGGCCAGTAGGTGGGAGAGTTCGGCGACGCAGTGGCCGCGCACCCGGCAGGGCTGGACGTCGGTCACGGCGACGCGCTGGTACTGCTCCACCTCGGCCACGGCCGACTGCACGACCTCGTGGACGGCGACCGTGCCCCGCCAGACCCGGCCCGGCGACTCCGCGCCTGCCAGCACGAGCAGCGACTCGGCGTTGCGCCGCATCCGGGTGGCCAGGTGGTCGAGTTCGAAGAGCTCGGCCAGGGCCTCCGGGTCGAGCTCCTGGCTCTCCAGGGTGGTGATCAGGCCGAGCTGACGGTTGAGCAGCGCCTGGTTGCGGCGACCGAGGCTGGTCAGGGACTCGGTGCTGTTGCGGCGCAGGACGGCCTGTTCGGCGGCGAGGTCCACGGCGGTCCGCTCGACGTTGCGCAGGGCGGCGGCCAGGCGGGTGATCTCCCGTGCCCCGCCCGGGAGTTCGGTCTTCTCGGGCTCGGACGGGAGCGGAACATCGGGGTCGGCCTCCTGGATGCGCCGTACGGCTGCGGGCAGCCCGGCCCCGGCGACGGCGTCCGCCTCGTCGGCGAGGGCGCCGAGGGGGCGGGTGATGGAGCGGGCCGAGAAGAGGGCCAGCGCGGTGGCCACGGCGAGGATCAGCGCCCCGAGGGCGAGGAAGCCGACGAGTTGCCGCGTGGCCGCGTCCCCGGTGTCCTCGGCGCGGGCCCGCACGTCGTCGCCGGTCTGCTTCTGCACACCGTGCAGATCGTCGACGAGGGTGGTCATGTCGGCCCACCAGCGGGCGGGTGCGACGGAGAGGGCGGAGCCGTCGGCACCGCTCTCGGCCTGCTGCTCGTAGCCGGTGACCCGGCGGGCGGCGGCGGTCGCGAAGGCGTCGTCGAGGCCGGACTCCTGCCCGTCGGTGGCGAGTTGACGGAACTGGCCGAGCGCGGCGAGCCGGGTGGCGCGGATCTCGGTGAAGTCGAGGTACTCGCCCGAGCGGAAGCGTCCGGCGGCGAACACCCCGTTGAGGGAGCCGCGTTCGAGGGCGACGGCCTCGGTGGCGCGGGCCAGCGCCTGGAGCGCCTGCACCCCCTGGACGATCCGGCGGTCGCCGTCGGGCGCGCCGGCCGACTCGGCGTCGATCAGGGCGGTGACGGCCTTGGTGTAGGCGGTCAGGGTGGTGGTGCGGCCGGCGTCGCCGGCGTCGACGTCGGCGCGGGTCGAGGTGAGCGCCGCGAGGGGTCCCTCGGCGGCGTCGAGGGCGGAGACGGTGGCGGCGGGCAGCTCCCCGCGTTCGTCGTCCAGCGCCGTCCGCAGCTCCTCGCGGGCCTTCTCGGTACGGTCCCGCTGGGTGCGCACGTCGTCGCGGTACTCCTCGGCACCGCCCAACAGCCCGCTGGTGAGCCCGCGTTCGCGCTGAACCTCGCGTACGAGGTCCTGCACGCGCAGCAGGACGCCGACGTGCGCCTCGGTCGCCCGCGCGTCGGACCAGTCGGCGGCGCGGTCGGCGGCGCCGAGTCCGATGAGGGCGAGCAACAGGCAGGTCGGGACGGCCAGCACGATGGCCATGCGACCGCGGATGGAGTTCCAGCCCGGCAGGGCGGACAGCCTCGGGCGGCTCGGGCGATGGGTGGTCGATAAGTTCCCCGTCATGTCCCGTGAGGCTACGGGCGCGCAGGTCAGAAGGCGGTTTCTGGGTCGTAAGCCGACGGTGCACAGGTACTCACTCGGGCGGTGACCGGGTTGTGAAAGACGGACAATGCCCATCTGATGAGACAGGGTCTAGGCCGCTCCCACACACCCGACCTATCGTTCGGTCCATGACGACAGCCGCCGCGCACGAACTCGCCCAGGTGAACATCTCCCGACTCAAGGCCCCTTTGGACTCACCTCAGTTGAAGGGATTCGTGGACGCTCTCGACTCCGTCAACGCGGACGCCGAGGCCGCCGACGGTTACGTCTGGCGACTGCAGAGCGACGGCGGCGACGCGACGGACCTCCGTGTCTTCGACGACGACTGGCTGATCATCAACCTGACGGTGTGGCGGGACTCGAACGCGCTGACGGCGTTCATGTACCAAGGAGACCACCGCGCGATGCTCGCCCGGCGTAATGAGTGGTTCGAGCGCCCGACGGAGGCGATGACGACCCTGTGGTGGGTGCCGACAGGCCACCGCCCGACCATCGCCGAGGCGGAGGCCCGTCTGCTGCACCTGCGGGCGAACGGCCCGACGCCGTACGCCTTCACCCTGCGGACGTCGTTCCCGCCGGGTGCGGCGGAGCCGGTGGCCGGGGAGGTTCCCGAGGGTCTGGGGTGCTCGGTGTAGGGCCTGTTCGGGTCAGTCGATCGGCTTCCGCATCTCGGAGCGGATCCGGAGCGTGGTCTCGGCGGCCGCCTCCAGGTCGATCTCGGAGGGGTCCTGCGTGTAGGTGTCCGGGGCCACCTCCGCGACCACGGCCGCCGTGTTGCCGTCCGCCCAGGCGCAGACCGGGTAGGTCATCGTCGTACCGAGCCGCTGCTGGGTGACGACCTCGCAGGAGACCGTGATGTCCGAGCCGGTCGGCCGGAAGTCCCGCGGCGGGGTGGCGAGGCTCGCGCTCTCGGCCTCGGCGGCACCCTTCAGCATGCTGTCGCGGTCGCCGTCGGGGTTCTTGAACTGGCCGTACATGCCCGAGACCATCAACGCGCCCTTGGTCTCGTCGCCGCCCGCGCCGTAGGTGCCGACCTTGGCGTCGACGACCTTGGCGTCCCAGGCACCGTCCATCTCGTCCTCGACGTCCTGGCCCTCGGCGTCGGAGAGGTCGTCGGTCAGCCGGTACCGGCCGTCCAGCAGCGTCTCGGGGAGCGTCAGGGTGTACTCGGACGCCGGGTATCCACTGGTGACCTTCAGGCCGATCCCCGCCGCGATCACGACGACGACCCCGCCCACGATGCCGAGAACGAGCCCGACCCTGGTCTTCTTCGGGGCCGGCGGGACCCAGCCGCCTGGCTGTTGCGGGTACGGGGCGCCGTAGGCCGGGGCGGGCTGGTGACCGTACGGCGACTGCTGTGGGTACGGGGCGCCGTACGGGCCCTGCGGCGGCGGCCCGCCGTACGGGTTCTGCGGTGGATACGGGCTCTGCGGCGGGGTGGGTGTGGACACGTCAGAACGTTACTGCACTCGTGGGGACGTAGACGCCGCGTCAACAAGTCACGCAAGAGGGATTGACGAGCTTGCTGACAGGCAGTCTCATAAGACCCGCGGGAGTGAACCGCCGGTAACACACGACGAGGTCGACGACGAGGTGGATCAGCCATGACGACCCTGACCGAAGCCGACGCGCTCGACGGGCTGCGTGACGCGCTCGGGCTGCTCAAGGACCGGGAGCAGGTGGCCGAGCGGCTGCTCGCCTCCTCCGCCAAGCACTCCTTCGACCCGGACAAAGAGCTCGACTGGGACGCGCCCTTCGAGGAGGGCAAGTGGTTCTGGCCGCCGGAGCTGGTGTCCCTCTACGACACCCCTTTGTGGAAGCGGATGAGCGAGGAGCAGCGGATCCTGCTCTCGCGGCACGAGGCCGCCGCGCTCGCCTCCCTCGGGATCTGGTTCGAGCTCATCCTGATGCAGCTGCTCGTCCGGCACGTCTACGACAAGGCGGCGACGAGCGCGCACGTGCGGTACGCCCTCACCGAGATCGAGGACGAGTGCCGGCACTCCAAGATGTTCGCCCGGCTGATCTCGCACGGCGACACGCCCTGGTACCCGGTGAGCCGGGCGCACCAGCACCTCGGACGCCTGTTCAAGACCATCTCCACCACCCCGGGTTCCTTCACCGCCACCCTGCTCGGCGAGGAGGTCCTCGACTGGATGCAGCGGCTGACCTTCCCGGACGAGCGGGTGCAGACCCTGATCCGCGGGGTGGCCCGGATCCACGTGGTGGAGGAGGCCCGCCATGTGCGGTACGCCCGCGAGGAGCTGCGGCGCCAGATGGTGACGGCACCCAAGTGGTCGCAGGAGTTCACCCGGGTCACCTCCGGCGAGTTCGCGCGGGTGTTCTCGGTGGCGTTCGTGAACCCCGAGGTCTACACGAACGTGGGACTGGACCGGCACGAGGCCCTGGCACAGGTGAAGGCGAGCGGGCACCGGCGGGAGGTCATGCAGACGGGTGCGAAGCGCCTGACCGACTTCCTCGACGACATCGGGGTGCTGCGCGGGGTGGGACGACGACTGTGGAGGTCTTCCGGCCTGCTGGCCTAGTGACCTGAGTCAGAGATTCGTCGGCAGTAGGCGGCTACTTTGTCGAGGATCTCGTCAGCGGTCTTCGTCCAGACGAAGGGTTTCGGATGC
>NZ_JBHXSG010000093.1:18896-26763 GCF_042714835.1 Streptomyces sp. NPDC058678 | reverse complement strand
CCGCGACAGCCGCGAACCGGCCGTCCCCCGACAGCGTCGGCTTTCCCAGAACAGGAAGGAGATCAATGTCTGTGAACTTCATACGATGAATTTATTTCCCGTAACGTCGGCGGTCAACGCCATTCAAATTGGCTGGAATGGAACAGAAAAGACGCCAGGGAAACTCCTGGCGTCATTTCCGGGCCCCTTTTGTCAGGAGCCTTTGTCAGGAGCCTTTGTCAGGAGCCTTTATCGGGAGTTGGCCGCGATTCGTCGCTCGACCGATCGGGCCTCCTGAAGGCGGTGCTGGTCCCGGTACATGTCGATCGCCCGCGCCCACGCGTCACGGGCCTGGGCCGGGCGCCCGGTGGCCGCGTAGCTGTCGCCGAGCCGGTCCAGGGCTCCCGCCTCCTGATACGTGTTGCCGAGGGCTCGGCACAGTTCGAGCGCGGCCCGGTAGGCGGCCACGGCCTCGGTGTGCCGGCCGGTCTGCTGCGCGAGCAGGCCCAGACTGTCCAGCGCGGCCGCCTCACCGCCGCGGTAGTGGTGCTGACGGGCAATCTCCAGGGCGCGGGTGCAGTACCGCTCGGCCTGGCCGAGGTCACCGAGCCGGGTGTGGTACCAGCCCGCCGCGTTGAGCGCGTCGGCCTCGGCTCCCCACTGCTGGGCGCGCCGGAACAGCCCCGCCGCGCACACCGCGTGACGGAGCGCCGCCTCGTTGCGCCCGGCCATCTCCTGGACCCAGGCGAAGATGTAGTACGCCCAGGCCTGCGGGCCCGCTCTGCCGTGGCGCTCCGCGATCCGCACCGCCCGCTCCAGGTGGGCGACGGCCTCGGTGTGCCGGCCGGCGCGGCTGGCTGCCTGTCCCGCGTAGCGGTGTGCGGTGATCTGGGCCTCGGGGTCGCCCAGGGCGTGGGCGGCGCGCAGTGCGTCCGCCCACTGCTCCAGCTGCTGTGCGGTGTGACCGCGCCGTACGTAGTGGCCGTTGAGGCAGTTGGCGAGCTGGAACACCGCGAGGCGGCGGCCGGTGTCCACGGCCAGCTCGCGGACGGCGGCCAGGGTGGCGTGTTCCTCGTCCAGCCATGCCAGTGCCGCCTCCCGGGAGGCCCATTCCTCGGGCACACAGCCCGGCTCCACCGCAGCGAGGGGCAGTTCAGGGTGGTGCGGGGCGATGATCTGGTCCGCCCGGTAGGCGCTGTGCAGATAGTGGTCGACCAGCCGGCGTCGTGCCGCCGTGTCGCCGTGGCGGCTGTCGGCCCGTCCCGGTGCGGTGGGCAGGGGCCGGTATCGGCCCGGTGCGGTCGGTTCGCATACTTCGTCGGCCACGAGCTGCTTAAGGAGGGCGGCCGCGCGGCCTGCGTCGACGGCCAGCAGCGAGGCGGCCGCCGGCACGGCGATGTCCGGGCCGGGCAGGAGGTGCAGCAGGTGGCGGGCGTGCTGGTAGGCGGGGCCGGCCGGCGCGTGCCCGAACCGGGCGGGCGTTTTCCCGTCGCCGGTGGGTGCGCCGTCTTTGACGGCTGGTCGCCGCGCCGGAGCGCTCAGGTGGGCGTGGACCATGGTCTGCCTCCTCCTCGGCCGTG
This sequence comes from Streptomyces sp. NPDC058678, assembly GCF_042714835.1. Taxonomy (NCBI): domain Bacteria; kingdom Bacillati; phylum Actinomycetota; class Actinomycetes; order Kitasatosporales; family Streptomycetaceae; genus Streptomyces; species Streptomyces sp. NPDC058678. The sequence goes on along the minus strand of NZ_JBHXSG010000093.1, from coordinate 25,204 downwards.
GGCGGCCGTGCCGGTCACAGCAGCGTGAACCGGGCTTCGGGCTGGATGAACATGGGGTCGGTGTCGGTCACGTCGAACGCCCGGTAGAAGGCGGGGACATGGCCGAGGACTGCGTTGCAGCGGAACTGCGGCGGCGCGTGCCGGTCGTTGGCCAGGCGCTCGCGCATCCGCCCCGGGGTGCGTTTGACGCGCCACATCGTGGCCCACAGGACGAAGAACCGCCGGGTTTCGGCGGCCCGCTCGGCGTCGGAGAAAGTGGATGCGGCCAGGTGGGCGGCGAACGCGGTGTGCGCGACGGTGAGTCCGGTGATGTCGGCGATGTTCTCGCCGAGGGTGCGGGCGCCGCTGACGTGCTGTCCGTCCAGTCCCTGGGGGACGTAGCGGTCGTACTGCTCGACGAGCAGCGCGGTGCGCCGCGTGTACTCGGCGCGGTCCTCCTCGCTCCACCATTCGCGCAGCCGGCCCTCGCCGTCGTAGCGGGAGCCCCGGCTGTCGAAGGCGTGGGACATCTCGTGGCAGACGATCGAGCCCAGCAGGGCGAAGTTGCGCGTCATGTCACCGCCCGCGTCGAACAGGGGCGGTTGCAGCAGCGCGGCGGGGACGACGACCTGGTTGAGGCCGTGCCGGAAGTATGCGGTGACCGCCTGCGGCCAGACCTTCCACTCGGCGCGGTCGACAGGGCCGCCGAGCCTGCGCAGCTGGCGGACGAAGTGCCGGGTCCGGCCGCGGCGCACATTGCCCAGCAGATCGGCCGGGTCGGTGTGCAGGTCGTCGAGTCCGGCGGTGTCGCGCGGGTGGCCGACTTCGACGTGCATGGCGTCCAGCTTGGCGATCGCCGCGTCCCGGGTGCTGTCGGCCATCCAGCCGGCCTGCTCCAGGCAGCCCCGGTAGGCCTTAACGAGCGCGTCCACCAGGTCCTCGGCCGCCTTGCGGGTGCCGGGCGCCAGGTGCTCCTGGAGATAGCGCTCCCCCACCTCGTCGCCGAGGACGGTCTGCACGAAGGAGGTCGCCCGCATCCAGCGGGGCCGGGGCCGGCGGGATCCGGTCAGCACCTGCCCGTAGAAGCGGAAGTTCTCGGCGAACATCGCGGCCGGTGCGAACGGGGCCGCCTCGTGCACCCGCAACCACAGCAGCCACAGCTTCAGGTCCGCCAGGTCGGTCGCAGTCCACCACGCGTCCAGCGCGGTGCGGTACGGCCCCGGCCGGATCTGGACGCGGGCGTCGGGCGGGATGTCACCGAGCCCCTCCAGGAAGGCCCCCCAGGGGAAATCGTCTGCGTCTGCGTCGGCGGCGAGTTCGGCCGCGGTGGTCACCTGGGCCTGGGCCCTGATGCGGCCGGAGGCGTCCGGCCGGGTGTGGGCGGCGGCGAGCGCGCGCTCCACACGCAGGGCTGCCTCGGCAGCGTCGTGCCCATCGCCCTGCCCGGCCAGTTCCAGGATGGCGCGCAGATGCCCGGCGTACTGCTCGCGCAGCGGCGCGTGGCCGGGGTCCAGATAGGCGGCCGGGCCGCCGGCCAGGGCCAGGCCGGACTGGGTGAGGGTGAGCAGGTAGCCGCGGGTGCCCGTGGTGTCCGTCTCGACGGTCGCCTCCAGGGGGCCGCCGACTTGCTCGCGTTGCAGCCGGCCCATCAGCCGCGCCAGGCCCGCGCGGTCGGTGACCGCGCGGACGGTGTCGAGCAGGACCAGGAGATCGGCCGGGCCGCGCTCGGCTATGCCGGCCTCGTCCATGAAGCTCGCGTAGAGATCGGCGATCTGCCGGCCGGGGTCGCCCGGTTGGGCGCAGGGCGGGCCGCTGTCGCGGATCACGGCGACGACGTCGTCCTGCACCTTCTCGGCGAGCAGGGACAGCACGGTGGCCTCGGCCCGGTGCTCGGGCAGGACGAAGGCGTCCAGCCAGCGGCCGTTGACATGGGTGTAGAAGTCGTCCTGCGGCCTGGTCGCCGGGTCCGTGTCGACGTCGTACGCCGTGATCGCACTCATCGTGATACGGCCTTGTCCGGTACGGCCCGGGTGTCCGCGGCCGGCTCCGTGACCGTGCCCGCCGCCGTGTCCGTGGTGGTTGGCGTGCCGGTGTCCGCGGCCGGCTCCGTGGCGGTGTCCGCGGCCGTGTCCGTGGTGGTTGGCGTGGCGGTGTCCGCGGTGTCGGAGTCAGCGGTGCGCAGCAGGGCCCGGTGGAAGACGAGTACGGCGAGCAGGGAGCAGATGCCCGCCACGAGGAAGGCGTGGCGCGGCTGCATGAAGCCGAGGATCACGCCGCCCAGCAGATAGCCCACGGCGGGACCGGTGTTGGAGACGGCGCCGAGCGCGGCGAACGCCCTGCCGCGGTGGCTGTCGGGGACCCGGAGGTTGATGACGATGTGGGTGACGGTGGCCTGCGCGCCGTTGCCGAATCCGCCGATCACATAGCAGGGCACGATCCACCAGGCGCCCGGGGCGAGTCCGGTGCCGAGGATACCCACCGCGATGCACAGGAACGACCCGATGAGGATCGCCTCGTGGTTGAGCCCTTTGATGCGGCGCACCAGCAGCGCACCGGGGACCAGGCCGGCCATCCAGGAGGACATGATCAGCCCGTACGTCTCCTCGGACCCGCCGAAGGTGTCGCGTACGTAGAAGACGATGAGGACGTTGATGATGCTCGCCGCCGCCATCACCACACCGCTGACCGCGAGCATGGAGCGCAGGAAGCGGTCGGTGGACACCCGGTAGGCGGGCTTGTCCTGCCGCTTCACGCGGCCGTCGCCGGCGGCCGGCGCGGCGGTCTTGTGGTGCAGCCGGGTACGGATGGCCAGGGCGCCGAGCACGACGACCGCGAACGACGCCGCGTCCAGCAGCAGCGAGATCCTGACCCCGAAGTGGGCGGTGAGGAAACCGGCGATGCCCGGGGCGGCAACCATGCCCGCCATCGCGGTGGTCTGGGAGATCGAGGAGGCCCTGGGGACGTTTTCCTTGCCGACCATCGCGGCGGGCAGCCCGGCGAAGACCGGATGGGTGAAGGCCAGGCCGCAGGACAGGAGCACGGCCAGGACGATCAGCAGGGCCGGTGTGGTGGTCTGCGTCATGGCCAGGCACGCCAGGATCTGCAGCGTGGCGACCACGACGATCAGCCGGCGGCTGTCGAACCGGTCGGCGAACCTGCCCGTGAGGGGGGCGAGCAGGGCGGGCGGCACGGCGGCCGCGAGCAGCAGGGCCATGACCGCGTACGATCCGGCGCCGTTCGCCTGGAGCAGCAGGATCAGGGCGGTGGCGGCCGCGATGTCGCCGGTGAAGGACAGCCCCCGCATACCGGCGAGGATGTAGACGTCCCGCCAGGCGGGTGCGGCCGCCGCGGTGATCGTGGGCGCCGCGGCCCGTGGGGTGGTGTCTGTCATGGTGAGGTTCAGCTCCTTGAGCGGTCGGCGGTTTCCAGTACCCCGAGGCGGGTCAGCCCTTGGGCTACGTGCACGGACCGGGCTTCGGGCACGTTCGGGAACAGGTGGGCCGCCGGGACCGCGCCACCGCTCTCCAGCTCGCGCAGCGCGTCGGCGACGGCGTCGGGGACGGCGAGCCGATGGCCGTTGACGAGCAGTTTGCTTTTCGCGCCGTCGCTCGGTCCGATCTGCAGGGGGACGGCGCTGCGGCGCAGCCGGGTGCCGGCAGTGAGCAGGTCTGCGGACGCGAGCCGTTCGAACTCGCGGGGCCGGCCGACCCCGGCGCGCTGCCGGCCGGCCGCGAGCAGCCGGTCGGTCTCGGCCGCCGGGTCGGCTGCGGCCAGCCGGCCGGCGAGCCGGCGCAGCAGGGCGCCGAGGGCGGCGCCGCCGTCGCCTTCCGTGGCGCCGGCCAGGTGCGGGAAGCCGTCGAACTGCGGGTCCTGGAGCAGCTGTTGCACCGTTTCGCCCACCAGGTCGCGCCAGCGGCGCGGCTGAACGGTGACCGACAGATGCAGGGAGACCTCGGCTTTGGCGGCCGCTGCGTGCGGGGTTCCGTACGGCAGGTACAGGACGTCACCCGCACGCAGCGTCGTCTCGAGGGCGGGCGGCCCGAGGTCCTCGGGCCGGTGGGAGGCTTTGTCGGCGCGGCGGCCTGCGGGCGGCTCCCAGATCCGCCAGTCCTTGGTGCCCTCGATCTGGAGGACGTAGACGTCGACCGGATCGTGGTGGGGGGCGTAGCCGTCCTTGCCGGCCGGGGTCAGGAAGGCGACCACCTCGGCAGGGCAGGCGAAGGTCCGGGCGAAGACGTCCACCAGGTGCCGGGCGGAGGGCAGGAAGTGGTTGAGCGCGTTCCAGGTGATGGTGGCGCCGGACCGGAACAGTTCGTAGACCTGTTCCGGGACGACCGCCTCGGTGAGGGCGGCGCCGTGGTCGGCGACGGTGCGGGTGTAGGCCTTGCCGGGTACGCCGCGGCCGTCCTTGGCGATGCGCAGATAGGCGGGTGGTACGGCTTCCATGGCGACGATGTCGTCGAGTTGCCGCACCGACACGAGGCTCAGGGTCCTGCCTTCGAGCGCACCCCTGCGCAGCAGCGGCTTGTTGTTGAAGTACTCCGAGAAGAAGACCTGCGGGTCTCCGACGAGGTCCTCGAAGCCCTGGGTGGTCGTGGATGTGTCCACGCTCTTCGCCTCCAGCAGACGGGACGGTGCCTTTAGTGCTCTCGTGTCGGTGCGGCGCGGGCGGGGCGCCGTCAGCGGGCGCCGGTCACCTCCAGGACGCCCAGGCGGGTCAGCCCCTGGGCGGCCTTGGTCGCCCGGTCGGCGGAAACACCGGGGAAGATCTCGCCCGCGGGCACCTCGGCGTCGCCCAGGCTCGCGAGCGTCTCGGCGACCGGGGCCGGGACGGCGATCTTGTGACCGTTGACGGTCATCTGGGTACGGCCGCCCTCGTTGGCGCCGAACTCGACGGCGGCCGTCGTACGGCGCAGCAGCACCTCCGGGGTGAACCGGTCCGTCTCGGCGATGCTCTGGAACGTGGTGCCGTGCGAGCTGCCCGGCATGGTGCGGCCCAGCTCGGCCAGCCGGTCCAGCTCGGTGCCGGCGTCCAGGGACTGTGTACGGGCGGCCAGCGAGGTGAGTTTCTGCCGGAACAGCGACTCCACGCCTGAGTCCCGCAGGGCGCCGATGTGCGGGTACTGGTTGAACTCCGGGTGGGACAGGACGTGTTCGAAGGTCTCCCGCAGCAGGTCCTTCCACATACGGGGGCGCATCATGATCGACAGGTGCAGGGACACCTGGTCCTCGGCGGCGGCCGCGTGCGGGGTGTTGTAGGGCAGGTACAGGACGTCGCCCGGCTCCAGCAGGACCTCGATGGCCGGCTCGCCGAGCTCTTCGTCGGTGTACGAGGCGTTGTCGCCGTGGCGCTCGGCCGGCACATCCCACAGCTTCCAGCGCTTGGTGCCCTCGAGCTGGACGATGAAGAGGTCGACCGGGTCGTGGTGCGGCAGGTAACCGCGCTTCTTGGTGGGCGTCATGAATCCGACGACGTCGGTCCGGACGGCCATCCTGTCGCTGATGACCCGGGTGAAGTCGCGCAGTTCCGGGACGATCTGGTTGAGCGAGCACCAGGTGACGGTGGCCCCGGCCCGGAAGAGCTCGTAGATCTTCTCCGGCACGACCGTGTCGGTGATGTTGACGCCCTGGACGACGACGCTGCGCGTGTAGCCCTTCTCCGGCACCCCGGAGCCGTTGTGGTTCACCTTGATGTAGGGCGGCCGGATCGATTCCAGGTGCAGCAGTTCATCGAGCTTGCGGATGGAGAGGATGTCACGCACATCCCCCGGCATCGCACCCTTGCGCAGCAAGGGCTTCTTGTCGAAGTACTCGGCAAAGAAGACCTTTTCGTCCCCCACCAGATCTTCGAATGTGAAGTCGTACATATGCATTCCTTTCGATGCCCGATGGCTGGAACGAGGTTTGTTGCGGTGGAGGGGCGGCGAATATGTCGGGCCGCCCCTCCAGCCGCAGCCAAATTACTGGATGTTGACGTAGTACGACGTCGCCAGCAGCTCGGCGGAGGTCTCGATGAACTCGATGTCGTCGAACGCCACGGTGCTCTCCATGTTGCTCACTCCTTTTTGTTTTCCGCTTGCCACCGCCGTGTTCGGGCGGTGACGAAATATTCGCCCGGTGCGGCCTTGTGCGTCAACGGCGGAAAACCTGAGCACTGGTCGGGCGGAATTCAAAAAACGGGCACATCGAATGGAAAAGCGGGGGCCACAGCCGGCCTAACCCGGTGGGGGCGCGGGAGGGGGGGGGGGGCGTGGGGGGGACAACCCACGGGGGGGGGCGGGGGGGGGGGTGTAAATTGCCCGCACGGGCCGGGGGGGCAACCCCCCCCC
>NZ_JBHXSG010000093.1:0-18886 GCF_042714835.1 Streptomyces sp. NPDC058678 | reverse complement strand
CGCTCCATCGGCGCAACCCCGGCCCCGGGGGGTGCCGTATTTCAAAAACCGGCCACTTCTATCGTAATTGCGCTACCAAGGGGGGCCGTCGTATTTGGGCCGCGCGGAAGGGGCCGGCGCTCTTGGGCGTCACACCGGACGGGGTGCGGCGGCGGGGCGTATCTCCTTGCCCGGCAGGGCCGGTGCGTCCATCCGCCGCCAGACGGGGAAGACCAGCGGGCACAGGGTGACCAGCAGATACACCCCGCCCAGCAGCCAGAGGGCGCCGGTCAGCCCGGTCGCCTGGGCCAGCAGGCCCGATCCCAGCGTGCCGATGGGGATGGCAGCCAGCGCGCCGGCGGTGGAGACGCCCTGGACGCGGCTGCGCAGTTCTTCGGGGACGAGCTCGAAGACGAGCGGCCCCATCAGCGGGTTCAGGACGCCGGCGGCGAAGCCGGAAAAGAGCATGAGGACGGCCAACGGCACCGGGTCGTGCCACACCGCGGCCAGCACGAACCGCGGGGCGCCGGCGACGAGGAAGGCCGTCGCATAGACCGTCCGGCGGCGAAGCCGGCCGAACACGGTGGCGTACAGCAGGGCGCCGCAGATCGCGCCGACACTGGCGACGCCGGTGATGAGGCCGAGGCTGAGCGGGCCGCCCAGGCTGTCCGTGGCGTGCGCCGGGAGCAGCACCGCGCTCCAGCCCTGGTTCAGCGCGTTGGTCACCATCACCATGAGGGTGATGGCGAGCAGCAGCCGGGTGCGGCGCAGGAAGGCGAAGCCGGCCCGCAGCTCTGCGCGGTAGGTACGCAGATCGACCGGTGGCGCGTCGGTGACCGGGGCGGCGGCGGGAAACTCCCGCAGGCCTGCCAGGACCAGGACGGCTGACGCCACAAAGCTCGCCGCGTCCAACAAGAGCACCGCGGACGGGCTGAAGGCGGCGATGAGCACACCGGCCAGCGGGCCGCCGAGCAGCCGGGCCAGCTGGCGGGCACTCTCGAAGTGACCGGCGGCCTTGGCCACGGTGGTGCCCGCCCGCGCTGCGAGATGCGGCAGCAGCACGCCGCGGGCCGACTCCCCGGGGGAACGGCACAGGCCCATGACCGTGACCAGCGCGCACAGCAGCCACAAGGGGAGCAGTCGGCCCTGGTTGAGCAGCGGGACGGCGGCGATGGCCACGGCCGAGACGAGGTCCGTTTGGACACTGACCCGGCGGCGGCCGAGCCGGTCGATGAGCGGGCCGCCGAACACGGCGCTTGCCACCATCGCCAGGCCCTGCCAGAACGCGACGACACCGGTGGTGGCGACGCTGCCGGTCGTGGCGTACACGAACACGGGAATGGCGATGAGGCTGAGCCAGTTGCCGGTGACGGATATGACGTTGGCGGTGAGCACGGCGACAAGCGGCCGCCGGTCCCTGGTGCGAGCGGCCCCTGCGGGCATGGCGTAACTCCCTGTGGGCGTCGGTGGGTTTCATGAGCGGCTGGGCCTGCGGCCCCCGGGGCGTGCGCGGGTGAGGGGCCTCTCACGCGCCGAGGGAGGAGGGTTGTGCCATCTGCGTGTCCGCCAGGTCCGTGTGCCGCAGCTCCTCGGCCAGCAACTGCCACATCTCGGCGTATCCGTCGGCGAGCTGGGACAGCGGCTGGCGGCAGTGCGCCGGGACGCTGTCGAGGATTAGCTGCCGGTCGCGGACGACCGAGGAACACGCGTCCAGCATCCGCAGGACGTTGCGGCCCGCGTCGTTCAGGCGCAGCGAGGGGTCCCGGCGCAACGAGTCGAAGATCGCCAGCAGTTCGGCGGGAGTCGGGGAGTCCTTCAGCCGGGGCCGCAGGATCTGCCGGCCCGGCTGCGCACGCATCAGCGACGTCACCTTGGCCGGTGGCCGGCCAGGCGCGGCGGCGGGCGGCTCGGCGACGCGCATGACGGCCACGCCGTCCGCACCGATGGCGCACTGGTCGGTGCGGGACGTGGCCGCCCGCTGCCTCGGCGGCAGCGGATCCTCGCCTCTGAGCATCCGGTCGCGTACATCGGCGACCGTCGCCGGGGAGATCCCCACCCGCCGCGCGATCTGGCGCAGCGAGGCGCCCGGGTCCTGCCGGATCAGCCGGCTCGCCAGCTCCCGGCCCTGCGCCGAACTCACCGGTCTGGCCCGCCCGTCGCGCCCCACCCGGTGCCCTGCGCCCGGCGTGCCGGCCCCGCACGTGCGCCGGACGTCAGCCACCTTCCTCGCGGACAGACCCGCCACCGCGGCGACCGCCCTGTCCGACCAGTCGGGGCGGTCCAGGAAGATCCGCTCCGCCGCGGCCACCCGGTCGGCCACCGACAGGGCCCGCCCGTGCGCCACATTGACCGCGACCGCCAGCAGGGCGGCGTCCTGCACATCACCGTCGAAGAAGCGGACCGCGATGTGCTTTTCCCCTCGCAGTTGCGCCGCCCGCAGCCGGTGGACACCGTCCACCACCGTCATCGTCGCCCGGTGCACCACGATCGCCGGCCACGGTGTCACCGACTGCGCGAGCTGTCCAACGAACTCCTCGTCCTCACCGTCGCTGCGGGGCGTGTAGGCCACCACCAGGGCGTGTGTGGGGACGGACTCGACCGGTTGGTCCCCAAGCGCCTGGTCCCGCAGGGCTATCAGATAGTCCGAGCCCTCCGCGCTCCTGCTCACCTCGGCTCCCCCTTTCCCGCGCCTCAGGAACCGTTCCCCTGCCAGCCCGAGTCGTCCTGCGACATGAGACCGGCCGTGTCCAAGGCAGCGGAAGAAACAGACACCGAGGCGGAGGAGGAGGAGGAGGAGGAGGCGTCGGCCGCCGCGGCCGTACCCGCCGCCAGACCCGTCCCCGCCGCCACGAGCACACCAGCGGCGACCACATGCAGAATCGTCTTACGGACCGTCATCTCGGTTTCCCCTCTCGCTGTGTTCCGACGTGACCGATGCTGCCGTGCCGTCGGGGCCCGCAGAAGAGAGTTTGCGCTGGTCAAACCGGCCTTGGCCTACTTGGGCCAGGAAGCCGACCGTGCGGCGGCGCCGGGTGCGGCTCAGATGCCGCCGATCATCGGGCTGCGCCCGGTGAGGTTGACCAGCACGGTCTCGTCCGGGCGGATCCACCCCGCCCGCGCCTGGTCGCGTACGGCCGCGACGGCCGCGGCGGCCGCGTGGCACACGTCGATCCCCTCCAGGGCGTGCAGCAGGTGCCGGGCCACCACGAGGTCCTCTCGCGCGGCACAGACGATCGAGCCGCCGGTGGTAGCCGCGATCGTGTGCAGGTAGGGGTAGTAGGGCGAGCCGTCACCCAGGAGGATGGCGGTGGCCAGGCCCCGGGGGTCCTCGATCCGGTCCCCGGCGCCCAGTTCGGCGCGGCCCTCCCGCCACGCCCTGGCCGCCGGGGCACAGGACCCCTCCTGAGCCATCAGGAACCGGGGCATGCGCTCCAGCCGGCCCAGGCCCAGGTACTCGCGCACACCCTTGTGCGCGGCGAGCACGCCCATGCCGCTGCTGACCGCCTGCACCACGACGTCCGGAGTACGGTCCATCGCGTCGAGCCCCTCCAGATAGGCCAGCTTGAGGCCCTCCCGCCGCGCCCAGTTGAAGAACCCGGCGTCGAAGTGGAGTCCCCGCTCAGCCGCGAACCGGCGGGCCTCGGCGGAAGCGGCCACATAGCTTCCCGGTACCGCCGTGAGGGTGGTACGGGGGTCGGCGGGGATGTCGTGATTGGCGATGAATTTCTCACCGCAGAAGAAGTGCGCCCGCATCGAAGGGTCCATCCGCACCGCCCGGGCCAGCGCAGTCGAGCTGTTTCCCGTGCTGGAGCCGACGAATTCCCGCACGCCGAACTGGCGCAGCACGGCGGTGACCACGGACGCCAGCCGGTCCTTCGTGGTGCGGGTCGGCTGCAACGACTCGTCCTTGATCCACAGCCCCGGGACCCCGATGGCGATCCCGAGACGCGGAGCGGGACGGCACGGCGTCCGCACGGTCACACCGTGGCCGAGGAATTCCCGGGACGTCAGCGGAAGCAGATCGAAATAGACCTGCTCGGGATCAGGATGACGGCAGAAGTCCACACTCCCCAGCTCGTAACGGGGTTCGAGGGCCCCGCTGCATCCGGGGCACCGGTACATCACATCAGGTGCGAACTCGGCACCGCACAGGACACACACCAAGACGAACTTCGTGCGCGTGCCACCCTCGTTCCGGACAACGCCCTCTGCAATCGCCGTCACGGCAGCATCCTTTCACAAAGTCTCGGACCGGCAATCAAAGCCGCCAAAAAAGAAAACCTCACTGGCCGTCAATCGGGCCGCGACGTTACCAGGCTCCCGCCCACCATCCCCTGGACGATAAAAATCCTCCAGAACACACAAAAACAAATCGCGTCCAACTGCGGACACACCCAGTTGAACACCCCTACTCAACCCCCCCCCCACCGTGACACGAAAGCATTCACCACACCATCGTGGCCATCCGGCTCACAAAACACAGGCAACGCACCCCCAGACCGGTAAACCCAAGCATCACCGCCGCAGCGCCCGGGGCGTGCCGCAGCGGCGATACGGGCCCGCCCGCCTGGCCCATCAGTACGACACCGAAGTGCACACCCCGGCCCGGCAAAAGACTGGGCGCCCCCACCCGCGCCTACAGCCAACACCGCGCCACAGCCGACCACGACCGCGGCCGATACCAGCCCTTCAAAAGCGCCGGTGACGAAAAGGACACCCCTCAGCCGAGGAAGGAGAACTCCTTCCAGAGCCCGCCGGCATCACCACCGCGACAGCGAAGCCGAACAGGACCCACACCGCCGGCCGGAAGGGACCACCGGGCCGGCGGGAACACTCGGATGAACCGTGCCGAAGTAGACCGTGTCCGTGCCTGGCCGGGAGAGAACCGGTAGGCACCACACAGGACGACCGTGGTCGGGCCCGTGTTCTGCGGCAGTTGGCCCCGGATGCTCCAGCTGCCGTCCGGTTCCTGGACGCCATCGGTCAGGCACGTTGCCGGGTCGTCGGCGATGCCGTGCCCGCGTCCGTCCGGTCGGAAGACCACATCGCCCGGCCCGAGCCTGAAGGGTGCTGAGCCGTCTCCCGGCAGGAGCCAGCACGAGGCAAGATGTCGGCTACACCAGACCTATGAGGTGGGCGAACCATCGTCCCGGTGCTCCATATAGGGGCGAGCGTCCGACACGCCATCACTCCAGGTACAAGCCGTAAGTTCCGCCCCGGCTTCAACGCCGCGGGGCCGGCCCGGGCTCCGGCACCCTTGCTCACGCAGCACACCGCCGTCGCACCGGCCGCGGCCCTCGCACATCCGAGGCCCCCGGATACGCTCGCGCCTACAAGGCCTCGCATTCTGCAGCCTCTGACACCCACAGTGACGATCGACCACGCCCCTCCCATGCGGCAAGCACGGTACGGGGCGTAGCAGAAGCCGGCCGGCGCCTTCAGATGTCCGCTATTGCCTCCCAGGCGGCTTCACCGGTCTGGAGTAGCGGGTAGCAGGCTTGCCAGGAAGGGGTCGGCGAGGAGTCGTTGGCGGGCTTGATGGAGGTGGGCGCGCACGGTGGCGGGTGCGATGTCCAGGCGGTTTGCGATTGCGGAGGTGGGAGTACCTGTGACCTGCATCCAGATCACCTGCCGCATGCGGGGCGGCAGGCGCAGAAGCGCCTGTGTCACTTCCATCTGGGTGGCGGACGCCAGCACGTGATCTTCCGGGCTTGGCTCGGCCTCGTTCGAGTCGAGGAATTCGCCGGTGGTGACCTCCAGGCGAAAGCGGGTGGACTTGAAGTGGTCAGCCACCAGGTTGCGGGCGATGGTCACCAGCCAGGCACCCAAGTCCCGGCCCCGCCAGGTGAACGAGGCGATTCGCGCCAGGGCGCGCAGAAAGGTCTCGCTGGTGAGATCTTCGGCCGTGGCTTTCCCGCCGACCCGGTAGTAGATATAGCGGTAGACGGTGTCCGCGTAGGCGTCATACAGGGCACCGAAAGCCTCACGGTCACCGGCCTGGGCTTGCTCCACCCAGGCGACGACATCACCGAAGACGGCCTTGCGGGCGGACTGCCCGCCCGCAAGGTCGTCCGCCCGCTCTGCGTCGGTCATCAACTGCTGCCCGCCGGGGCCTGGACGCACGAAGTGCGCCAGAGCAGTGCCACAGCCGCGATCCCTTGCAGCATGGCCGCGCACACACCGGCGGTCACTGGATCGATCACGGCTGCACTCACGGCCACCACCACTACAATGATCACGAGCACCACTGCAGGGATCGGACGCCAGTGCGTGCCACCGGCCGGCACACACGAGAGCGGCAAGAGACGCTGGCGCCATCGGGGCATGTGAACTCCCTGGTCTGAGAGGGCTCCTCGCCGTGCTCCGGCCAAGGACTGCGGCCAAGAGCCCCGCCTTTGCTGTCACTTGCAGTGTGCGACGGGTCACATCCCGCGTCCATGCAAACTCCTGGGAACAGCACGTGGAGAACCTCACACGATTTCCGCTAAACGCCTCTCAAGCAGAATCGTTGAACAGTCCGCCACGGCCGATGCGGCAGCGTTGAGGCCAAGGCACCAGACAGGTGCGGAACAACTCCGCGTCTGAGGAGGACCCGCCGCCCCGCTCCGGCCAAGAGACAAAGGCGGCGGGTCCTCGCCTTCCTGCTCTGCGCGGCGGGCAGGTTCGCCGGCCAGGCACGTTGCCGTTGCCGGGAGTTACCGCCACACTGACCGCCGCCGACGCGGCGCGGTGGCGCACCCCTTTGACTCACACCATCACCCCGCACGGCACCCGGCGCAGCGCCTATCTGATCCGGCGCACGGTCACGTGCTGCATACCTCGAAAAGGGTCGCCACCAAGGGACAGCACTCGCTCACGCCAGGCTATGGCCGGGGGCGCCCCGGCTCACCGGGCGGCCATGGAGGTACTCGTCAGCGGGAGGGTCGGGAGCCGTTGCGCCACAGGGCTGTGAGGTGGGAGGGCAGGATCTGTGTGGCCGCGTCGAGGAACTGCGGGCCCTCGTCTGTGGTGTTGTCCCCGCCTTCGTAGATGGCCCTCATGGCCTGCTCCACCCAGTCGGGCTCGAGCCGTTGCCAGTCCGCGGCGAGACGGCGCAAAAAGACCAACCGGAAGCGCCGTCTGGTGTCCGTGTCGACGGGGGCGAATCCGTTGAGGGCGATGTGGAGGCAGACGTCGAAGGCGGCGGTGAGGTCCGTCGGTGTGCTGTCCTGGTCGCTGGTCAGCCATAGGCCCACGAGTGCGTTCGCCGCGGATACAGCGGGGTGTTTTCTGGTGGCGTGGAAGGTGACGACTGCCGTGTCCCACGGGCCGGCCCACGGCTGCAGTGCATGCGCGAAGATGTCATCGGCGACGTCGCAGAGGAACTGCGCCTGCTGTTGCAACTCGCGGTGGTCGGCCTGGATCCAGGAGAACCAGAAGTCGTCTGTGCGAGGCCGGTACTGGTGGTCTGGCCCGAAGTCGTAGGTCCAGTACGGGTCCGTACTGACCGGCTCAGCTTCCGCATCGTCTCGCAGGCGCACCCGAATCTGCCGCCGTCCCTCTTCCCAGAGCCGCTCGATTGCCACGGTGGCGATGAGCCCGCTCCAGCCCTGGGGCGGGCACTGGGAGCGCCACAGCAGCGCCAGGCGGCGCCATGGGGCGACTGTTTCGCCGGCGCCGGGAAAGAGATCGTCGCCGCTGAGGCCGTCAGCGGTCGTGGTAGCTGCGGCGAGGAGCATCAGGTTGAGGGAGTACGTCGCCGGTCGGGCCGGCACCGTCACCGGCTGCGGCATGTAGGCGTCGTAGCGGGTGTCGTGGCGGGTGTGCAGCGCCCGGTGGAAGAGGCCCAGCAGGGCAGTGAGCGTCTGCGCCCGCAGGAATTGCGGCCACCCCCGCAGCCGTTCCACGAGGAAGGAGACGGTCGTTTCGCGTGTGGTCAGGGGCATGAAGGACAGCAGCGTGAAAAGGAACGCGTCGTCGACGGTGGCCGGCCTGCTGCGGCGTGCGTGGTGGCGCACCGACTCGGCCAGGTCGTGCAGTTCCTGTGCGGCGAGCCGGGCCACCAGATACTCCCCGAAGGTGGCGTGGAGGAACTCGTAGGCGCTCAGCGTTTGGCCTTCCCGGTTTGCCCGCGCCTCGTGAACGAAGAAGAAGCGGCCGAGCAGGAGTTGCGCGGCGGTGAGGGTGGCGCGCAGGCCGGTAGGGGCGGATCGGCTGTCGGTCTCCGGCGTGAGGGCGCCGAGGTCCGTGTTCAGTTCCGCCGCGCTGATCCACTGCTGGCCGCGGTTGAACATCGCGAACGCCACGATCGACAACTGGGTGAGTTCTTCCTCCACGGCCTGGCCCAGTTGTTCCTCGGTCAGCTCGGGTGCCTTCTTGCGGACCTCGCGTCCGGCGAAGCTGGAAAGGAGACGTTCGTAGAGTTCGGCCTGGCCCAGCGCGGCGCTGTGCAGTTGCAGCGCGTTGCGGTCGGAGTCGTACAGGGCCAGCATCAGGAGCAGGAGCGGCTGGGATGCCAGCTCGCCGTGTGCAAGTACGGTGTCCGCGGTGAGGGGGTAAAGGTCTCGTGCGGCGAAGCCGGCGGCGTTGGTGGCGTTCCACACCTGCAGCCACTGTGTCACCTGGCTGTTGTTGAAGGGCTCCAGGCGCACGGCGATCATGCCCTGGGCGGGCCGCGCGCGGTCGGCGACCGCCGTGCGGCTGGTGACGAGGACGGCGACGGGGCGGCCCTGGCCCGCCTCGCGTGCCTGGAACGCGGCCACCTTCAGCAGATAGTCCGTCTGGCTGGTGCCGGTCGCCTGCAGCAGCTCGTCGAACCCGTCCAGTATGACGACCGGCAGCGCCCCCTTGGCGCGGTGTACCAGTTCGGGCCAGTTCACCACCTCGCCGGTGGAGGCCCGGACCGCCTGCTCGATCTGGGTCTGCAGGTCGGCCTCGGCGGCAGCCTCCCGCAGTATCACGCGTACGACGAGGAAGTCGGCGGGCGCAAGACGTGCCGCCAGCACCTGCGTGAGCACGGACTTGCCCGACCCGGGCTGGCCCAGCACGACCAGCGGGGCACGTACGGCCTGCGGAGATGTCAGGTGCCCCAGCAGAAATTCCTCCAGGTCGCCGCGGACCGGCCGCTCTTGCCACCAGCTCTCGGTGGCGAACGGGTCGGAGGGGCCCACATCGCACACCCGGAAGTCCGGATTGACGTACGCGGCGCCCAGAGCCGGAAGGCTCAGCCCGTCCAGGGCATCGCGGGAGGTGAGGATCGGACGATCAAGCACGGCCGCATGGGCACGCGCCAGAGCGGTGATCCAGGCATCGGCGGGCCTGCGCTCGGCGATCTGCGCGAGCACCTCCTGGAGCCCCTCCAGCCCGGCGCTCACCGTCCGCAGGTGCGCCCGCGTGGCCCGGTGATCCACCAGGTTGGCCCAGAAGGCGACCTCGGGGCAGTCGAGCGCCAGCTGCCTGAACAGTTCCTCATAGCGGGTGAGTGCCCGCCCGGGAAGATCGGTCGAGAGGGTCTGTGCGAAACGCTCCCTGCGCGTGTCGTCGAGGCTGTCCCACACCACCAGGCCCGACACGAACCGGGTTACTTCGCCGGACAGGCGCTGGTAGAACTCTGACAGGGCTTGCAGGGTCATCTCGTAAGGCCGTTGCGGCACGGGCATCGGAACCTCGGCCTGAAGCAGACCGGCGGCCAGGGAACCCAGCCGCCGGCCCGCCCCCGAATCACCCCCCGCCAGGGCCGTCTGCTCGGCACCCGTGAGCTCCCACTCCCCCGCGTCGCACGGAAGGTCCGTCTCGGAGAGGATCTCGAAATAGGCGGAGAGAACCACTACCGCATGGGCCGCCGCCAGGCGTTCACTGCGATCGAACCGGGCAAGGCCCCGCGCCTGTTCGCCCAGGTTCTGCACCAGACCCGCGCTCAGCCGGGCCAGCTCACCCCGAACGTCAAACAGGCTGGAGAGCAGATTGACGCCCGTGGCCGACGACGCCAGCAGCAGCCCACCCGTCAGCCGGTCCAGCGCCTCGACCGTACGCCCCTGCGATGCCCCCAAAAGGCGAACAGCATCCCTGTAGCTCAGCCCCACCGCGCCCCCCTCGACCTGGGCAGCCCCCCACCGCCGTCCAGAAGAAAACCGTATCCACACCCGGCCACCCTGCGGGAGTGAACCCCTCACTCCGCCAGCCGGCACCGGGGGCACATGGCAGCTCCTCCACCGAGCCCCCAACTGGCAACAACGGGAAGACAGTGCCCGCGGTGCAGGAAGGGGGAGCGAGGGTGCGGTCCCGGTGCGCCCACCGCACGGGCAATCCCTCGAGGGGAGCTGCCGCATGACTTCCCGCCGGGCACGGCGATCTGCTGACCGGCGCTGTGGCAGGCCGCCCCGGGCTGGCCTGCCATAGCCGAATTCAGGTGCGCTCATACCGGGGCGGCAGGAGGCCTTCGCCCGGCCACAGGGGCTGCTCGCTCACCAGGGCGGTGAGGAACAGGCCGACCTTGTCCAGGACTTCGGCGCGGTCGTTTCTGCCGTATGCGGTGGGTTGGCCTGTCGCGGCGTCAACGGCCCGCACCTGGCTGTCCGGGCCGGTGCACAGCAGGGCGCGGGCCAGGGCGGGAAGGGTGAGGCTCAGGGCGTCGCACCCGTGTGTGTGCACGAGCTGCACCAGGTCGGCGGTGACCCGTTCCCAGTCGCCGACGGCCGGCCAGTCGGCGCCGCCGTTCAGTTCGTGCGTGAGGGTGGCCAGCGGGATGATCTCGCCCGGCTGCCGTCCTAGGGTGAGCAGGTCGTGGATTTGGGCGCCGTCGGGCTGGTGCACCTGCGGGTGGAGCAGAGCGCCTGCGGCCACCACGGTGGTGTTGATCTCCTTGGTTGCGGGGCCGGGGTAGTACGGCTCGTGCGCGAACAGCAGGTACACGTCCGCGGTGCGGACAGCCGGGCTGGCGTCGGGCTGGGGCATGGGGTGGGTTTCCCTTCAGGAGTGACGTGCCGGGCGTGTGGCGAGGGTTTGGGGTGTCGTTGGCGGGGCGCCAGGCAGGTCGGGGTCCGGTGGCCGTCCGGCCTCGCGGGTCTGGACCGCGTCGTTTGTGCCGTCATCGGCGGTGCGCTGGACGGCCTGGGCGACCCGGTCGGCGAGGTGGAGCATCAGCCGTTCGCGGGTGGTGCTCCGCCTCGCCGGCCGGGCGGCGCGGGTGTCCTGGGTCGGGAGCAGGCAGGCGGCATCCCCCAGCAGGTTGTGACGGTCTCGGCCGGCCGGCGCAGTTCGCAGCGGCACGGGACCGTTGCTTCTGCCAGCGGTCCGGCTCACGGGTGAAGGGGTGGCGGTGGTGCGCTGCCGTGGCCGGCCGTGTGCGCAGCGGGTCGCTCACGGGCTGCTTCCTTCCAGGGCTCCGATGAAGACGCAGGCGCAGGTGGTGCAGCGGCCGTCGCTGTCGGGCTGTGCGCGCCGAGGTGTTGGTCCGGGGCAGGTTCGGCACAGCGGCCAGCCCAGGCAGGCGGGGCAGAGGTCTTCGCCGGGGGCGGTTGTGGGCACGCCGCAGCCGGCGCATTCGACGAGAGCCCGGTAGGTGAGGGCCTCGGTCACCGTGCGGGCGGCGGATGCCGTGGACGACGGTTCGGTCGCCGGCCACGCGGGCGGTGCCTCGCCTGGGACGTCGCCGCGGTGGTGCTGGCTGTCCACGGTGGCGGGGGGCGGGTGGGCCTGAGCGGCCCGCAGGCGGGCGGCGATGATCGCACCGACCGTGGTGCGTACCGGGTTCGGCAAGGGCCGGCCGGTGATGACGTGGCGCAGGTGCTCGCTGCTCCAGCCGGCCTCCATCATCACGATGAGTACGCGGCCCTGATCGGCCAGCGCCTTCCCGGTCAGCAGGAGTTCGGGCTGGCTCGCTCCGACCTCGAGCAGCAGCCGGATCCCCGGATGCATCTCGTCGGCTGGGAGCACGGCCGGCGTCGGTGCTGGTGGGTTGGGCCGGTTGGTGCCTGCGGACGTCGCGACGCCGCCGCGGCCGCGGCCGCACGGACGGAAGGGTCTGGTCTTCTGCTGCGTGGTGTTCTTTCTGCTGGTGTTCTTAGCGGGGCGATGAACCGATGTCGGGTTGTCCACCGGTGGACAACCCGACATCGGCTGCGGCCTGGTGTTTCGCGGGCTGGGAAGGTCGGTGATGACGTAGGTGGCCGCTGTGAGGGTGCCGTCGGGGTTGCGCTGGCGTTCCCGGAGCAAAAAGCCGTGCTTTTCCAGCTCCTTGAGCCCGCTCTTCACGGCTGCCTCGCCGTCGCGGCCGCGGCGCGCCAGGTCGGTGACGCTCATCCGCCAGCCGTCCCGGTGCGTGCTGAGGAGTCCGAAAATTCCCTTCGCCTTGAAAGAGAGCTGGCCGTCGCGGAACAGAGTGTTGGCGATCTGGGTGAACCGGTCGGCCGCCATCACCCCACGGCGGACCCCCGCCCCGAAGGCGGCCACCGCGGCGCCCGCGGGCGCGGGCACGTACGCCGTGCCAGCCGTCTGCGGGAGCTCAAAGTCGGCGATGGCCGGGTGGTCCGTGATCGAGTAGACGATCTCGCCGAGCGTCCCGTCGTCGTGCCTGAGCTGTTCGCGGATGAGATAGCCGTGCCTTTGCAGTTCGCTCAGGCCGCCGCGCACGGCATCACGCCCGTCGGGCCCGGCCCGCACGAGGCCGGCGACCGTCAGATGCCAGCCGGCGCGGTGGGTGCTGATGTGGCCGAAGATTCCCTTCGCTTTGAAGGACAGCCGGGCATCGCGGAACAGACTGTTGGCGATCTGGGTGAACTGGTCCGCCGCCATCACCCCACGGCAGATCCCCGCCCCGAAGCGGGTCACCGTGCCTGCTCGCGCGCCATCAGCACGCGTCCGCACCTGCTCTTACGCGAGTGTGCGGGCGCGAGGTGTCCGGGGCCGCTGAGCGAAAAGACATGCGCGAGATCCATACGGTCAGCTCACCCGCCGCCCCCGACCAAGCCGACGGCCACAGTCCCCGACCACCGATCACGATCGCGCAACATGCCCACCGATGTGCCGTGCTCAAGCCCGTGGTCGGGCCGACCACGAATGTCGCCAGGCAGGTGCCGGACTGCCTCGCCGTCGTTCGCCGTACGTCACCCGGTGTCCGGGGGTTACCGGCAGGTGACGAGGTCGATGCTGCTCGGTTGGAGGTCGAGCGGGATGGGGGCGCCCGCAATGTCCCATCGGGCGGGCCCGGCGGCGTTCAGTCCGAGAGCGCCTGCGCTGCGTCTTGGCGGAAGAGGTGGCAGCCTGTGGGCTTTCGGGGGAATGATGGGTTTTCATGCGGGGGCGTAGGGGAGTTGGGGCTGCGGTCGCCTTGTGCGTAGCGGCCGGTGTGTGGCTGTTGATCACGGCGGTTGAGGACGGCTGGGGCAAGGCGGACCCGCTGGCGAGTGTGATCGGCTCTGCCACTGGACTGGCCGCTCTGGGGCTCTCACTGTGGGCGACGGCACCGCCGGCGACCACCGTTCGTCGTCCGCCACCGCCGCCCGTGCCGGAATGGTGGGTGGACAGAGACGAAGCCGCTGCCGTCGCAAAGGCCGTACTTCGGCGCACCCGTCGGTGGCGGACCAGTAGCCCAGTCGCGATCACCGCAGGAGTCCACGGGGCTGGCGGCTTCGGCAAGACCACGCTGGCCAAGTATGTTGCCGCCCAGCGCACGGTGCAGCGTCGCTTCCCTGGCGGTGTTCACTTGATCACTATCGGTCGGGACGTACGAGGACGCGCCGCCGTTGCCGCGAAGGTTGCTGAGGAGACACGTCGGATCACCGGTGACACAACGGAGACCAGTTCCGACCCTGAGCGCGCTGGTGAGCATCTTGGACGCCTCCTCACCGGACGGCCGCGGACCCTTCTGATCATCGACGATGTGTGGGAGGAGGAGCAGCTCGCCCCGTTCTTGCGGGGGGCAGAGTTCGGATGCGTGCGGCTGGTCACTACCCGCACGCCAAGTGTTCTGCCCTCTGCAGCCATACGGATCGAAGTCGACCGGATGAGCGAACAGCAGGCCCGGTTGCTCCTTACCCACCGACTGCCCGCCCTGCCGCAGTCTGAGGCGGTGGAGGCACTGGTGAAGGGGACCGGTCGGTGGGCGCTGCTGCTGGGCATCGCGAATCGGTTCATCGCCGAGCAGGCAGCCACCGGGGCTGACCCGACCACCGCGGCACTCACTCTTCTTGAACGGCTGAGGGCTGACGGCCCCGCGGTCCAGGACCCGCACGGCACTTTGGACTTGGACCGGCCGGAGGGCCGCAACCGGGCGGTGCGGGCCAGCATTCAGGCTGCCACCACCCTCCTGCAATCTGACCACGCCGAGCAGCGCTTCGCCGAACTTGGAATCTTCGCCGAGGACGAAGCTGTGCCCATCACCTTGGTGGCCGCACTGTGGCAGGTCACTGGCGGCCTCGACGAGACAGCCACCCGCACCCTGTGCAAGCAGATGGCCGACCTGTCTCTGCTCGGAATTGACACCACAGTACCCGGCGGAACGATCACCCTTCACGATGTCGTTCGCGACTATCTGCGTGCCGGCCTAGGCACCACCCGGCTGATGGACGCGAACATCGCCCTCCTTGACACTCTTGCCACCACCCTGCCACGCACCGATACCGGAGACACCGCGTGGTGGGACACCTCCGCCGGCTACCTGCTCGACCACCTCATCGAGCATTTCCTTGACGCCGGACGCCCCGCAGCTGCTGACGCGGTGGCGCAGGACTTCCGGTGGGTGCGGACCCGGCTCCACCAGCGCGGCCCCACTGCACCTTGGCGAGATCTGGACCGCATCGGTCCGCCCGCCCAAACCCTCGCCCGGCAACTTTCCCAAGCCGCACACCTGCTGACCCCCACGGACCCTGCCTACGCCCTCGACGCCATCCTGCACAGCCGCATCACCAACAGAGCCTCGTGGACCTCACACGACCTTCGTGTTCCTTGCCTCATCGACCGCTGGCCGCCCCCCGACCTACCTGACCCCGCCCTCATCCGCATCCTGACTGGCCACACCGCCAGGGTGAATGCGGTGGTGTTCAGCCCCGACGGAACACGCCTGGCCACCGGCGGCGACGACGGGATGGTGCGGGTCTGGGACCTGGCCGCTGGCGAAATCCTGCACACAATGGCCGGCCACACGCGCAGGGTGAACGCGGCGGTGTTCAGCTACGACGGGGCCCGCCTCGTCACGGCTGGCGACGACTGGAGGGTGCGGATCTGGGACCCGGCCACCGGCAGAAGCCTGCACACCCTCACAGGCCACACCAGCGAGGTGCGTGCGCTGGCGCTCAGCCCCGACGGCACCCGCCTCGTTACCGCCGAGTATTTCGGGATGGTGCGGGTCTGGGACTTGGCTACCGGTAGACCCCTGCAAATTGTAGGCAGCTTCACCGGCGGGGTGAACGCGGTGGTGTTCAGTCACGACGGGAGCCGCCTTGCTACCGTGGCCAACGACGGGACGGTGCAGATCTGGGACTCGGCCACTGGCGAGGCGTTATATACCCTCGTCGGCCACACGCGCAGGGTGAACGCAGTGGCGCTCAGCCCCAACGGGACCTGCCTCGTCACGGCTGGCGATGACTGGAGGGTGCGGGTCTGGGACCCGGCTACCGGCGGAAACCTGCACACCCTCACAGGCCACACCGGCGCGGTGAACGCGGTGGCGTTCAGTCCCGATGAGGCCTACATCGCCGCTGCTGGTAACGACGGGACTGTACGGGTGCGGGATTCGGCTACTGGCAGAATCCTGTTTTCCCTCACTGGCCACACGCGCGAGATGCGCGCGGTGGTATTCAGTAGCAACGGGAACCGCCTCGCCACCGCCGACACCAACTGGGGGGTGAAGATCTGGGACTCGGCCGTCGGCACGAGCTTGCGCACCCTCCATACCGGCGGGGTGAATGCCGTGGCGTTCAGCTGCGACGGCACCCGCCTCGCTACCGCAGGCATCGACGGGATGCGAATCTGGGACCCAGCCACTGGCGAAACCTTGCGTACCCTCACCGGCCATGCCGTCGACGTGAGCGTCGTGGCGTTCAGTCCTGACGGGACACGCCTCGCCATCGTCGGCCAAGATCGCACGGTGCTGGTCTGGAACCTGGCCAATGGCAGAACACTCCGCACTCTCAGCGGCTTCACCGGCGACGTGAACGCGGTGGTGTACAGCCGAGACGGGATCCGTCTTGCAACAACCAGCGACGATCATGCGGTACGAATCTGGGATCCGGCGACGGGCGTGGCGCTACGTATCCTCACGGGCCACACTCGCGAGGTGCGTGCGGCGGCGTTCAGCGCCGACGGGGCCCGTCTGGCTACTGTTGGCGCCGACGGGACGGTGCGGGTCTGGGACGTTAATACTGGCCAGGCGTTGGCCATGATGCGTGTCGACAGCAGCCTGTCCTCCTGTGCTTGGGCTCCGAACGGGCGTGCTCTGTGTGTCGGCGCGTCGGGGGGGCTGTTCGCCTACAACTTACGGGAGGGAAATGTTCACTAGAGTTCCCAACGGTATGACCTGCCCAGTGGCTGGTTGTTAGTGTCCGACGGTGACGTTGACGGACCTCATCAGTGCAACGCCGCATGCCAGGTGAGCCGCGAGCAGGAGCAACCGGCAGGGACTCTCTCCTGGAGAAATCCGATCAGCAGATCGGTGACAGCCGATGGCCGCTCCAGGCTGGGTAAGTGACCTGCCCAAGACAGTTCGACATGCTCGGCATTCGCGATCAAATCCGGCAGCCGGACTGCGATACTTAGTCGCTTGCGACCACAGGGGGTGTCGGGCCCTGGCTCGAGGAGCAACAGGCCGGCCGCTAGCCTCCTGGTGTGATCTCCGCATTTCTCGACACCGCCGCGGTCACATCCCGGCTGCTGCGTTCGCCGGTGCTGGCCGAACGCTGGGAGCAGCCGAGCGCCCTGGCCGAGTTCCGGGTCAGCGCTCTAGCCGGGCATCTGGCCCGGGCCCTCTTCAACGTCGAGCGTTGGCTGGCAGAGCTGCCACCGGCGGGCGGGAGGCCCATCGATGCTGTCGCGTACTTCCTGTCCGGCGCTGGCCCGGCGCCGCATCTGGAAGATGCGGTGCCGCGTCACATCCGCGAGGTGGGGGAGCAGGAGGCGGCCGGTGGGCCTGCTGCCCTGGCCGGGGAGTTTGACGCCGCTCGCGCCCGGCTCGCAGCGCAGTTGCCGGCCATGCCGCTCGACCGGCCTGTCGGCGTGTTCGCCCACGTACTGCCGCTCGATCAGTGTCTGCTCACCCGGCTCGTGGAACTCGTTGTCCACCTCGACGACCTTGCCGTCAGCCTGGAGGAACCCACGCCGTCGGTGCCGGCGCAGGCCACCGACTTGGTCATCGCCTGCCTCACCCGCATCGCCGTGGCTCGTCACGGCGTCCTTCCAGTGATGCGCACCCTGGCCCGCCGCGAACGCGCCATCGATCCGATCGCGGCTTTTTAGGCGGCTGCGTCCCGGGGCTCGCTCGACGAGAACGCCGTTCTCCAACCAGGCGCCGGCGCGGCCGGGCCGCCGCCCAGGACCGCCACCCGCTCGCTCCGGCCGGTAAGCGGACACGGTTCACACACCGCGGCGGCGGCCCTGCACTGGTGCTCCACGTCCCACGGCCACAGCATCCGGCCACCGCTCACCCTTGGGCAGGATGCGTAACTGGGCTGCTGTGGTCGGGCACATGGTCGGGCCGACCACGGATGCTTCCAGGTGGTCGGAAAGGCTGCGCAAGCACGGCTGCGCAGCGATGTAGGCGCTCATTGCGCAGGCGGCTGCGCAATGAGCCACAGGTCCTGCGCACTCGGCATGGGTGCCGGTTGCGCACGGTGGCAAGACGCCGTCGCCCCGACACGGTCCCCCGTTGCGGGCAACAAGGCTGCCCCGGCCTCCCTTTCGCCGGCGGTGCGCGCACGAGCTGTCAGCGGGTGATCCGTCGTGGGCCCTGGGGTTGGGGGGCCAGCGCGCCGCCTTCGCGGCGGTGCTCCGCTCCCCCATGCCCGGACCCCACGGCCGGGCCCGTGGTCGGGCTCATGGTCGGCCCCACCACGAGCTTTGTGTCCCCATCGTGATAGTGGTCGGGCCTTCATGGTCGGTGGTCGGGTCGGGGCCGGCGGGTTTTCTCAAGGTCGGCAAGTAACCGTTTCGACCTGGGAGTTTGACCATGTCTCCTGGCAAGCAGGCCCCGGCGAGCGACGCGGCTGTCCCGATGGCCGCCGGCGCCCGGCTGGAGAAGATGAGGCGACGCGTGCGCCTGTCGCGCCTGGCCCTGTTCACCGCGATCGCGGCCGGTCCCGTCGCCCTGGGCGTCGCGGTGCTGTCCGGCCCGGCCACGGCCACGGCCACGGCTACCCCTGCCCACACTCCGGCCCCGGTGCGCACCGCGGCCACCGCGGCCGACCCGGCGGGCTATGCGCAGGTGTTCGTCGACGCGTGGTTGCGCAGCAGTGCCGACGACGCCGACAGTGCGCAGGCGCGTCTTGCGCAGTTGCTCGCCCCGGACGTCGATCTGCCGGACCCGGTGGCTGGTGCGCAGCCCGCGCCGGCATCGGTGACCGCGGTGCGCAGTGCGCAGCGTGAGGGCGGGGCGTGGGTGGTGACGGTGGCTGCGCACTACCCCGACGGGCGGTTGCGCTACGTCGTTGTCCCGGTGACGGCCGACGCGAGTGGCAGCTCGTTCGCTGTGACGGGTGCCCCGGGGGTGGTGGCCGGCCCGGCGCGCGCCGCGGTGGCCCATCCGCCGTACGGGCGTTGTCACGTTGTTGGCTGTGACTGCCTGACGGCGCGTCGGGGCAGGGTGCTGGGAGCCGGCCTGTGCTCAGGCCGCGGTGGCAAGGCCAGCGACGCCGGTGATCTGCTCCCAGATGGCGAAGCGGACGGTCATCTCGGCTCGGTAGTCGTGGGCGGGCATCAGATGGCGGCGGGGCCGGAAGTG
>NZ_JBHXSG010000092.1:0-27200 GCF_042714835.1 Streptomyces sp. NPDC058678 | reverse complement strand
GTTCCAGTAACTGCTGGTCGGATGCGGCTTGTAGGCGATCGTCCAGGCCTCGCGGGTGCCGGTCATCCGCGGGTCGATGTAGACCGGGAACTCGGCGTCCGGGGCGTCCAGGAGCTTCTGGTCCGGGGTCAGGAGGATCTTCTCGTCGGTGACTTGGACGCCGACCTCGCTGCTCTTGGTGCCCGGGTCGAGCGGGGAGGGCTCGGTGTCGGCCGCGGCCGTGGCCCGAACCGTGTCGGCGACGGCCGTACGGGGCGACTTCGCTGAGGCATTGGCGGGGGTCGGCGCCTGGGCCGCCGCCGTCTCCTCCTCGGGCGTGCCCGACGAGTCCCACATCCGGGCCGTGGAGGAGGCGAACACCGTCTGTCCGGCCGCGTTCACCGCGCGCAGGGTGCCGTTCTCGGTGTCCTTGGTCAGTTCCAGGTTCTTGGTGCGCAGCCCGAAGTCGATGTTCGTCAGCTCCGGGCGGTCGGCCGCCTCGGGCGTCTTTACGATCAGTGCCTGGCTGAAACCGTCCAGGCTTGCCTTGACGGCCAGGTCGACGCCCGGGAAGACGTCCGGGTAGGTCGCGGTCGCCCCGTCGAGGACGGGCTCGGGCAGGGCGTTCGGCCAGGTCAGGGCGAGTTCGCCGCCCTGGTCGGTGAGGGTCACCAGGCGGGTGTCGCCGCCTGCGGAGAACGTGATGTGGCCGGGTGCGGCCTTGGGCGAGATCCGGCCGGCGACCTCGATGAGCGAGGTGTCCACCGGGGTCCAGGTGCCCTCGCGCTTCACGCGGACGGGCAACGTGTGCTGGGTGTGGCGCAGGTTGCCGTTGGGTAATGCGTGCGTCTCGCTGGTCTCGGTGCGGGCGGACAGCACCTCCACGGCCTTCCCGGTACGGGCGGCGTCCTGGAGTGCGCGCTCCTCGGCGTTCGCGGCCACCGCGGTCGGTTCGGTGTCGGCCGCCGCTGCCGTGAGCGGTGTCAGTGGTATCAGCCCCAGCGTCCCGCCGGCGAGCACCGCGACGAGCGCGGCGCGCGCCGAGCGCCTGATGGGGCGCTGTCTTCGGGATGTTTCTGGCATGGGCGAATCCCCCCGGAGTCGTTGCCGTGCGAGCCCCTCGCGGGGTCGCCGCGGGCCCTTGGACGCGGGCCGCGAGGCCGAACGGTACAGGGCGGAAAGCGATTTCTTTCCGAACGCTTGGTCGAAGTGGGGATTGTCGCATTGCCCTCGCTTTGCTTGTCCGGAGTGATCGACAGCGCTTACTGTCTGAGCGTTTTTCAACACTCGGTCACAGAGAGTGAGGGGGGAGTTCCTTAGTGGACCAACTAATAAGACAGTTACGCTATTTCGGACACTGGCACAGATCCGTTTCCCTGTTCGCGGGGCTCGTCATGTTCATCGGGCTGATACCCGACGACGCGAGCGCCGCCTCCGGAAGCACCCGGATCTCCGACGTGAAGCGCAGCGACCGGTCCGTCCCGGGCAAGGACTTCACCAAGAAGCGCCCGAAGGTACGCGACGAGGCCACGGCCGACTTCAAGCCCGTGGCCGGCACCATCAAGGCCCGCACGTTCACCGCTGTCGTGACCGACAGCCGGGCCGAACTCCCGAACCGAGCGCCGTTGACCACCGGCGCCACCCTGGGTGACACCGCCGCACGGACCAGCCTCGTGAAGGCCCGTCGGACATCCACCGCGGCCGCCGCCAAGAAGGGCGTCCGCACCCGCGGTGCGGCCCCGAAGCGCGCGACCGCCGACGCCGGGACCGCCGTCGAGGTCCAGGTCAAGGACGCGGCCACCACGCGCAAGGCCGGCGTGCAGGGGCTGCTGTTCACCGCGGCACCCGCCCGCGACGGCCTGGCTCCCGCCGCCTCCGGCTCCGTCGAACTGGAGCTGGACTACGCGTCGTTCAAGGACACCTACGGCGGCGACTGGGGCTCCCGGCTCCGGCTCCACCGGCTTCCCGCCTGTGCGCTGACCACGCCCGAGCTGGAGCGCTGCCGCACCCGTACCGCACTGCCCGGCGCGAATGACCCGGCCGCGAAGACGGTGACCGCCAGCGTCGACCTCGCCACCGCGAGTGCCGGACCCACCGTGCTCGCCGCGACCGCCGACGCCTCCGGGCCCGGCGGGAGCCACGAGGCCACCTCACTGTCGCCCTCCGGTTCATGGATGGCTGGTTCGTCCTCCGGCGGGTTCTCCTGGGCGTATCCGATCGAGGCTCCCGAGGTCCCCGGCGGCCCGCAGCCCGAGGTCGAACTGTCCTACTCCTCGCAGGCCGTGGACGGCCGCACCGCCTCCACCAACGCGCAGTCCTCCTGGATCGCCGAGGGCTGGGACTACGAACCGGGCTACATCGAGCGGAAGTACCGCTCCTGCTCGGACGACAAGGCCCCGATCAAGAACGCCCAGGGCCAGGAGGTCAAGCCCAACAACACCGCCGACAACGGCGACCTGTGCTGGGGCAGCGACCATGTCGTGATGTCGCTGGGCGGCAACACCACCGAACTCGTCAAGAAGGACGGCACCGACGAGTGGCGTCCCGCCGACGACGACGGCTCCCGCCTCCAGCGCAAGACCGGTGCCGCCAACGGCGCCAAGGGCGGCGAGCACTGGCTGCTGACCACCACCGACGGCACCCGGTACCACTTTGGCCTGAACAAGCTGCCGGGCGCCCCGGACGGCACGGTCACCAACTCGGCCCTGACGGTGCCGGTGTTCGGCAACCACCCGGACGAGCCGTGCCACGCCACCGCGTTCATGGACTCCGACTGCGCCCAGGCCTACCGCTGGAACCTGGACTACGTCGTCGACCCGCTCGGCGACGCCATGACCCTGTGGTGGACCAAGCGGACCAATTACTACGGCCAGAACATGAAGGCCGACCAGCAGATCGACTACGTCCGTTCCGCGGAGCTGGACCGTATCGACTACGGCCTGCGTTCCGACAAGCTGTTCGGCGTCCAGCCGGCCGGCCGGGTCGCGTTCACCACGGCCGAACGCTGCATCCCCAGCACGGCGTTCGACTGCGCCGAGCCGAAGCGCACCACGGCCAACGCCAAGTACTGGCCGGACACCCCGCTGGACCAGGAGTGCGCCTCCGGTGCCAAGTGCACCGACAAGTACTCCCCGACGTTCTGGTCCACCAAGCGCCTGAAGAAGATCACCACCAGTGTGCTCTCCGGCAGCGCCCTGAAGACGGTCGACTCCTGGACCCTGGAACAGACATACCCGCCCACCGGTGACGGCACCTCCCCGGCCCTGTGGCTGGAGTCGATCACCCGTACCGGCCACGGCGCCGGCGCCACCGCGGAGATGCCGAAGGTCACCTTCGCCGGCCTCCAGATGGACAACCGCGTCGACAAGGTGGAGGGCCTGCCGCCCTTCTCCCGCTACCGGATCCACGCCATCGACACCGAGACCGGCGGCCGTATCGGCGTGACCTACTCGCCGCGCGACTGCCAGGCCCTCGAGCCGAAGCGGATGCCGGCGTCCCCCGAGACCAACACGATGCGCTGCTTCCCGCAGTACTGGACGCCCAAGGGCGCCCTCGCACCGGTGAAGGACTGGTTCCACAAGTACGTCGCCACCGAGGTCCGCGAGCAGGACCTGGTCACCGACAGCCCCTCCAAGGTGACCAGCTACGAGTTCCTCGGCGGCGCCGGATGGGCGTACGACGACAGCGAGTTCACCGAGAACAAGCACCGCACCTGGTCGCAGTACCGCGGCTACGAGCGGGTCCGCACCCGCCAGGGTTCCGGCGACGACGTCAAGCAGCTCACCGAGCACCGCTACTTCCGCGGTCTGCACGGCGACAAGCTGCCCTCCGGCACTCGTGCCTCCACCGTCACCACCAGCGACGGCACGAATCACGACGACCTGCCCCAGTACCAGGGGCAACTGCTGGAGCAGATCACCTACGAGTCCGACGGCGGAGCCATCGACTCGGCGACCGTCACCACCCCCTGGGCCGTGAAGACGGCCACGCGCACGCGCGCCGGAACCACCGCGCTCGAGGCGTGGATGGCCCGCCCGGAGACCGTCCGCACCCGCGAGCGCGTCAAGGGCGAGGCCTGGCGCACCTCTACCGAGACCACCAAGTACGACAGCTACGGCCTGCCGTACCAGGTCGAGGAGAAGACACCGGGCGGCAAGATCCGTTGCTCCACGGTCAGTTATGCCCGCAACACCACCGCGTACCTGATCGAGTCGGAATCCCGCGAGAAGACGACGCTCGGCGCCTGCGGCGCCACCGGCGGCGAGGTAGTCGAGGACACTCGGACGCTCTACGACAACCTGGCCTTCGGCGCGGCCCCCACCAAGGGCCTGCCCACCGAGGTGCAGGAGTTGAACGGCACCGGCGACGGCTACGTCACCATCGACAAGACCGAGTACGACATCCACGGCCGCGAGACCGCGACCTGGGACGCGGACAACCGCAAGACGTGGATGGAGTACACGCCGGTCACCGTCGCGCGGCCGACCAAGCAGGTCTCGCACGACCCGCTCGGCCACACGGAGACCACGGTATTCGACGATGTCCGTGGCCTGCCGCTGACCGAGGAGGACGCCAACGGCAAGAAGGCCACGATGGAGTACGACCCGCTGGGCCGTCTCCTGAAGGTCTGGGAGATCGACCGCGACCCGGTGACTCAGACCCCCACGGCCACGTACGACTACACCGTCCGCCGCGACGGTCCGACCATCGTCACCTCGCGCACGCTGAAGGACAACGGCCAGTACGCCGTGTCGTACGAGATCCTCGACGGCCTGCTGCGCGAGCGGCAGACGCAGGACGAGGCGGTCGGCGCGGGCCGGATCGTCAACGACAGCTTCTACGACAGCGCCGGGCGCAAGTGGAAGGAGAACGACGGCTACTACAACGTCGCCGAGCCCGAGGCGAAACTGCTCTCGGTCGGGGACAACGACGTCCCGTCCCAGAACCGCACCACCTTCGACGGCATGGGCCAGCCCACCGCGGAGATCACGTACTACCGCGGCACGGAGAAGCTCCGTACGACGACCGAACGCGACGGTGACGTCTCCACGACGATCCCGCCGAAGGGCGACACGGTCACGGCGACCTTCGAGGACGCCGAGGGCCGCGTCGAGCGGATCCGCGAGTACACCAACGCGGAGCGTACGAAGTGGCGGGACACCGTCTACGAGTACGACGACCTCGACAACCTCTGGAAGGTGACCGCCCCCGGCGGCGCCGTCACCTCCTTCGAGTACGACAAGCGGGGCCGTCAGACGGCGGTCACGGATCCCGACGGCGGCCGAACCGAAGTGCGGTACGACAACGCGGACAACGTCATCGCGACCATCGACCCGCTCAAGCGGACGCTGGTCACCACCTACGACGACGGCGGCCGTCCGGCCACCTTGCGCGAAGGCAGCGAGACCGGCCCCAAGCGCGTGGAGTGGACGTACGACACCCTCGCCAAGGGCCTGCCCACCGCGCAGATCCGCTACGACAACGGCCGCGAGTACCGGGAGGAGGTCACCGCCTACGACAACGCCTACCGGGTGAAGTCGACGAAGACTGTGATCCCCACCGAGGAGACGGGGCTGGCCGGCACGTACGAGTACGAGTACTCGTACACCCCGACCGGCAACCTGGCCTGGGCCGAGGTACCAGGCCTGGGTGGTCTGGTGACCGAGCGGGTCAGCTTCCGGTACAACTCCGACGACCTGCCCATCGGCATCGGCGGTGCCTCCAGCTACTTCACCGGCGCCGAGTACTCGGCCTTCGGTGAGCTGCTGCGCACGGAGTCGGGCGTCGCCGGCAAGAAGGTGTACGGCTCGTACATCTACGACGAGTTCACGCGCCGCCTCCAGCAGTCGACCTTCGACCGGGACATCTCCCCGGTCCGGATCAGCGAGACGCAGTACGGGTACGACGAGGCCGGCAACGTCACCAAGATCACCGACGTGCCCGGCAGCGCGGCGCCCGGAGCGGGCGGGACGGACACGCAGTGCTTCGTCTACGACCAGCTGCGGCAGATGTCCTCGGCCTGGACGGCGAAGACGGACGACTGCACGGCGGCGCCGACGAAGGACACCGTCGGCGGTCCGGACGCCTACTGGAACTCGTACGCGTACGACACGGCGGGCAACCGCAAGCAGCTCGTCGAACACGACCCGACGGGCGACACGGCGAAGGACGTCACCCGCTCTTACCTGTACGGAAAGGAGGGCGTGGGCGGCCCGAACGCGCTGGCCGAGATCAAGTCGGTCGGCCCGCAGGGCGAACGCCTCAACACCTTCGCCTACGACAAGGCCGGCAACACCACCGGACGCCAGCACGGCGGCACCAACCAGACCCTCGAGTACGACATCGAGGGCGAGCTCCGCAAGGTGACCCAGCCCGTCGAGGGCGGCGGCACGAAGACCACGTCGTACCTCTACGGCGCGGACGGCGAACGCCTCATCCGCACCGCAGCGGACGGCAGCCGCACCCTCTATCTCGGCGACGCGGAGCTGACCGTCAACGCGGCCAACACGTCTGCGAAGGCCGAACGGTTCTACGCGCACCCCGATGGCATGACGACGGTCCGCGCGACCGGCGGCGTCCGTCAGCTGATGATCGCCGACCACCACGGCACCTCCCACACGGTCGTGGACATGGTGGACCCGGCGATGGGCGTCACGCGGCGCAAGTCGATGCCGTTCGGTGAGGCGCGGGGCTCGCAGCCCACGGCGTGGCCGGGACAGCGCGGTTTCGTCGGCGGGACGGTCGACCATGACACGGGGCTGACCCGGCTGGGCGCCCGCGACTACGACCCCGTGACGGGCCGGTTCATCCAGGTCGACCCGATGGTCGACTACGGCCAGCCGGCCACGATGAACCCGTACGCCTACAGCAACAACGCGCCGGCCACGTTCTCCGACCCGTCGGGCGAGTTCTTCCCGATCCTGATCGGGATCGCGGCCCGCATCGCCATCCAGGCGGCGATCCGCGCGGCGGCCCGCCGTGCGGCGATCATCGCGGCCCGCAAGGCGGCCCAGGCGGCGGCCCGTCGAGCCGCGGCGCTGGCGCGCAAGCGTGCCCTCGAGGCGGCCAAGCGCGCTGCGGCCAAGGCCCGCCGTGAGGCGGCCCGGAAGGCGGCGGCGGCCAAGAGAGCTGCGGCCAAGCGGGCGGCGGCCCGGGCGGCGGCCAAGCGGGCGGCGGCCCGTCGTGCGGCAGCCCAGGCTCGTGCCCGTGCGGCACGTGCCGCGGCCCAGAGGGCGGCGGCACGCCGTGCGGCGGCCCGCAAGGCGGCGGCCCGTCCGAAGCCGCGCGCCAAGCCGCGTTCCCAGCCGAAGCCGCGGCCGAAGCCGTCGCAGGTGAAGCGGGCGGTGAAGAAGGTCGCCAAGGAGGTCAGGGACGAGGCCAAGGAGACCGCGAAGGAAGAGGTCCAGTCAGCGGCCTGTGAGACGGCCGCCGGCGGTGCCAACAGCTTCGTACCCGGTACGAAGGTCCTGATGGCCGACGGCTCGACCAAGCCGATCGAGAAGGTCAAGGCCGGCGACAAGGTCATCGCCACCGACCCGAAGACGGGCAAGACATCCGTACAGACGGCCACGGCGACGATCATCGGCAAGGGCAGCAAGGACCTCGTCCGTATCACGCTGAAGATCCACGACGGAGCCTCCGCCAAGGCCGAGACCACGACCGTCACCGCGACGGCCGGCCACCCCTTCTGGGTGCCGTCCCTGCGGGAATGGGTCGACGCCGGTGAACTGAAGCCGGGCCAGTGGCTCCAGACGTCCTCGGGCACCTGGATCCAGATCGGCACGGTCGAGGCGTGGACGGCGAAGGCGACGGTCCACAACCTGACCGTCACGGACGTGCACACGTACTACGTGCTGGTGGGCGCGGCACCGGTTCTCGTTCACAACTGCAATACAGGAGGATTGAGCCTCTCAGGTGCGCGGCACGTCAGCGGACGCTTTCCCAAGACTGCTAATCCTGGGGAAACGCTTTTCCGTCAGAAAGAGGATGGGACGGTTACCGCGTATGCGCGGTATGATGAGGAAGGCGCAATTTCCCAACGCGCGGACCTCGATCCTGACTCAGCACCGCATGCTGGCATACCGGCCCCACACATTCTCGACATGGTCAAGCACAAGAATCCAAAAACGGGCCAGGTTTTTCGCAACTGGGCAAAGCTACCGCGGCCGCTACGCCCCGAAGAGGAGCTATGCGGCTGCCGGTAGGACCGAGTCAAATATGAATGGCTGACATGCAAGCCGTTCATGAATAATTGAATACTGATAGAAATGCACCACCTCAGGCGCTCGCAACAACATGACGGGCGCCTGAGGTCTCTAAATTTCTGTGGGTTTACCTCCATCTATCTGGGTGACCTGAATGACTGACCCCCTACGCAAGTGACGCGAGGAGCTATCCGTGAATGACCCGATGGATTACCCCGGAATTAAGTCCTGGGTGGAGGAATGGGGAGGGGGTGTTGATTACCTAGATTATGTGAAAGGTCGTGGCGATCTAGGAATGATGGTGGCATTCTCCCGGATCTTCTGGCCACGGTTTGTCGAAGTGGAGGGGTGCGTGCTGTGGGATCGGGCATACGAAGAATCGAATTTCAACGCCTGGCGCGAGAGCCTCTCTCGTGACATCCGAAAAATTGAGGCGACGCTGAATCAGCTACGAGTCTGGCAGATTGTCGATTCGGATGATGTCGAAGAGGATTGGCAGGCGCAGAATTATTTTGCCGCATGTGTTGCAAAAACTTGGGGTGCTGCGTTGTCTGCCGAATTTCCCCACCGGAGTTTCGATGTTCGGGTTATCAGTTCCGAAGATGGCCCCATTGTTACCTTCTCATCCGGATCGAGGTAGGTTCATGGTTTTGTCTCGGAAGGTGGAACGTGATCGATTTCGGACCATATGAGGTTGCGCCACTCGCACCTTGGCTACTGGGTGAGGTGATACTCAATCCTGCAGCCCTCGTGGTGAATAGCAGTAACTCGAAGCCCCGCTGGATGCTGCGTGCGGGTTGACGAAGAGCTGGACGTGGTCGTGTTTGCGACTACGGCATGGGGGATCAAGGTGACCACTCGGGTTGGAGTGGAGGGGTTTATAGACAACCTTAAAATTCCATCGTGGCTTGCTCGGGGGGAACTTCCAGTGAGCGGCACATCTCTGCTCGTTGTGGTTCTTGACGATGCCCGCAGCCCGTTTAGAGGCAGCTTGTTCGATGAGGACATTGAGCTGGCTCGCAACGCGCGCAGCCGAGCATAAGTGACTTCGGTCGCAAGTTCCTAGCGCATACCTGCACCCCCGTCGGATGGGTCTCGACGGGGGTTATTCCCTGACGCGCCATGTCCCGGCCCGCCTGTACGAGGCCCTCGGTCCACAACCTGACCGTCAGGGACGTCCACACGTACTACGTGCCGGCGGGGGCCACACCGGTACGGGTTCACAACTTCTCCGAAACCTTCTTCGCCGTCCACGCCTCGACCGCTCCGACCTGGATCCAGGCACCCGAGACTCCGCCCGTCGTGCCGTTCGGGCGTCGTCGCCCCCCGCTCGGTGCTCTCTTGCGCCGGCCGGGTGGAGCCGGACCGGCCGGTGATCGTCGAGTGGCCGAATTGACCGAGCATGGAACGGCTCTCAACCCGCACCGGGCGTCCGGAAGTTCAAAACAGTTGCGGTGCTGGAGCAGGAACTGGTCACGTCCCTTGCCTTGGCCGCAGCCGTACCGGGGACTCAGCTCATGCCGCCGCTTCAGCCAACCAGCCCGGCTTGGTCTCGATGATCTGCACGGTGCTGCATCCAGCGCCTGCTTGCGCCTGTCGACGCTCGGCCCGTCGTAGGCGACTGCTGGGGAATGCCCAGTGCTGTCTGGGCCGGGCCAGGTGAGCCCTCGCTAGGCACCGGGCTCGCTCTGCACCCAGTCAGAGAACCCACGCGCACACGAACTGAGCTCAAGCTCCGTCCGGTGGGGACATTCTGGATCCTCGCGGCGGCGGTCCTGTGGGGTGGCGGCGCAGGCCCGCTCATACCGCGCGCCGCATACCGGCTCGCCGCGCCACCCGACGAGCCGGGGCGGCGCCGCACTGCTGCCCGATGCCGACGGCAGCTGGACGTCCGCGCTGCTCGCCTCCCTCATCCGGGGGTCCTGCTCCTACGCGCTCTTCCTCATCAGTAAGGGCTTCGGGTTCGGCGAGGTGACCCGCCCTCGGCCTGGGTGCTGTCCCTGGACTGGCACGGCACGATGGGCCCGGCGTCCTGGTCGGGAGGTTCCCCGGTGTACCTGCTCGGTGCGCTGCACGGCATCGGCCTGATGCTCGTGGGTCGCGGCGACCGTACGAGCAGGATCCCGTACCACCCGCGATCGGGGCGGTCGTGCTCTGCCGGCCACCGCCATCGGGGAGGGCCGGGACCTGTCCCTCGATGACGGCATCCTGGCCGACACCGCCTACCGTCTGCTGCCCGCCAGACGGCCCGGCCTCACTTCAGGTGTCGGTCCAAGAACCGGCATCCGTCCTCCAGCTCGAACCACGGGGTGCCGGTGTGCCCTCCCAGATTGGCGTGCAGCGTCTTCTCCTTGCTGCCGAAGGCGTCGAACAGGTCCAGGGCCCGTTGCCGGGGGTTCCCTTCGTCGTCCCACTGCAGCAAGAACAGCAGCGGAATGGTGACCTGCCGGGCCTCCTCGCGCTGGGCACGGGGCACGTACCCCCCGGCGAAGAAGCCTGCGGCCGCGATGCGCGGCTCGACCACCGCCAGCCGGATGCCGAGGGCGGTCCACCCCCCGGAGTACCCGACCGGGCCGCCGATCTCGGGCAGCTCAAGGAGGGCGTCCAGAGTGGTCTGCCATTCCGGGACCGCGTTGTCGACCAGCGGGCCGATGAAGGACTCGAAGATCTCGTCGACCGGCTCGCCGGCCTGCATCGCCCGCCGGAGGTCGGCACGGGCCTTCTCGTCGGCGGCGGAACGGGGCCGGTCTCCGCACCCGGCGGCGTCGATGCTGGCCACCGCGTAGCCGCGCGCCGCGGTGTACCGGGCCCGGGCCACCAGTCGGGGTTCCGCCTTGGGCAGGCCGTTGTTGTGGGCCATCAGGACCAGCGGGGCGGGTGCGGATCCGGGCGTCCACAGGGTGCCGGGGATCTCGCCGAGGGTGAATTCGCGCTCGAGGACGCCGTCGTCGAGGCGCTGTTCAGAAGTGAATTGCATGGTCGTGCCTTTCGGGAGTGCGCTTGAACGGCGCTCCCGGACGACCTATCGCCCGACCGTGACCCCGGAGGGGAGCACCCATGTCGATACTGCGTTCACGGGTACCACCTCCTTGTTCTCTCGCACGGCCTCCGGGAGGTTAGCAACGGTTGCCGTGGTCCGCCAACGGGTTTCTGCTGAGGCTCCGTGGCCGGATGCAGCCTCACCACATAGGACACGGTATTGGTACTCCAGCCGTAGATCGTTATGTGCCCTTGGTCTTGGGGCTGTCTGCCACTGGCGGAAACTCAGGTGGCCTCAGCGCACGATCTCAGTAGAGTCGGGCAATGCCCGAGCTGAAGCGGCTGCATGCCGGCCACGCCCCGGCGGTCCTGGCCTTCGAGCTGGCGAACCGCACCTACTTCGCTGCCTCGATCTCCGACCGCGGCGACGACTTCTTCGACCAGTTCACCGACTGGTTCAACGCCTCGCTGGCCGAGCAGGAGGCCGGCATCTGCGCCTTCTACGTGCTCGTTGCCGAGGACGGCTCGGTACTCGGCAGGTTCAACCTGTACGACTTGGAGGACGGCACTGCCAGACTCGGCTACCGGATCGCGGAGCGGGTCGCCGGCCGCGGCGTGGCGACCGCGACCGTCCGGGAGCTGTGCCGGATGGCGACAGCGATGCACGGCCTGTGCACACTGCGGGCGGCCACCTCCCACGACAACGCCGCGTCCCAGAAAGTCTTGGCCAAGGCCGGGTTCGTCCCGGTTGGCCCTGCCACCCCGGCCGATCTCGGCGGCAAGTCAGGAACTTGGTACCAGCGCGACCTCCAGCCATAGAGCTTGATCCTGCTCGTGGGTCGGCTGCGGGAAGGCTGCGGCCACCTCTGATCATCGGTGTGTGAAGACTAACGATCTTGCGGTAGCCGCAGGCCCGCAGCGTAGACCCTGCTCGCTGGCAAGAAGCGTTCGAGGCCTGATGAGCCGGATAGCCGACCGGTTCGCCCGGGTCGAACCTGGGCGCCGGGTACGGGATCTGATCCTGGGGCTGCTGTCGGACCTGCCACGCAAATACTGCTGGAGCATCGTCGAGTGGGCCGGAGAGGCAACCCGGACGGCATGCAGCACCTGCTCGGCGGGCCCGATGGGATGCCGACGCCGTGCGCGATGACGTGTGCGAGTACGTCCTGGAGCATCCGAGGCGGTGTGAAGGCATCCGCCGCCGCAGAGGGCGAGCCGACGACGTTGCGGTGGATGCTCCCGCTTTCCCTGAGGGAGTCAAAGCTGCTTTGCCGGCCCGCTGGCGGTACCTGAGGAACAGCTCCAGATACCGCCATCACCGCCGACCCGTCCCGAACGCCGGACCAGCAACGGGAAGTGCCCCTCCTGGTGACCGGCCTCATGCGTCCTTGCGTTCGTCGTGCAGCTGCTTCTTCTCGGCGCGGACCAGGCCGAGCACTTCGAGCACCGGCCGGTCGGTCAGAGGGAACAGATCGGCGTCATCGGCGCGAGCCGTCCGCCGCCCAGGGACTACACGTCGCCACACGTCAGATGCGTGGCGAACGGTAGCCCGGAACCGGGGAGCGGTCACTGTTCCCCTTCGCAGACGCCCTCGACAGCGACCTTCCGGTACAGGTGCGGGTAGGCGACGGTGCCGGCGGGGTAGTGCTCCAGGTACGAGGCGAACTCCGGCGTGCCGAGCGCTGCACGGAGGTGCTCGGTGGATTTCCAGACGGCGACGTTGGTCAACAGCCGGCTGCCGCCGATGCCCCGGTACAGCTGCACTGAAAGAAGGCTCCCCGACTTCTTCATGTACTCCGCGTCGTCCGCCCAGGCTGCCACCACCTCATCCTCCTTGCCTTCCGGGGCGACGAACGTGTTGATGACAGTGACCGGGCCGGCCTTCTCCTTCTGCTGGTCGCGGTGGTGGGTGGACTCGTCGAGGCTGCCGAAGCTGAGCATGATTCCTCCATGAACTCGAGAGGGGGAAGTGGGTCTGCGAACCCACAGAGATTCAAGTGATGCGGGACCGGGAGCGGCCAAATTCCACCGCTAGGGCGTGTAAGTGAATCGTGATCAATGGTCGGTCCGGGTGAGGGGCTACGCCGCTGTTCGCTGCGTGGCCCCACCCGGGGTGCGCCGTCAGGCGTTGTGCTTGCCGAGGAAGTCGGTGATGAGCTGCAGCCACTCCTCGGTCCGCTCCAGCATCGGCAGGTGGCCGGTGGCGATGTCCACGAGTTGGGCCTGGGGGATGGTCTCGGCGAGCTGACGGTGCAGGGCGGTGGAGGTCAACCGGTCGTCGGTGGTCGAGATGACCAACGTGGGGACCGTGATGCCGGCGAGGTCTTCCCGGACATCGACCTGGCCGACGAGGTCGGTCTGTTCGGAGCTGCCGTCGGCCACGGTGGCGGCGGTGTATCCGAGGATCTGCTGCAGCTGGTCGGCCGGCATCGACTCCAGCGCCTGGCTGCCGAGGGCCATCATCAGCAGGAACTCGGCGAGCAGTTCGCGGTCGCCGGACGCGGCGATCTTGCTCCAGACCGAGGAGGCGAGGGCGAGCCGGTGGTCGCGGTGCGGGAAGGCGGCGGTCAGGACAAGTGCGGTGACGCGCTCGGGATGGCGGGCGGCGGCACGAATGGCGACCGGGCCGCCGAGGGAGAAGCCGGACACGGCGAAGCGGTCGAGGCCCTCGGCGTCGGCGGCGGCGATGAGCTGGTCGGCGAGGTCGTCGACGGACAGCGGGGTGGTGGAGCGGGGGGTGTCGCCGCTGCCGGGGTAGTCGATGCCGACGACGGTGTAGCTGGCGGCGAGAGCCTCCAGGACGGGACCGTAGGTGTTGGCCAGGCTGCTGCCGGCGCCGTGGGCGAGGAGCAGGCCCGGGCCGGAGCCGAGGCGAGTACGGGCGTACTTCGGTTCGACCAGATTGCGAGATGACATGACCATTCACCTTTCACAGATACCGACCCGCGCTAATCATCCAGTGCGTGTGATTGCTATTCATGTTTATCACACGCGGCGTATGATTCAGGTTGTGACGTCAATCACACTCGCCGTATGATTTGCCGGTAGAGTGGCGGCATGAAGCAGCCCCTCCATCGCCGTCAGCCCACCCCGGGCAACCCGCGCGTGCAGCGCACCCGCAACCGCGTGCTGGCCGTCGCACGAGAACTGCTGCCTCAGGTCGGACCGTCCGGGCTGACGTACGCCCTGCTGGCCGAGCGGGCAGACGTCACCCGCCAGACCCTCTACCGGCACTGGCCCACCCGAGCCGCACTGCTCTTCGACCTCGTCCTCGAAGGCCCCGACCTCGGCACGTACCCCGAACCGGGCAGCGACGTACGTGACGTGGCCACCGCCTGGCTGAAGAGCCTGCGCGCCGGAGTCAGCGTGCCTGCCGTACGCACCGCGGCTCTGGCCGTCGCCGCCCAAGCCGACCACGACCCCGACAGTGCCCGGGCGCTCGTCCGCATCGGCGAAGACCGCTATGCCGGCTTCAACAGGCTGCTGGAGCCTGCGGGCGTCCAGATCAGCGACGACGAGTTCACCCTGCTGTACGGGCCCGTCCTCGCCCGCCTCTTCCTCGACCGCGGTGAGGTCACCGACACCTTCATCGACGCCGTCGTGACCCAGTGGCTCACCATGCTGCAGCGTGCCGATGCTCCGCAGGACTCCCAGGAGTAGTCACCGAGAGCTTTTGACAGAGGCCAACCGGAACAACCGCGTGCAGGCAGCTCTAACGGGCTCGTGTCAACCCGTCATGGCCACCCCCCGTCGAGTGGCGGGACGTGCATGAGGG
Organism: Streptomyces sp. NPDC058678; assembly: GCF_042714835.1. Classification (NCBI taxonomy): domain Bacteria; kingdom Bacillati; phylum Actinomycetota; class Actinomycetes; order Kitasatosporales; family Streptomycetaceae; genus Streptomyces; species Streptomyces sp. NPDC058678. Next base: position 12,263 of record NZ_JBHXSG010000092.1, on the reverse strand, counting down.
CAGGGCCTCCTGTCCAGCTCGGGATTGCTGAAGTCCCTTCGAGCGGCAGGAGGCTCTGTGCTGCAGTCTGCCGTGCACCTGCCGGGCGAGCCGAACTCGGTTGCTCTGTCGTGTGATTGTCTCGCGCACCGGTTCGGGAGCGCCCGGGATCAGCCGCACAGGCGGCCGAGGTGCCCGAGCGTGTCCACCACGATGTGCCGCTTGCGCCCGTTCACCTGTGTGCCGCCGTCGAAGCCCCGCGTCGCGGCCGGCACCGACGCAGCCGCTTTCACCGACTGCGCGTCGATGATCCCGCGGTGGGCTCCGGAACCAGGCCGGCCACCGCGCGGAGACCGAACGCCGTGGCGAGCTGCCGGCAGTCCATCGCCTCTCCACCCCGTTCAGTCAGGATGGTGATTCCGCGATAGTCCGGTGCCAGCACGGCGGCTTCGAGCCCTTCCGCCCACACCGGCCGGCGAGCCGGGCACCGCCCCAAGGACCGGTCGCGGCTGATCGGGCGCGGCCACCGGCGCCTGCTCGCGGTCACGCGGCTCTGTGAGGACCTGCCCGACCGTCTCACGGACAATCACGAACCGCTCCCACGTGGCCTCCGCCTAATAGGACTCCGTTAGGTCTTCCTGTGCGGCCTGTTCGGGAGCATGTTGGGTGTGTGGACGCACATGAAGTGAACCGTGTACGGGCGACGTTGGCGTTCTACGTGGCGGATGTGTTCGCGTCGGTGTCGCGCAAGGACCAGCGGGCCAAGAGCGACTGCTATCTGCGGGGACTGATGCTGGACGGCCGCCGCAAGTCGATCCAGGCGATGGCCGCGCGACTGCCGGACGGCAACGAGCAGAACCTGCAGCAGTTCGTGAACCAGTCGACCTGGGATCCGGTGCCGGTGCAGCGGCGGATCTGCGAACGGATGCTGCCGCTGATCGGTCCGGCGGCGTGGGTGATCGACGACGTGTCGGTGCCCAAGGACGGGAGGATGTCGGTCGCGGTGGCTCCGCAGTACTGCGGGGCCTTGGGGAAACGGGCGAACTGCCAGGTCGCGGTCAGCGTCCACGCCGCGAGCGATACCGCCTCCTGCCCGCTGCAATGGCGACTGTTCCTGCCCCGGGAATGGGCGGCGGACACCAGCCGCCGGACCCTCACCCGCGTCCCGCCCGAGGTCACACACCGCGAGAAGTGGCGCCTGGCCCTGGACATGCTCGACACACTGGCAGGCTGGGGCATGAACCCACCGGTCGTGGTGGCCGATGCCGCCTACGGAACCAACGCACACCTGCGTGCCGCCCTTGCCGACCGCCAACTCGCCTACGTTCTGGCCGTCCGTTCGGACGTGAGCGCCCACCCCTTCGACGCCGAGCCCCAGGCCCCGGCCCGCAACGGGGATACCGGCTGCTGGCCCCAGCCCCGCTACCGGCACCCCGCGCCCTCGGTGGCAGCCCTTGCCGCCGGCATTGGGCAGGAGGCGTTCACCTCTGTCACCTGGCGGCTCGGGTCGAGAGGGGAGTTACGCTCCCGTTTCGCCGCCGTGCGCGTGCGGCCTGCGGGCAAGGCCGTCGAACGCCCGATCAGGGCCGCGGCCTCAGCTGAACAGGGGTGGTGGGACGGGATCCTGCCCGACTGCTGGCTGCTGATCGAGTGGCCCGCCGATGCCGAAGCGCCGACCGACTACTGGCTGTCCAACCTGCCGGACGACACCCCGATCGCCGACCTGGTGCGTCTGGCCAAGGTCCGCTGGCGCATCGAGCACGACTACCGCGAACTCAAGCACGGCCTGGGACTTGACCACTTCGAGGGCCGTTCCTGGCCCGGCTGGCACCACCACGTCACCCTTGTGACCGCCGCCCACGCCTTCCTCACCGAACAGCGCCTGGCCCCAAAAGTCCCCGCACCGGTCTCACCCTCTACCAAGTCCTCGACACCCTCCAGGACGTCCTGAGGTGCTGGACCGGCATCTGCACCACCTGCCACCAATCCCTGCCCGCCAGAACACCCACGACACCAAGATCAAGACAAACCTAACGGAGTCCTACTAAGAACTCCTAACGAAATGATCTTCGAGGTGGTTGGATCATTCCGGGACTGATGATCCGGGGGTGTGGGGTGGCTCGGCCGAAGCCGTGGGAGGTCGATGACGAGTTGTGGGCGGTGATCGAGCCGCTGTTGCCCAAGGTCGAGCGTCGGACCCGGCACCCGGGGCGCAAGCGGCATCCGGACCGGCTTGTGTTCCAGGGCATCCTGTTCGTGCTGCACACCGGGATCGCCTGGGAACATCTGCCGCAGGAACTCAGCTTCGGCTCGGGCATGACCTGCTGGCGGCGGCTGGCGGCGGCTGGCGGCGGCTGGCCGAGTGGGCCGAGGCCGGTGTGCCCCGGCTGCACGAGGCCCTCCTCGTCAGGCTTCGCAGCGCGAACGCCCTGGACTTCTCTCGGGCGGCGGTCGACGGCTCCCACATCCGCGCGTTAAAAGGGGCCGCAAGACGGGACGAAGCCCCGTCGACCGGGGCAGATCCAGCAGCAAGCATCATCTGATCACCGATGCCACCGGCATTCCGCTCGCCGCCACCTCGACCGGCGGCAACCGCAACGACGTCACCCAGCTCATCCCACTCCTGCAGGCCGTGCCACCGGTGCGGGGCAAGCGGGGCCGGCCCCGTTGCCGCCCCGACGTGGTGCTGGGTGATCGCGGCTACGACGATGACAAGTACCGCCGTCTCGTCTGGGACCTCGGCATGAAGCCGGTGATCGCCCGCCGCGGCACCGAGCACGGCTCCGGCCTGGGCAAGCAACGCTGGGTTGTAGCGCGCGCGTTCGCCCACCTGCACTGGTTCCGCCGACTGCGGATCCGCTCGGAGATCCGCGACGACATCCACGAAGCCTTCCTCACCCTCGGACGCGCACTCATCTGCTGGCGGCGACTGCGCGCTCTGGTGACCGATGCCGTGGACTAGTTGACCGCCGCTAGCCGGTTAAGAACTTCCTTGGGGGTGAAGCTCCGCCGACCAGGCGCGGCCCGCTCCAGTTGATGCCGATCACGAGTCCATCCCGGGCGGCATCGGGCAGTTACGCGATCGCACCAGGTGTCCAAGGGCATGGACTCAGCGCGGAGCCCACGCCCCCAGATCTTCGCTGCCCTCTCGGCGCGGGGCGAGGTCGACCAGAAGGGAAGACTTCGCGTGCCGTCCGCGGAGAGGTGAGTCGGGCTTCCATTGTCATCCCGGACAAGCCAGACCACTCTGCTTTCGCGGACGTCTCGGAAGAACGCCGCCGCTTGCGAACCGCTCTGACTCATGGCCACCGAGCCTACTGTTCCCCAACACCCATTTCGTTAGGAGTTCTAACGGCAACTGACGCACACCCGGGCACGCCTGTCACCCACTCAGGCAATGGTGCAACACCTGTGGTGCCAACTACCCTTCCGATAGCGCGGTTGAGCTGCACTTTTGCGACCCTCGGCCGGTGCACCACTCTCCGCCCCCTAGATGATCAATTCCAAGGGATGCCTGCGGAGGGTGTGGGGTGGGCGGCGGCCGAAGCCACCGCGAGACGGTCAGGCGGCGGGCTGCCGGCCGTGGTTGTCGAGGTGGCAGCGGGCGGTCAGGCGTCAGGGTCGACTTCGGGGTGCGTGAACCGCACGGGCTTGCCCAGCGACCGGGCGTAGGCGATTTCGGCTCGGGTGCTGTCTCCGATGTAGTCGCCGACTACGAGCACCTCATCAGCGAGCCGGATCTTCGCCCGGTGCAGATCGTCGAGTCGAACCTTCAGCGCCTCGGCCTCGACAGGATCGGACCAAAGTTCGTGCGGCGACTTCATGTCACAGCCCGGTTTGACGACAATCTTTCCGGCTTTGGTCTCCCGCAGATCGGCCTCGGTCATCTCGGTCATGAAGCGGGTGGAGCCGCAGATCACGACGATATGCGGGAGGCTCAACAGCTTCTTCGCGTCGGCGAGCTTCTCCTCGGGGGTGAGCAGTTGCGGGTATGACACTGGTTCCTCCTGGTGGTGTGGTCCAAGGGGTGCCTGCGGAGACGAGAACGAGGGTGTCCAAGATCGTTTTGTGACGAACGACGTGGACACCCTCGCGACAGCACTCTATGCGACGACCGACGACATGCTGAAGGAGCATCCCGACCTGGCGCCGTGGCGCCCGCCGGTCGGCAATACGCCCCGCCTGAGCGATGCCGAACTGGTCACCCTCGCCACGATGCAGGCCATAGGGGCGCGGGTGTTGGCCCAGGCACCGTGGTGGTCGCGGTTGGGGAGGAAGACCGGCCGGTCGGGCACGACCGCGTCGAGCAGGGCGGCCACTGCCACCCTATCCCCACCGCGACGCCGACCGGGCGCGGCCGACCGCCGGGGCAGCCACGCAACTGGTGATTGACCTCCCTGCCAGCGTGGGCGGAATCGCCCTGCCGCTCCAGGCCGACGAACTCCTACCGTTGCTCGCGGACGTGACGCCTGCGACGACGGTCGGACCGGGGCAGGCGAGTCTGTTCACTATGCGCCGCGACTGGTCGCCGGTGCTGGCCCGGCTGCGGAGTCGGCCGCCGGGCGAACTGCCTCTGACCGACGCGGCCGCCGCGCTGGTGGAGGACTTCGCCGAGCTTCGCCGCGACCAGCAGGCGTCGGGCTTCCGCAGGGCATCCGCACGCCACCATCCTGGGCTACTGGCTCGGAGTCGAGAACGCGATCCACGAGCGCGATGTCCACGACCTGACCCGGCTGGACACGCACCTCGCGGCCAAACCCGTCTGCCAGTTCCTGCGTGCCCGCGGCCTGCTCGTGGACGACCCCGAACTCCACCAGGACCGCGACCTGGCCTGGATCGAAACCGCGCTCCACACGCTGCCGCAACCCGTCGCCGACGAGGTCCGCACATGGGTGGACGTGTTGCGCGGCCAAGGGCCCCGTGAGGACGAGCCACGCAGTTGGGAGGGTGTCCGCCGCTACCTGACCACCCTCCAACCGGTTCTCACCGCATGGACGGCGGCTGGTATGACGACCCTTCGGGAAGTTACCTCGGATCATCTCCAGGACACGCTGGAGGACCTGACCGGGACCGCCCGACGCCAGCTCGCCACCGCCTTGCGCAGCCTGTTTCGGGCCCTCAAGCGCAAGCGGGCGATCTTCCGCGACCTTGCGCGCCACCTCGCCGTGGGCGATCTGACAGGCATCCCACGGCCGGTTCCCTCCGACCTGCTGGTCGGACTGCTCGACCGTACCGAGACCCCGTTCGCGCGCCTCGCTATCGCCCTGGCCGCCGTCCACGCCGTTCCCGCCGCCGAGATCCGCACCGCGCGCACCGCTGACCTGAACCTCGCCTGCGGAACCCTCGAAATACGCCGCGGCCTGCTGCGACACACCCTCTACCTGGAGGAGCTCACCCACCGGCGAGCCGCTGACTGGCTGGTCTACCGCCACCAGCGCTGGCCTGCCTCCGTCAACCCCCACCTGTTGGTCAGCCAGAAGACCGCCCTCGACCCGGAGCCCGGCCGTGCCGTGCACAGGGTCACGCTGGGCCAGGTCCTGCCCAACGGGCCGACCCTCGACCGACTGCGCCAAGACCGCATCCTCGACGAAGCCTTCGCCACCGGCGACTCGCTCAAGCTCATGAGGCTCTTCGGCATCACCGAACAGACGCCATGCGCTACGTCGGCACCGCCTACCCGGAGCGAACCGCGAAGCTACCCCGTTAGCCGGACGTCTCACCGGCGACCAGCGTGTCTCAGCCCACCTCAGAAGCTGAGTCTGAACTCGCGTGAAGCCGCTGGGTCATGCGGCTATCTCCGGAAAAACGATTGCAGTCCGTCGCAGGTCCTGGGTACGGTCCGCGCATGTCCATTACGCCCCGTGTCTCTTAGCTCGGACACCAGCTTCGACGTCACCCTTGTGTCTTGAGCTGTTACGGAGCGTAACTCCATTGAATACTCTTCGCGGTCCCGGCCCCTTCCGGAACCGGGACTTCTCGCTGCTGCTGAGCGGTCAGCTGGTCTCTGCCATCGGTGACCAGGCTCATTTCATGGCCCTGCCGCTGATCGTTCTGGCCCTCACCGGGTCGGCCACCCAAGCCGGGTTCGTGCTTGGCCTCGGCACCCTTTCCTTCTTGGCGTTCGGGCTAGTTGCCGGCGCCCTCGTCGACCGGTGGGACCGTAAGGCCACCATGATCTGGTGTGAGCTCGGCCGGGCCGTGCTCACTGCTGGCGTCGCCGTCGCGCTGTGGCTGAACAAGCTCACCATGCCCCAGCTGTATGCGACTGCGGTGCTAGCCGGGATCCTGACCACTCTCTTCCAGGTAGCGAACACAGCGGCGCTGCCCAACGTGGTTGGGCAGCGACAACTGTCCGCCGCGCTCGGCTACTCGCAGTCCGCCGCCAGCGCGGTGGGCATCTTCGGGGCCTCACTCGCCGGTGCGCTCTACGCCCTCGGCCGGACCGTGCCGTTCGCCGTCAACGCGGTTTCCTTCGCAGTGTCCGCGGCGTCGCTGCGTTTGATGCGTGCTCGGTTCCAACTGGACCGGCAGGACGTGCGGACGACGTCTCGGCTCACCACCGAGATCCGAGAGGGGCTCGGCTGGCTCTGGCGCCAGCCGGTCATCCGCTTCCTCACTCTGGTCTCGGCCGCTGACAAGGTGCGCTACGGCGCCGGGTACCTGTTGATCATCACCCTCGCCCGGCAGGTGGGTGCCTCGCCGCTGTGGATCGGTGTCATCTTCAGCGGCGCGGCGGTCGGTGCCATGGCGGGAGCGCTGGTCTCGGACAGGGCCACGCGCCGCTTTCCGCTGGGCCGGATCGCCGTGGTGATGCTGTGGTTGGAGGCATTGATGTTCCCGCTGTACGCTCTCGCGCCCAATCCGCTGCTGCTGGCGGCTGTCGCGGCCGCTGAGTCGCTGGTGGCTCCGGTATATGCGGTGGCCATGACCACCCACCAGTTGGCCATCACCCCCGATGAGCTGCGGGGCCGGACCACGAGCGCGGTCTCCACGCTCACCACGGGAGCCTTGTCGATTGGCACGATCGCAGGCGGCGCGCTGATCACCACACTGGGTGCCAAGCCACTGGTCTGGCTCTGCGGAGCATGGCTGCTCATCCTGGCCCTCCTCACCACGGCCAACCGGGCCGTGCGGCAGGCGCCGCCAGCAGGTGCGCTTCCCCAACAGAAGGCCACCAGCGCGGCCGAGACCGCTGACATGACTGGCTAGCACCCAGGGCTGCGGCCACCGTTGATCGTCAGTGGGTGGGAAGGCACTGATGGCTCAGCTGTGGTCGCTGCCCACACCGTGAGTGGCCTTGCGATGGCGCCAGCAGTCGGAGATGAACTCGTACGAGAGTGACTGGCCAGCACCAGATCCACGCCCGAGTTCCCGCCCTTACACGTCCAGGAATTCGCGAACCCGCGCGCTTCCGCCCTGACCGGGGCCAAGGCCGACGAACGCGAGACCCTCCTTGACCTCCTGGCAGCCGAAATGCGAGCTTCTGCGAGAGCGCCCCCGACAGACTCTCATCGGCGACAAGAACAACTTCGGCCGTGGCTTCGAACGCGAACTGTCCGAGCATGGAGCCCAGTTGCTGCGGCCTGCCCGTAAAGGTGAACGGGAACGACCTGGCGCAGCCCTGTTCAAGCCGCTGCGACAGGTCATCGAATCGATCAACGAGACCTTCAAGGGGCAGCTAGACCTCGAACGGCACCGAGGGCGCACACTCGGAGGTGTCATAGCCCGCGTCATGTCCTGTCTCCCTGTCAGTAAAGGGAGGGGCCTGGTTCAGCCGTCGAGGGGCTCGTAGTCGAACCAGTCGAAGTGGACGGTGCCTTCCGCGGCGTACATGCCGATGACCCGGCCCGTGAAGCCGCCGGCGACCTCGGTCGACAGGTAGCGGCCGTCGAGGGTCGCGAGCTCGGTGAACGTGCCGTCGGGCTGCTCGACGCCGAGGGAGACGAGGTCGGGCCCCGTGCACGGTCCGTGCGGAGACGGCGGGTCCGTGATCGTGACGGCGAGGATCACCGGCCCGGCGGGCACGGACCGTGCTGCCACGACCGTGCGCAGGGAGCCGACGCGCGCGACCACCCGCACCCGCGTGCCTGACACCTCGATCTCGTAGTGGTGCCTCTCGTCGAGCCGGACGGCGAGGCCGCCGCTTCCCTCCGCGGCATCGAGCAGAGTGCGCGCCCGGCAGGACAGATGCTGCTGGCGCCGGCCGGTGAACACCACGTCGGGCTCGTCCAGGGAGCCGCCCCGCGCGCGGAGCGTCAGCCATCCGGGGCGCTCCTTGGTGGTGCAGTGTTCGGCGGGCCGGTCGCGCAGGGAGATCCAGGGCGGTCGCAGTTCGGCGAGGTCGAAGTCGTCCCGGTGCTCCTCGACCGGGCCGGGGGAGAGGGGCCACGGGAGCTCGGGCAGGTCCAGGGTGACCTCGCCGACGACCGGCCAGTCGTCCACCCAGGTCACGGGGGCCAGGAAGGTCTCCCGGCCGAGCACGTGCCAGCCGGGCGTGCCGCCGCCCGGCCGGACGCCGAGCAGCACCATCCACCAGGAGCCGTCGGGGCCTTGGACCAGGTCGGCGTGCCCGGTGTTCTGGATGGGGTGGTCGGTGCCGCGGTGAGTGAGGACCGGGTTGGCCGGGCACGGCTCGAACGGGCCGGCGGGTGTACGGCCGCGGGCGATCGAGACACCGTGGCCGCGCTCGGTGCCGCCCTCGGCGATGAGCAGGTACCAGTAGTCGCCGATCCGGTACAGGTGCGGCGCCTCCGGGGCCTTGGCGCCGGGCCCGCCGGACCAGAGCCCGTGCGGTGTTCCGTACGTCTGCCCGGTGGACGGGTCGATACGGACCTGCGAGACCCCGGCGACCGTGCACCAGCAGGTGCCGTCCTCGTCCCAGACCAGGTCGGGATCGATGCCGGGGACACCCGGCGCCCAGATGGGGTCCGACCACGGTCCGGCGGGGTCGGTGGCCGTGACGATCAGGTTGCCGCCGCCCTCGCTGCAGTTGGTGACGATCAGCCAGAAGCGGCCGTCGTGGTGGCGCAGGGTGGGTGCGTAGATCCCGCCGGAGGACGGCATGGAGGCGGGCAGCCGCAGTTGGTCCGGCCGGTCCAGGGCGTGGCCGATCTGCGTCCAGTGCACCAGGTCCCGGCTGTGGAAGAGCGGCACTCCGGGGAAGTACTCGAAGCTGGAGCAGGCCAGGTAGTAGTCGTCGCCGACGCGGCAGACGCTGGGGTCGGGGTGGAAGCCGGGGATCACGGGGTTGGTGAAGCGTCCGTCCGGCTGGTGCAGAGGGGGCATCCGATAGGTCCTCTCGTCGGTTCGTGATGCGGGCGTGGGATGGTTCAGAAGGCGCCGGGGACCGTGGGGGTGATGCGAAGCAGGACGGCGGACGGCGCGGTGGGCAGGGTCAGGCTCAGCTCGGCCGTGTCGGGCGTCCAGGCGGGAACGGCTCGGCTGACCGAGGGATAGAGCAGGTCGACACGGGCGGCGGTGTCCCGCAGGTGGGGAAGGTGGAGCGTCGCTGCGGCGTCGGTTCCGGGGCGGCGCCAGGCGGTGAGGTAGGTGGCGGCGGGAGTGCGCAGGGCCAGGGCGATCCAGGGGTCGTCCCAGGCAGGAAGGCCCAGTGGCCAGGACGGCACGGCGTGCGGCAGGTCGGCGCGGATGGCCTTGTACGCCGCTACCGCCTCGTGGACCAGGGCGCGGGCCTCCGGCTCGAGTTCGGCGATGCTGCCGGAGAGATGGATCCGGCCGAGGAGCGCGCCCGCCATGGTGAAGGCCACCTCGTCGAGGGAGTCCTCCGGCTGGGGGTACGCCCAGACGGCGCCCTGTTCGGGGGTGACGGCGGTGGGCGCGGAAGCCGCGATGGGCGCGTAGAGGTGGAGGTTCTGCTGGTCGCTGGTGGACTGCAGTTGCATCCGGGACAGCAGGGCGTGGTCCCAGCGCATGCCGCCGGAGGAGCAGTTCTCCAGCACCAGGTGCGGGTACCGGTCGAGGACGTCGTCGAGCCAGTCGAGGTGGGCCCGGTTGTGGCCGAGCAGGCCGGCGCCCGGGGTCTCGCCGGGGTGGGCGCTGGTGCCGGAGCCGGGGTCGATGTTGTGGTCGAGTTTGAGGTAGCCGACTCCCCACTCGCCGACCAGGCGGTCCACGACCTGGTCCAGGTGGGCACGGGCGGCCGGGTGGCGCAGGTCCAGGTGGTGCCGGCCGGCCTCCGTGACGCGGGCGCCGTCGCGGCGGAAGAACGCCTCGTCGGGCAGGGACTTGGCCATGGGGCTGCGTACGCCGATCACCTCCGGCTCCAGCCACAGGCCGGGGACCATGCCGCGTTCCCGGATGCGGTCCAGCACCTCGTGGATCCCGCGCGTCCCGGGGAACCGGGAGGCGGCCGGCTCCCAGGCGCCGACGGTGTCCCACCAGCCGCCGTTGTCGCCGTCGTACCAGCCGGCGTCGATCACGAAGTACTCCGCGCCCGCGTCCGCCGCCGCGTCGATGAGCGGCAGCAGCCTCTCGGTCGTGGGGTCGCCCATCAGGCAGTTCATGTAGTCGTTGAAGATGACGGGCAGGTGCTGGTGGTCGGCGTGCGGGCGGCGCTGGGCGCGGCGGTAGCGGGTCAGCGCGGCGAACGCGGCGTCGGGGCCGCCGTCGGCGCTGAAGGACAGGGCGGCGGGTACGGTGCGGAAGACGGCGCCGGGTTCAAGTGGGTGCCGCCAGCCGTGGTGGGTGTCGGTGGGTCCGAACAGCGCCGCGTAGGCCGCGCTGTCCCGCTCTTCGCATTCCCAGCGCCAGCCCCCGCCGTTGTGCTCGATCTGCCACACCCAGGTGCGGCCGGTGATCCGGTCCGTCAGGCCGCCCATGGGGAGGCGTCCGCAACTGGACCAGGTGCCCTGTCCGTTCAGGGCGAAGCCGGCTCTGCCGTGCCCGTAGGTCACGCGTCCGCTGAGGGATGGTGTGGTCAGGCGCATCGGCTGTCGCTGCCAGCGGCATTCGGCGAGCCAGTCGTTCTCCGCCCACAGCAGGTCCGCGGCGTCGATGGCCGCCGGGTCCTGCGGGGTGAGGCAGCCCACCGCGACCGAGCTGACGGACTCCAGGTGCAGCGTGCGCTGCCCTTCGTTGCGCAGGGTCACCTCGCTGCGGAGCACGGGGATGCCGTCCGGTGATCGGTAGGTCATCTCCGCGACCAGCCCGGTCTCGGGGTCGTGGAGTGCGACGGTGAGCACGTGCCAGTCGCCGTCGCGGGTCGCGTGGTGGGTCCGGTGGCGCAGACGCCCGCCGAGATCGGTGCCCACGAGGTGGTTGCCCGACCAGCCACGGCCGTGACCCGCGGCCGTCACCTCCACCAGGGGCAGCGGAGGCGAGGAGCGCCGCTCGGGAGGTGTCCCGCCGGGGAGGCCGATGTGCGTGAGGCGGGCGGCGCCGTCTTCGCCGACGCCGATCTCGACCTCCAGGGCCTGGTGACCCCATCGGAGGATCTGGGGTGCGCTGGTCATCGGAGTCCCTTTCGTGGATACCCCCGGCTTTAGCCGGGGGAGGAAACGAAATTCCTGCGGAGCAGGGCAAGGAGCTGGGCTTTGCCGTCAGGGCGGATCGCAGTGCCCTGACGGGCAGGTTTGATCTCTACTTGCGGGTGTGGCTAGTTTGTGCGCGTGGCCGCGAACCATGCGAGGCGGGCGTTCAAGTACCGCTTCTATCCGAGTGATGCGCAGGCAGCGGAGCTGTCGCGCACGTTCGGTTGCGTGCGGAAGGTCTACAACCTGGCGCTCGCCGCGCGTACTGAGGCGTGGGCGCGGCAGGAGCGGGTCAACTACAACGCTACGTCGGCGATGCTGACGGCGTGGAAGAAGACCGAGGAGTTGGCGTTCCTCAACGAGGTGTCGTCGGTGCCGCTCCAGCAGACGCTGCGGCACTTGCAGAGCGCGTTCGCCAACTTCTTCGGCAAGCGCGCGAGGTATCCGCGTTTCAAGTCGCGGAAGAAGTCGCGGAAGTCGGCGGAGTACACGACCAGCGGTTTCCGCTTCCGCGACGGCCAGCTGACGTTGGCGAAGATGGCGGACCCGCTGGACATCGTGTGGTCCCGGCCGCTGCCCGAAGGCGCCGATCCGTCCACCGTGACGGTGTCGCAGGACGCGGCCGGACGCTGGTTCGTCTCGATACTGTGTGACGACCCGTCCGTCCAGCCTCTCCCCGCCGCCGACAGCGCTATCGGCATCGATGTCGGCCTGGACCACCTGCTGACCCTCTCCACCGGGGAGAAGATCGCCAACCCCAGGCACGAACGCCGCGACCGCACCCGACTCGCCAAG
>NZ_JBHXSG010000091.1:0-27837 GCF_042714835.1 Streptomyces sp. NPDC058678 | reverse complement strand
GGCACGAAGAAGGGCGCCCGGCGTACGCAGGGCGCCCTTCTTCGTGCCTCGCGCGGCCTCCGCGGAAGCCCACTTGAGCCCCGGCCTGTCCGTCACCCCAGGTAGGCGGGGGCGACGGCGGAGGTCATCAGCCGGCGGGCCGCGCCGGAGCCGTCGGCGGGGACGGTCCACAGGTCCGAGCCGTAGTCGCCGGGCAGGGCATAGACCAGCGTGGAGTTGTCGGCCCACAGTGCCTGGTCGTCGATGTTGCGCTGCTCGGCCGTCGGGGTCTCCTTCATGGTGCGGAGGTCCAGGACGTACAGGCGCCAGGGGGCGTCCGCGGAGGCTCCCTCGACGCGCTTCTTGTAGGCGATCCGCGTGCCGTCGGGCGAGAGTGAGGGGCATTCGACGTTGCGGTGCAGGGTGGTGAGGGTGCGTGCCGTCACGTCGCCGCGGACGAGGTAGGTGTGGCCGCCCGTTGCCAGGGTGGCGTAGAAGCGGGTGTCGTCGGCGAAGGTGACACCCCAGATGTTGGTGTCCGCGGCGCGGTAAGGACGGCCGTCTTTGGTGATGCGGAAGGTCTCCAGGTTGTCGTCGATCGCCCAGGTGCGGGTGTCGACGATGGCGGTGCGGGTGGAGAAGTCGGTACCGGCGTACGAGTCCCCGCTGACGAAGACCGTCCAGGCGACCAGATGGCCGGAGGGCGAGACCCGGGCCCGGGTGGGGATGCCCGCTGCCGGGAAGTGGTGCAGTTCGCGCAGGTGCGAGTCGAGTATCACCGCTCGGTAGGTGTCTTCCAGTGCGCCGTGCACGGCCTGCAGACAGACGGCGGTTCCGGCGGCCGCGTGGAAGCGCAGGCACTTGACGCCCGACGCGGTGCGCGGTCCCCGCGGATCGTCGGCGGGGACGGCGGCGATCTCGTCGCGGTGCGGGCCCCAGGCCAGGTTGCGTACCAGTAGTCGGCGGCCGGTTGTCGGCCGGAGCGAGACGGTACCGGCCCGCACGGTCGGACCGTCCGCCTGCTGCCGGTCACGCAGGCCCGACTGGTGGGCGGCGTGCAGCACCGCCCCGGTACCGACCGCCCCGAGCAGCAGGACAGCGACCAGCAGGATCGTCAGACGGGCGGTTCTGGTCACGCGGACACCTCATCGGCGGTACGGAGAAGGAACGAGGCCACGACGGCGCTGAGGGCCAGGGCGGCGGCGGTGACCGCGAGGGCGGTCCGCCCGCCCCACAGGCTCCAGGCCGCGCCGAAGGCGAGCGAGCAGCCGAACCGGGCCAGCGCCTGGCCGGTGCCGACCAGTGCCTGCCCGGCGCCCTGATGCCGTGCCGGGACGGCTCCCGCCGTGGCGGCCGCGAGTACGCCGTCGGTCGCCGCGTAGAAGCTGCCGTGCAGGACGAGGACGGCGATCACGGCCGGGACGCCGTGCCAGGGAGAGAGCACCAGGCAGTAGCCGAGCAGCAGGACGCCGTGGCCGGCCAGGAAGAGCCGACGACGGTCGACGCGGTCGGCGAGCGCGCCGATCGGGACGGCCAGCAGCAGGAAGACGGCGGCCGTGCCCAGCGGCAGCAGCGGGAACAGATGGGCGGGCAGGTTCCCTTCGCGCTGGAGCAGGAGGTAGAGGAAGGAGTCGCTGACGGTCGTGAGACCGAGGAGGGTCGCGCACAGGGTGAGGCGGCGCAGGTCGGGCCGGCGCAGCAGGGCGAGCGAGTCGCGCAGCGCCGGGGGCCGCTCGGGAACGCGTACGGCGTCGGCGGGGGTGATGCGGCGGGGCACGAAGAGCAGCAGGACCAGGACGCCGAGCGCGGCCACGCAGCCGCTGACCGCGAAGACCGCGTCGTAGCCGTCGACGGTGACCCGCAGTACGGCGAACGCGACGAGCGGGCCGAGCAGCGCGCCGGTGGTGTCCATGGCGCGGTGCACCCCGAACGCCCGTCCCCGGTGCTCCGGTTCGGTGGACAGCGAGATCATCGCGTCCCGGGGAGCGGTACGCAGCCCCTTGCCGGTGCGGTCGACCGCGAGGACCGCGCTGATCACGGGGAGGGTGTGGGCGAACAGCAGCAGCGGCTTGCACACCGCCGACAGGCCGTAGCCGAGGCCCGCCACCACCTTGTGCCGACGGCCTCCCCGGTCGGCGAGGTGACCGCCGGCCAGCCGGACCAGGGCCCCGACGCCGTTGTTGATGCCGTCGAGGAGACCGAAACCGAGCGGCGACAGGCCAAGGGCCGTGACCACGTAGAGCGGCAGGACGGCCGTGATCATCTCCGAGGAGACGTCCGTGATGAGGCTGACCGCGCCGAGGGCCAGCACTGTGCCGGGCACGGCGGCCGGCCGCCGCCCCGGACGGGAGTCCGGGACGGCGGCGGCCTTCGTACCGCGGGAGTCCGCGAGATACACCGGCGTCAGTTCCAGATGCCGGTGATGTCGGACGCCGAGGCGGCGTTGCCCGCGTGCGCCGTCAGACCGGCCAGGTCCTCCACGGTGCGCAGCACGTTGTAGTGGTTGTAGGTGGTGGAGCTGGAGCTCCCGGCAGCGACGTGCTGCCCGTAGAAGAGGGTGGGGATGCGGTTGCCGGAGAGCTTGTTGTCCTCGTCGAAGGTGACGGCGAGGACGCTGTTGTGGGTCTTGGCCCAGGTGGCGTAGGCGCCCAGCTTGTTCTTGATCCAGGTGTCGCCCGTGGAGACCGAGCAGTCGTGCATGTCACTGCACAGGTTCGGGGTGACGAAGGAGACCTTCGGCAGGGTCGTGTAGTCGGTCGGGAACTGCGCGAAGGTCTTCGCGGTGCTCGTGGGCACGTTGGAGAAGCCGAACCACGGGTTGTGCTTCTGCGCGTAGTCGCCGCTGCTGCACGTCGTCGAACCCTGGCTGGGCAGCGACTCGTTGTAGCTCGCCCAGCTCTTCCCGGCGGCGATCAGCTCGGAGGCGAGGTTGGGCGCGGAGATGGACCCGACTCCTACGCAACTGTCGTCGGTGCGGCCCTGGTTGGAGCCCGAGAACAGCATGTAGTAGTTCGGCTCACTGGGGTGGGTGAGGCCGTAGGACTGGGTGAGGGCTGCGCCGCCCGCCTTGATGGTGTTGTTGAGGTACGGGGCGCTGGAGCTGCCGATCACCTGGGAGTAGGCGTGGTTCTCCATCACCACGACCACCACGTGGTCGGGGGTCGGGAGAGCGGCGGCCTGAGCGGTGGAGCCGGTGACGGCCCACAGGCCGATCGACGCGGCGGTGATGGCCACGGCTCCGGCGAGTGAGGCGAGGGGACGTCTGTTGGGCTTGGCGGCCTTGACGGCGGTCATACCTGTCCTCCGGACAGCAGTGACGGACGTACGGGGGGTGGCAGCGCCGTAACCCTAGGTGCGTGACCGGGCACCCGGCCGTGGGTCGTTGGGGAAGATCAGACGAACGATGGGCCCCGCGGGGCAAAGCCCGCCCCAAGCGCACATCAACCCGGTAAAGCCCACGTCAAGCGGGCACCGTCGCGTCGTCGGCGCGCCGGCAGCCCCAGCACGCCGGTACGCCGGCCCATGTCTGCGGTCGAGTCGGACTCCACGGGGACTTCGACGCAGACAGCTCGACCGCATGGGCGGCTCCGTGACGGATACGGCGACGGATTTGCTTCCATCCCTTCATCCGTAACGTCGGGGATGCAGATTACTTGGCCAACGGAAACTCGGTGATCGTTTTCGGTATCTCCACAAAGCCGATGCTCGGCGCGCAGGAAACGCATGTAACTTATCTGCGACCGGGATTGATCGATGAGTTTCCGACGCGTCGAATAAACCCAGTTCAATTACTCCAGCATTGGTAAAAGGGGAAAATCTCATGCGCAAGAAGCTCGCGCTCTTCGCCGCGGGTGTCGCGGTGGCCGTCGGTGCCGGCCTCGCGACCGCTGGTTCCGCCCAAGCCGCGACCTACTACAGCACCAAGGCCGAGTGTGATGCGGCGCTGAGCCAGCGGGCTGACGCGGGGTGGTCGGAGTGCCAGCAGAGCTGGGGAGATGCCCCCGCGGGCTGGTTCATCAACGACGCTTCCGCCCAAGGATGATCGTGGCGTAGAGCTCGTAGCGAATTCCAACGCGTACAGGAAAAGGGCGCCCGGTGGTCATCGGGCGCCCTCATCGTCGTACCGCTCGAAAGCGGCGTACCGCTGTGGCGACTACAGCTTCTCGATCACGTAGTCGACGCACTTGGTGAGCGCCTCGACGTCGGCCGGGTCGACCGCCGGGAACATGGCGACGCGGAGCTGGTTGCGGCCGAGCTTGCGGTAGGGCTCGGTGTCGACGACACCGTTGGCCCGCAGGACCTTGGCGACGGCCGCGGCGTCGATCTCGTCCGAGAAGTCGATCGTGCCGATGACCTGCGAGCGCTTGGCCGGGTCGGTGACGAACGGGGTCGCGTACTTGGACTCGTCCGCCCAGCCGTACAGGCGGGTCGAGGAGTCCTTCGTGCGGGCCGTGGACCAGGCGAGGCCGCCCTGGCCGTTGAACCACTCCAGCTGCTCGTTGAGGAGGAAGAGGGTGGCCAGCGCCGGGGTGTTGTACGTCTGGTTCTTGCGCGAGTTGTCGATCGCCGTCGGCAGGCTGAAGAACTCCGGCACGTGGCGGCCGGACGCGTGGATGCGCTCGGCGCGCTCGATCGCGGCCGGCGAGAAGATCGCGATCCACAGGCCGCCGTCGGAGGCGAAGGACTTCTGCGGGGCGAAGTAGTAGACGTCGGTCTCGGCGATGTCGACCGGGAGGCCGCCGGCGCCGGAGGTGGCGTCCACGAGGACGAGGGAGCCCGCGTCGGCGCCCTGCACCCGCTTGACGGGCGCGGCGACACCGGTGGACGTCTCGTTGTGGGTGAAGGCGTACACGTCGACGCCCGCCTCCGCCTGCGGCTCCGGGTGGGTGCCCGGGTCGGAGGAGATGACGGTCGGCTCGGCGAGCCACGGAGCGAGCTTGGCCGCCTTGGCGAACTTGGAGCTGAACTCGCCGAAGGTGAGGTGCTGCGACTTGTTGTCGATGAGGCCGTGGGTCGCGACGTCCCAGAAGGCGGTGGAGCCGCCGTTGCCGAGGACGACCTCGTAGCCCTCGGGGAGCTGGAACAGCTCGGAGATGCCCTCGCGGACCTTGCCGACGAGGTTCTTGACCGGGGCCTGGCGGTGTGAGGTGCCCATGAGGGACGTACCGGTGGAGGCGAGTGCGTCCAGCGCCTCCGTCCGCACCTTGGAGGGTCCCGCGCCGAAACGTCCGTCCGCGGGCTTGATGTCAGAAGGAATCTGGATCTCAGCCACGGAAGGGAGCGTAGCCGCTGGGGGAAACCTGGTCGAAACGTAGTCCGTCGGGTGAGACGCCTCGGTGTCGACGGGCTGGTTTGCTGGAGGCATGACGGATCTTGAGGCCGCGCTGCGCAAGGCCGTCCGGGGCGAGGTCGGATTCGACGTCACCTCCCGGGCGTTGGTCACCATGGACGCGTCCAACTACCGGCGCGTCCCGCTCGGTGTGGTGGCCCCACGGGACGCCGACGACGTGGCGGCGGTGCTCGCCGTGTGCCGGGAACGCGGCGTGCCGGTCGTGGCCCGCGGCGGCGGGACGTCGATCGCCGGTCAGGCGACGGGCACGGGCGTCGTTCTGGACTTCACCCGGCACATGAACCGGCTGCTGTCCCTCGACCCGGAGGCGGGCACCGCGGTCGTGCAGCCGGGGCTGGTCCTGGACCGCCTCCAGGAGGCCGCCGCCCCGCACGGCCTGCGCTTCGGCCCGGACCCCTCCACCCACAGCCGCTGCACGCTCGGCGGGATGATCGGCAACAACTCCTGCGGTTCGCACTCGGTGGCCTGGGGCACGACCGCGGACAGCGTGCGGGAGCTGTCCGTGCTCACCGCGCGCGGTGAGCGGCTGCGGCCCGGGCAGGGCTGGGCGGGCGCCCCGACGGGCCTGCGGGAGCTGGTGGAGGGGGAACTGTCGATCCTCCGCACCGGCTTCCCCGAGCTGCCCCGCCGTATCTCCGGCTACGCCCTGGACGCGCTGCTGCCCGAGAACGGCGTCGACGTCGCCCGTTCCCTCTGCGGCTCGGAGGGCACGCTGGGCGTCCTGACGGAGGCGGTCGTACGGCTGGTTCGGGCGCCACGCGCGCGTGCCCTGGCCGTGCTGGCGTACGCCGACGAGAGCGCGGCGGCCCAGGCTGCGGCCGGCCTGCTGCCGTACCGGCCGCTCACCGTGGAGGGCATGGCGGCCGACCTGGTCCGCTCCGCGGCCGACCTGCCCCGGGGCGGGGCCTGGCTGTTCGTGGAGACCGGCGGCGAGACGCCGGCGCAGGCACGCGCGCGTGCGGAAGAGATTGTGCGCGCCGCGGATGTCGTCGACGCGCTCGTGGTGACGGACCCCGCCGGACAACGGGCGCTGTGGCGCATCCGCGAGGACGCGAGCGGCACGGCGACGCGGATGCCGGACGGCTCCGAGGCCTGGCCCGGCTGGGAGGACTGCGCCGTGCCCCCGGCCCGGCTGGGCGCCTACCTGCGCGACTTCCGGGGCCTGCTGACAGCGCACGGGCTGCGCGGCACGCCGTACGGCCACTTCGGGGACGGCTGCATCCACGTCCGCATCGACTTCGACCTCCTGACGGAGCCGGGCATCGCCCGCTTCCGGCACTTCTCGGAGGAGATGGCCGAGCTGGTCGTTGCCCATGGCGGTTCGCTGTCCGGGGAGCACGGGGACGGGCAGGCGAGGGCCGAGCTGCTGCCCCGTATGTACGGCGAGGAACTGGTGGGCCTGTTCGAGCGGGCGAAGGCGCTGTGGGACCCGGACGACCTGCTCAACCCCGGCATGCTGGTGCGCCCCGCCCCCCTCGACACGAACCTCCGCTTCTCCGTCCTCCCGCGCGGGCCGGTGGACGTGGCCTTCGGCTACCCGGCGGACGGCGGCGACTTCTCGGCGGCCGTGCGCCGGTGTGTCGGGGTCGCGAAATGCCGTACGACGTCGGCGTCCGGGACTGCTGTCATGTGCCCGTCCTTCCGGGCCACCGGCGAGGAGGAACACTCCACGCGCGGGCGTGCCCGGCTGCTGCACGAGATGCTCGCGGGCGAGCTGGTCACCGACGGCTGGCGGTCGGAGGAGGTCAAGGACGCCCTCGACCTGTGCCTGTCCTGCAAGGGCTGCCGGTCCGACTGCCCGGTCGGGGTCGACATGGCCACGTACAAGGCGGAGTTCCTCCACCACCACTACGCGGGGCGGCGGCGCCCGCTAGCCCACTACAGCATGGGGTGGCTGCCCGTGTGGCTGCGCTGGGTGTCCCGGATGCGGGCCGGGGCGGTGGTCAACGGGCTCGCCTCGGTACGGCCGTTCGCGTGGGCGGCGAAGCGCCTGAGCGGGATCGCCGGAGAGCGGCGGATCCCTCGGGTGGCGGGGGAGACGTTCAGCAGGTGGTGGCGGCGTCGCCGGCCGTCCGCCTCCGGCCGGGGCGAGCTGGTCGTGCTGTGGCCCGACACCTTCACCGAACACCTCTCGCCGTCCGTGGGCCGGGCGGCCGTCCGCGTGCTGGAGGCGGCGGGACTGCGGGTGGCCCTGCCGCCGACGCTGCGGCTGCGGAGGGGCGGGCGGGTGGGAGACGGCAGGTCGACCGTCCTGAACCCCGTGTCGGTGGTCCGGGGGCGTGCCCGGGTCTGCTGCGGGCTGACGTACGTCTCCACGGGCCAACTGGACCGAGCCCGTACGGTGCTGCGCCGCACCCTCGACCTCATGGCCCCGGTGCTGGAGACGGACACCCCGGTCGTCGTCCTGGAACCCAGCTGCGCCGCCGCCCTCCGCACGGACCTCCCGGAACTCCTCCACGACGATCCCCGGGCCGCCCGCCTGGCGTCCCGGATCCTGACTTTCGCCGAGACCCTGGAACGCCTCGCCCCCGACTGGACCCCACCCCGCCTGGACCGTCCGGCAACCGGCCAGACCCACTGCCACCAGCACGCGGTACTCGGCGACGCCCCCGACCGCCGCCTGCGCCGGGCCGCCGGCCTCACCGGCGAGCTGGCCGGCGGCTGCTGCGGCCTCGCGGGCAACTTCGGCTTCGAGAAGGGCCACTACGAGGTGTCGGCCGCGTGCGCGGAGGAGCGGTTGCTGCCGGCGGCACGAGCGGCGGAGGGCGAAGGCGCGGTGGTGCTGGCGGACGGGTTCTCGTGCCGTACCCAGCTGGAGCAGTTGGCGGGGGTGCGGGGGCGGCATCTGGCGGAGGTGCTGGCAGAGGGACTGGAAGGGCTGGAGAGTTCGGAAGGACCGGAAGGGCTGAAAGGGCTGGAGAGTTCGGAAGGACTGGGGGGATCCGAGGGGCAGGAGGCCGGAAGGGTTGGAGGGACCGGAGGGGCGAGGCGGGGAAAGGGAATGACCGGTCCGGGGGCTTGCTGACATGATCACGGCGTGACCAGTGAGTCTGTGCGGCCCGGCCCCAGGAAGTACGTCCTCTTCGATGTCGACGGCACGTTGATCGACGCCGTGGACAACCAGCGCCGGGTCTGGGGAACGTGGGCGGGCCGGTACGGCCTGGACGCGGACGAGGTGTACCGGGTGGCGTTGCGGACCCGGCCGATGGAGACCTTCGCGACGGTGGCTCCGGACCAGGATCCGGGCGAGTGCCTGACCGCACTGCACCGACTGGAGGACGAGGACGTCCGCTCCGGCGTCTACACGGCCTTCGACGGCGCGTCGCAGCTGCTGGGCGCCCTGCCGCCGGGCGCGTGGGCGCTGGTGACCTCGAACTACGAGCGCCGGGTGCGCGGGCGGTTCGCCCGGACGGGGCTGCCGGTACCGCACCTCGTCGTGGACGCCGCCGCGGTCGAGGAGGGCAAGCCGTCGCCCGCGCCCTACCTGCTGGCCGCCCAGCACCTCGGTGCCCGCCCCGAGGACTGCCTGGTGATCGAGGACGCCCCGTCCGGAGTCGAGTCGGGGCTGCGGGCCGGCATGACGGTGTGGGGAGTCAACACCGCGGGCGGCGAGACCGGCGCGCACCGCCACTTCGGGAGCCTGCGGGAAGCGGTCCCGGACATTCTCGCGTTCGCCCGGGCGGCGGGGCCGGCCGCGGGGCGATGACCGACGGCGACTCGAGCCTCACGGACATGGGCTGCAGCGGTTCATAGGCTGGCGGGCCCTGCCACCGTCAAGGAGTCCCGCGCATGCCCCTCAGCGTCCAGCCCCTCTCCCACGACGACCATCTCGCCTTCGTCGCGGCCCGCCCCTCCGCCAGCCACATGCAGGTCCCCTCCTGGGGCGAGGTGAAGCCGGACTGGCGGGCGGAGAGTCTGGGGTGGTTCGACGAGGAGGGGCGGCTGGTGGGGGCGGGGCTCGTACTGTTCCGGCCGGTGCCGAAGCTGCGGAGGTACCTCGCGTATCTGCCCGAGGGACCGCTGATCGACTGGTACGCGAGCGACCTCGACCGCTGGCTGGACCCGATGCTCGCCCACCTAAGGCGACAGGGCGCCTTCTCGGTGAAGATGGGCCCGCCCGTCGTCGTCCGCCGATGGAGCGCCGACGTGGTGAAGGCGGCGATCGCCGACCCGGCGGCGCGACGGCTGGGAGACGTGGAGGCGACGTCGTACGAACCGCGTGCCGTCGATGTGGCGGGCCGGCTGCTGCGGGCCGGCTGGCGGCGGACCGAATCCGGGGGCGAGGGCGGCTTCGCGGCCGGGCAGCCCCGGTACGTCTTCCAGGTGCCGTTCGCCGGACGGTCGTTGGAGGACATCCAGGGCGGCCTCAACCAGCAGTGGCGGCGCAACATCAAGAAGGCGGAGAAGGCCGGCGTGAAGGTCGTCCGCGGCGGCTACGAGGACCTGCCCGCCTTCTACGGGCTGTACGTCGAGACCGCCGAGCGCGACCGTTTCCTTCCGCGCCCGCTGTCCTACTTCCAGCGCATGTGGACCGCGCTCACCGCCGAGCACCCCGACCGCATGCGGCTCTACCTCGCCCACCACGACGGCGAGGTCCTCGCCGCGGCCACCATGCTCACCGTCGGCGACCACGTCTGGTACTCGTACGGCGCCTCCACCAGCCGTAAGCGCGAGGTCCAGCCCAACAACGCCATGCAGTGGCGCATGATGGCCGACGCCCACGAACTCGGCGCCGCCGTCTACGACTTCCGGGGCATCACCGACACGCTGGAGGAGTCCAACCACCTCCTGGGTCTCCTGCGCTTCAAGGCCGGCGCGGGCGGTGAGGCGGTCGAGTACCTGGGGGAGTGGGACTTCCCGATCAACCGGCTGCTGCACAAGGCGCTGGGTCTGTACATGTCCCGCCGGTAGCCAGTGGGGCCGCTCGGGCGGCACGCCCGGCCGGTGACAGTCGCATACGGTTCGCACACCTGGCCGGTGACAGTCGCATACGGTTCACACACCTGGCCGGTGACAGTCGCATACGGGTTCACACACCTGGCACAGTCCATTACTCTGGACTCCAGCGTGCAGTGAGATGTACGAAGCTCGATCCGCCCCGGAAGGCACCGTGAGTACCCCCAGCGCAGCCGCCACCCCCTCCAGCACTCCGACGCCGGTCGGCCCCGCGCCCACTGCGGACGGCACCCCGCATCGCTGGGGCTCCCTCGGACCGGTGGGGCTGCTGCTCGCCGGAGGCGTCTCGGTGCAGTTCGGCGGCGCCCTCGCCGTGACGCTGATGCCGAGGGCCGGCGCGCTCGGTGTGGTCGCTCTGCGTCTGCTGGCGGCGGCAGTCGTGCTGCTGCTGATCTGCCGGCCCCGGCTGCGCGGCCACTCGCGCGCCGACTGGGGCACCGTCGTCGCCTTCGGCCTCACCATGGCCGCGATGAACGGCCTCTTCTACCAGGCCGTTCACCGCATCCCGCTGGGCGCGGCGGTCACCCTCGAGGTGCTCGGCCCTCTCGCCCTCTCGGTCCTGTCCTCCCGCCGCGCGCTCAACTTCGTCTGGGCGGGTCTCGCCCTCGCCGGCGTCTTCCTCCTCGGCGGCGGGGGCTTCAGCGACCTCGACCCCGCAGGCGTGGCCTTCGCCCTGGGTGCGGGCGCCATGTGGGCGGCGTACATCGTCTTCAGCGCGCGTACGGGCCGCCGCTTCCCGAAGGCGGACGGGCTCGCGTTGGCGATGGCGGTGGCCGCCCTGCTGTTCCTCCCGCTGGGCATCGCCGAGGCGGGCACCAAACTGCTCGACCCGACGACGATCGCCCTCGGCTCGGCGGTCGCCCTCCTCTCCTCCGTCCTGCCCTACACCCTCGAACTCCTCGCCCTCCGCCGCCTGCCCGCCTCCACCTTCGCCATCCTCATGAGTCTGGAACCGGCCATCGCCGCCGCCGCCGGTTTCCTTCTGCTCGACCAGGCTCTGACCACCACGGAGGCCGCCGCGATCGCCCTGGTCGTCGCGGCGAGCATGGGGGCGGTGCGGACGCAGGTGGGGCGGGGGAAGGCGACCGTGCCGGAGGTCTGACGGGAGTCAGCCGCCGGGCTTCTCCCAGACGGAGACGTGCTGCCGGCTTTCGCCCGTGAACGGTTGCCGCGTCCATCCGTCCCACCGCTCGCGCAGCCGCATCCCGGCCAGCCGGGCCATCAGGTCGAGCTCCGCGGGCCAGACGTACCGGAACGGGATGGACCAGAAGGACCCGCGGCCGTCCTCGACCTCGACGTGATGCGAGCTCATCGACTGGGTGGCGACGTCGTAGGTGTCGAAGCCCAGCCGCGTCGAGCCCACATGGAACGGCACGGCGTTCTGCCCCGGCGGAAGCCGGCGCAGGTCGGGGACCATGACCTCGACGACGAAGCACCCGCCGGGCTCGAGATGGGCAGCGGCGTTGCGGAAGCAGTCCACCTGGGCGTCCTGCGTCGTCAGATTCATGATCGTGTTGAAGACCAGACAGGCGACGGAGAAGCCGCCCGCCACCCGCGTCGTCGCGAAGTCCCCGATCGTCACACCGATCGCCTCGCCGCCGGGCTTGGCACGCAGCCGGTCCGTCATCGCACGGGACAGATCGATGCCATGGACCTCGACACCGCGCCGCGACAGCGGCAACGCGATACGTCCGGTGCCGATGCCCAGTTCGAGGGCCCGGCCGGTACCGGCCAGCTCCGCCAGGACATCGACGGCCGGTTCCACGACGTCGGACGCGAACATCTGCGCCGACGACTCGTCGTACCTCTGCGCGACGGACTCTCCGAAGTAACCGTCCTCATCGAACATCGGCCGACCGTACTGCGGGAGCAGCGGGCCGCGCGCGCGAATTTCCGCCCCGATTCCCGCCCGCATCAATTCATGCAAGCATGCTTGCTTGTTTCCTGGGCCGCTGCCATGCTCGCCCCATGGCCGACCCGACGCCCGTGCTCGACGACCTGCGTGCCGAAAGCGACCAACTCGACCAGCTGCTGGCCGAGTTGGAACCACAACAGTGGAACCTCCCCACCCCCGCCCCCCGCTGGACCATCGCCCACCAGGTCGCGCACCTCGCCTGGACCGACCGGGCCGCCCTGCTGGCGGTCACCGACCGGGACGGGTTCCGCAAGCTGGCCGAGCAGGCCCTGGCCGCCCCCGACTCCTTCGTCGACGAGGGCGCGGAAGAGGGCGCCGGACTTCCGCCCGCCGAACTGCTGCCGCGGTGGCGGCAGGGGCGGACCGCCCTCGACGACGCACTGCGCGCCGCCCCGCCCGGCGCCCGTTTCCCCTGGTACGGCCCGCCCATGTCGGCCGCCTCCATGGCCACCGCGCGGCTCATGGAGACGTGGGCCCACGGACAGGACGTGGCGGACACCCTGGGTGTGGCGCGGCCGCCCACCGACCGGCTCAGGCATGTGGCCCACATCGGCGTGCGGGCACGGGACTACGCCTTCGGAGTGCGCGGACTGAACCCGCCGGCACAGGAGTTCCGCATCGAACTCGTCGGTCCCGGCGGGGACTTGTGGGTGTACGGCCCGGAGACGGCACCCCAGCGCGTCACCGGGCCCGCCCTCGACTTCTGCCTCCTCGTCACCCGGCGCGCCCACCGCGCCGACCTCGCGGTCGAGGCCGACGGTCCCGATGCCGACCGGTGGCTCGACATCGCCCAGGCCTTCGCGGGGCCGCCGGGCGAGGCACGCCCGCCGAAGGGCGCCGCACAGTGACCCTTCGTATCGGCAACGCCTCCGGCTTCTACGGCGACCGCTTCGACGCCATGCGCGAGATGCTCACCGGCGGCGAACTCGACGTCCTCACCGGCGACTACCTCGCCGAGCTGACCATGCTGATCCTGGGCCGCGACCGGCTGAAGGACCCCGGCGCCGGGTACGCCCGCACGTTCCTGCGGCAGCTGGAGGAGTGCCTGGGGCTGGCCCACGAGCGGGGGGTGCGGATCGTCACCAACGCCGGCGGTCTGAATCCCGCCGGACTCGCCGACGCCGTGCGGCACCTGGCCGACCGGCTCGGCATCCCCGTACGCGTCGCGCACGTCGAGGGCGACGACCTCGGCGCCGACCATCCGGACAGCCTCACCGCCCACGCGTACCTCGGCGGCTTCGGGATCGCCGCCTGTCTGCGGGAGGGCGCGGACGTGGTGGTCACCGGACGGGTGACGGACGCGGCGCTCGTCACCGGCCCCGCCGCAGCCCACTTCGGCTGGGCACCGACGGATTACGACCGGCTCGCGGGGGCCGTCGTCGCCGGGCACGTCCTGGAGTGCGGGGCGCAGGCCACGGGCGGCAACTACGCGTTCTTCCGGGAGGCGGGCCGTGACGTCCGCCGGCCGGGCTTTCCGCTCGCCGAGGTCCACGCCGACGGAAGCAGCGTCATCACCAAGCACCCGGGCACGGGCGGCTTCGTCGACGTCGGCACGGTGACCGCCCAACTGCTGTACGAGACGGCCGGCGCCCGGTACCCGGGACCCGACGTCACCGCCCGGCTGGACACCGTACGGCTCACCCAGGACGGACCCGACCGTGTACGGCTCCACGGCGTACGGGGTGAGGCCCCGCCCGCCGCCCTCAAGGTGGGCCGCACCCGCCTCGGAGGCTTCCGCAACGAGGTCGCCTTCGTCCTGACCGGCCTCGACATCGAGGCCAAGGCCGCGCTGGTAAAGGAGCAGATGGCCGAGGCGTTCGCCATGTCACGCCCCTCCGACGTCCGCTGGGACCTCACCCGCACCGACCGGCCCGACGCCCCGACCGAGGAGACCGCGAGCGCCCTGCTGCGGCTCGTCGTACGGGACCCGGACCAGGGCGTCGTCGGCCGGGCGTTGAGCGGGGCGGCCGTGGAGCTGGCGCTGGCGAGCTACCCCGGGTTCCACGTGCTCGCTCCGCCGGGGAAGGGTTCCCCCTACGGCGTCTTCGAGGCCGCGTACGTCCCCCAGGACGCCGTGGCGCACGTCGCCGTCCTCGACGACGGGCGTCGCATCGCCGTGCCCCCGGCCGCCAGGCCCCTCGGAGCCGACGACGACGGCACGGACGCACCGCAAGCGTCCCCGTCGGGCCTTCGCCCGGACCTCGTGCCCGACGCACCACAAGCGTCCCCGTCGGGCCTTCGCCCGGACCTCATGCCGGAGCCCCGGTCGGGCTTTCGCCCGGACCGCTTGGCGGAACCTCCGTCGGAGCCTGTCCCGGACCGCCCGTCGGGTCTTCGCCCAAACCGCGTGGCGGAACGCCCGTCGGAGCCTGTCCCGGACCGCCCGTCGGGTCTTCGCCCGGACCTCCCACCGGAACCTCCGCCGGAGCCTGTCCCGGACCGCCTGGCGGACCGCCCACCGGGCCTTCACCCGGACCTCGTGCCGGATCCTCCGTCGGAGCCCGTCCCGGACCTCCTGCCAGACCCCCTCCCCGACCTCCCGTCGGAACCTCCGCCGGAGCCTCTCCCCGACCTCCTGCCGGAACCCCTGCCCGAGCCTCTGCCGGCCGGGCCCGTCCGGCGTGCCCCTCTCGGGCTCGTCGCCGGGGCCCGTAGCGGGGACAAGGGCGGGGACGCCAACGTCGGGGTGTGGGCGCGGAGCGAGGACGGCTGGCGGTGGCTCGCGCACGAGCTGACCGCCGAGCGGTTCCAGCAGCTGATACCCGAGAGCCGTCAGCTCACCGTCACCCGGCACGTCCTCCCGAACCTCCGCGCCCTCAACTTCGTCGTCGAGGGGATCCTCGGCGACGGCGTCGCCGCACAGCACCGTTTCGACCCGCAGGCCAAGGCCCTGGGCGAATGGCTGCGCTCCCGCCACCTGGACATCCCGGAGGCCCTCCTGTGACGGTCATCAGCTCCGCCCTGGACACCGGCGGCGCCGACTTCCGAGCCAACCGCGAGGCCATGCTCGCCAAGCTCGCCGACCTCGACGCCGAGCACGCGAAGGCCGTCGAGGGCGGCGGCCCGAAGTACGTCGAGCGGCACCGGGGGCGCGGCAAGCTCCTGGCCCGTGAGCGCGTCGAACTGCTCCTGGACCCCGACACGCCCTTCCTGGAGCTGTCGCCGCTGGCCGCCTGGGGCAGCGAGTACGCGGTCGGCGCGTCCCTCGTCACCGGCATCGGGGTGGTCGAGGGCGTGGAGTGTCTGATCACGGCCAACGACCCGACCGTGCGCGGGGGCGCGAGCAACCCCTGGTCTCTGAGGAAGGCCCTGCGCGCCAACGACATCGCGCTCGCCAACCGGCTGCCCTGCATCAGCCTGGTGGAGTCCGGCGGGGCCGACCTGCCCTCCCAGAAGGAGATCTTCATCCCCGGGGGCGCGATCTTCCGGGACCTCACCCGGCTCTCCGCCGCCGGGATCCCCACCGTCGCGGTCGTCTTCGGCAACTCGACCGCGGGCGGCGCGTACATCCCCGGCATGTCCGACCACGTGATCATGGTCAAGGAACGCGCGAAGGTGTTCCTCGGCGGGCCGCCGCTCGTGAAGATGGCCACCGGCGAGGAGAGCGACGACGAGTCGCTGGGCGGCGCGGAGATGCACGCGCGCGTGTCGGGCCTCGCCGACCACTTCGCCGTCGACGAGCGGGACGCCCTGCGGCAGGCACGCCGCGTGGTGGCCCGCCTCAACCACCGCAAGGCATACGACGATCCGGGCCCGGCCGTCCCCCCGAAGTACGACGAGGACGAGCTCCTGGGGATCGTCCCCGGTGACCTGAAGACCCCCTTCGACCCGCGCGAGGTCGTGGCCCGGATCGTCGACGCCTCCGACTTCGACGAGTTCAAGCCCCTGTACGGGACGAGCCTGACGACCGGCTGGGCGACCCTCCACGGCTACCCGGTCGGCATCCTCGCCAACGCGCAGGGGGTCCTCTTCAGCGCGGAGTCCCAGAAGGCCGCCCAGTTCATCCAGCTCGCCAACCAGCGGGACATCCCGTTGCTCTTCCTGCACAACACCACCGGCTACATGGTCGGCAAGGAGTACGAGCAGGGCGGCATCATCAAGCACGGCGCGATGATGATCAACGCCGTCAGCAACTCGAAGGTCCCGCACCTGTCGGTCCTCCTGGGCGCGTCCTACGGCGCCGGTCACTACGGCATGTGCGGCCGCGCCTACGACCCCCGCTTCCTCTTCGCCTGGCCCAGCGCCAAGTCCGCCGTCATGGGCCCCCAGCAACTCGCCGGCGTCCTCTCGATCGTCGCCCGGCAGTCCGCGGCCGCCAAGGGAAAGCCGTACGACGAGGACGCGGACGCCGCCCTGCGCGCCATGGTGGAGCAGCAGATCGAGTCCGAGTCGCTCCCCATGTTCCTGTCCGGGCGGCTGTACGACGACGGCGTCATCGACCCCCGCGACACCCGCACCGTCCTCGGCCTGTGCCTGTCCGCCCTCCACACGGCCCCCTACGAGGGCGCGCGGGGCGGCTTCGGCGTCTTCCGGATGTGAGACCCATGATTTCGACACTGCTGGTCGCCAATCGGGGCGAGATCGCCTGCCGCGTCTTCCGCACCTGCCGTGAGCTGGGCATCCGGACGGTCGCCGTGCACTCGGACGCCGACGACAACGCCCTCCACGCGCGCGTGGCCGACGCGACGGTACGACTGCCGGGCGCGGCGCCCGCCGACACGTATCTGCGCGGCGACCTGATCGTGAAGGCCGCCGTCGCCGCCGGCGCGGACGCCGTGCACCCCGGCTACGGCTTCCTCTCCGAGAACGCCGGCTTCGCGCGTGCCGTCCTGGACGCCGGCCTGGTCTGGATCGGCCCGCCACCGGAGGCGATCGAGGCGATGGCGTCAAAGACGCGCGCCAAGGAACTGATGGACCTCGAACCCCTGTACGAGGTCGCCGAGGCCGACCTGCCCGTCCTGGTGAAGGCGGCGGCGGGCGGCGGGGGGCGCGGGATGCGGATCGTGCGCCGTCTGGAGGACCTGGACTCCGCGCTGGAAGCCGCGCGCGCCGAGGCCGCGAGCGCCTTCGGCGACGGCGAGGTGTTCGTCGAGCCGTACGTGGAGAACGGGCGCCACGTCGAGGTCCAGGTGCTCGCCGACACACACGGCACGGTGTGGGCGCTCGGCACGCGCGACTGCTCCCTCCAGCGCCGCCACCAGAAGGTGATCGAGGAGGCGCCCGCGCCCGCCCTGCCCGACGGCCTCGCCGAGGAACTGCACGCCCTGGCCGTACGCGCCGCCCGCGCGGTCGACTACGTGGGCGCCGGCACGGTCGAGTTCCTCGTCGCCGACGGCAAACCCCACTTCCTGGAGATGAACACCCGCCTCCAGGTCGAACACCCCGTCACCGAAGCCGTCTTCGGCATCGACCTGGTCGCCCACCAGATCCGCGTAGCGGAAGGCCACCCCCTCGAAAGCGACCCCCCACGCGCGCGCGGCCACGCCGTGGAGGCCCGCCTCTACGCCGAGGACCCGGCGAACGACTGGACCCCCCAGACCGGCACCCTGCACCGCCTGACCGTCCCCGAAGGCGTCCGCCTGGACACCGGCCACGAGGACGGCGACTCCATCGGCGTCCACTACGACCCCATGCTCGCCAAGGTCGTCGCCCACGCCCCCACCCGCGCGGAGGCCGTCCGCAAACTGGTCGGCGCCCTGGAGCGGGCCACGCTCCACGGCCCCGTCACCAACCGGGACCTCCTCGTACGGTCGCTACGGCACCCGGAGTTCACCACCGCCCGCATGGACACGGGTTTCTACGGCCGCCACCTGCCCGAACTCACCGCTCCCGCTCCCGAACCCCACGCCCCCCTGGCCGCCGCCCTCGCCGACGCCCACGGCCGCTCCCGCTTCGGAGGCTGGCGCAACGTCCCCTCCCAGCCGCAGGCCAAGCGCTACACGACGGCGGGAGAGGAGCACGAGGTCCACTACCGGCACACCCGGGCGGGCCTGGAGGCGGACGGAGTGCGGGTCGTCCACGCCGACGCGCATCTCGTCGTACTCGAAGTGGACGGCGTACAGCGCAGGTTCGAGGTGGCGCGGTACGGCGACGAGGTGCACGTCAACGCCACCCGGCTCACCGCCCTGCCCCGCTTCCCCGACCCGGTGGCCCAACTGGCCCCCGGCTCCCTGGTCGCCCCCATGCCGGGCACGGTGGTGCGGGTGGCCGAGGGCGTGGAGCTCGGCTCCGCCGTCCAGGCGGGCCAGCCCCTGCTGTGGCTGGAGGCGATGAAGATGGAACACAAGATCACCGCGCCGACGACGGGCACCTTGAGCGCCTTGAACGCTGTCCCCGGCCAACAAGTGACGGTCGGCTCCCTACTGGCGGTGGTCCGGCCAACCTAGGGGCGCGGGGAACTGCGCGACCAACGACGACCCGCACCCGGGAAGGAGCTCCATGCCCCACACCACCGAAACCGAAGAACACAAAGCCCTCCGCGCCGCCGTAGCCGCCCTCGGCACCCGCCACGGCCGCCACCACGACCGGGAAGCCCTCTGGTCCGAGGCAGGAAAACTCGGTTACCTCGGCGTCAACCTCCCCGAGGAGTACGGCGGCGGAGGCGGGGGCATCGCCGAACTCTCCATCGTCCTCGAAGAACTCGGCGCCGCCGGCTGCCCCCTGCTCATGATGGTCGTCTCCCCGGCCATCTGCGGCACCGTCATCGCCCGCTTCGGCACGGACGCCCAGAAACAACACTGGCTCCCCGGCCTCGCGGACGGCACCCGAACCATGGCCTTCGGCATCACCGAACCCGACGCCGGCTCCAACAGCCACCGCATCACCACCACGGCCCGCCGCGACCCCGACACCGGGGACTGGCTCCTCACCGGCCGCAAGGTCTTCATCTCCGGCGTCGACATCGCCCACGCCACCCTCATCGTCGGCCGCACGGAGGACTCCCGCACCGGCAGCCTCAAGCCCTGCCTCTTCATCGTCCCCCGCGACACACCCGGCTTCACCCGCCACCGCATCGACATGGAACTCACCGCCGCGGAAAAGCAGTTCGAGCTCACCCTCGACGACGTACGGCTCCCCGCCGACGCCCTCGTGGGCGAGGAGGACGCCGGCCTCCTCCAGCTCTTCGCCGGCCTCAACCCCGAACGCATCATGACCGCCGCCTTCGCCATCGGCATGGGCCGCCACGCCCTCGCCCGAGCCATCGCGTACGCCCGCGACCGCACCGTCTGGAACACCCCCATCGGCGCCCACCAGGCCATCGCGCACCCCCTCGCCCAAGCACACATCGACCTCGAACTGGCCCGCCTGATGATGCAGAAGGCGGCCCACCTGTACGACGTTGGGGACGACGCAGGCGCAGGCGAGGCCGCCAACATGGCCAAGTACGCGGCCGGGGAGGCCTGCGTGAAAGCGGTCGACCAGGCGGTGCACACGCTCGGCGGGAACGGCCTCACGCGTGAGTTCGGGCTCGGATCGTTGATAACGGCCGCACGCGTGGCTCGTATTGCTCCGGTGAGCCGGGAGATGATTCTCAACTACGTCTCCCACCAGACCCTGGGCCTGCCCAAGTCGTACTGACCGGCACGTGCCGCGCGAGGAGGAACCATGTTCCGCAGCGAGTACGCAGACGTCCCGCCCGTAGAACTCCCCATCCACGAGGCGGTGCTCGGCCGGGCCGCCGAGTTCGGTGACGCGCCCGCCCTGATCGACGGCACCGACGGCACCACGCTCACCTACGACCAACTGGACCGCTTCCACCGCCGGGTCGCCGCCGCCCTCGCCGAGGCGGGCGTCCGCAAGGGCGACGTCCTCGCCCTGCACAGCCCCAACACGATCGCCTTCCCGACCGCGTTCTACGCCGCCACGCGCGCGGGGGCCTCCGTCACGACCGTGCACCCTCTCGCCACCCCGGAAGAGTTCGCCAAGCAGCTCACCGACTCCGCCGCCCGCTGGATCGTCACCGTCTCCCCGCTCCTGCAGACCGCCCGCAGGGCCGCCGAACTCGCCGGCGGCGTCCGGGAGATCTTCGTCTGCGACAGCGCCCCCGGACACCGCTCACTCATCGACATGCTGGCGTCCGCGGCCCCCGAGCCCCAGGTCGACATCGACCCCGCCGAGGACGTGGCCGCCCTCCCGTACTCCTCGGGCACCACCGGCACACCCAAAGGCGTGATGCTCACGCACCGCCAGATCGCCACCAACCTCGCCCAGCTCGAACCCGCCATGGGAACCGGCCCCGGCGACCGCATCCTCGCCGTGCTGCCCTTCTTCCACATATACGGTCTGACCGCCCTCATGAACGCCCCCCTGCGCATGGGCGCCACCGTCGTCGTCCTGCCCCGCTTCGACCTGGAGACCTTCCTCGCGGCCATCCAGAACCACCGCATCACCGGCCTCTACGTCGCCCCGCCGATCGTCCTCGCCCTCGCCAAGCACCCCGCGGTCGCGCAGTACGACCTGTCGTCCCTGCAGTACATCCTCAGCGCCGCCGCCCCCCTGGACGCCAAGCTCGCGGCCGCCTGCTCCCAGCGGCTCGGCCTGCCCCCCGTCGGCCAGGCCTACGGCATGACCGAACTGTCCCCGGGCACCCACGTCGTCCCCCTGGACGCCATGCGCGAGGCACCCGCCGGGACCGTCGGCAGGCTCATCGCCGGCACCGAGATGCGGATCGTCTCCCTCGACGACCCCGACAAGGACCTCGGCATCGGCGAGTCCGGCGAGATCCTCATCCGCGGCCCCCAGGTCATGAAGGGCTACCTGGGCCGCCCCGACGCCACCGCCGCGATGATCGACCCCGACGGCTGGCTGCACACCGGAGACGTCGGCCACGCCGACGCCGACGGCTGGCTGTTCGTCGTGGACCGCGTCAAGGAACTCATCAAGTACAAGGGCTTCCAGGTGGCCCCCGCCGAACTGGAAGCCCTGCTCCTCACCCACCCCGGCATCGCCGACGCGGCCGTCATCGGCGTCTACGACGACGACGGCAACGAGAACCCGCACGCCTACGTGGTCCGCCAGCCGACCGCCACCGACCTCTTGGAAGGAGAGGTCATGATGTACGTCGCCGAACGCGTCGCCCCCTACAAACGCGTCCGCCACGTCACCTTCATCGAAGGCGTCCCGCGCGCCGCCTCCGGAAAGATCCTGCGCCGACAACTCAGGGAGCGGACGTGACCGCCCTGGTCCACCCCACACACGAACGCGGCATCACCACCCTCACCCTGGACTCGCCGCACAACCGCAACGCCCTGTCCGCCGCGCTGGTGCACGAACTCGCGGACGCCCTGAAACGGTCCGGCAAGGACGACGACGTACGCGCCGTCGTCCTCACCCACGCCGGCACCACCTTCAGCGCGGGCGCCGACCTGCGCGAGCCGCCCCAGCCCAAGGCCCTCGTCGCCCTGCTCCGCCAGATCGTCAAGCTGCGCAAACCCGTCGTGGCCCGGGTCACCGGCCACGTACGGGCCGGCGGCCTCGGCCTCCTCGGCGCCTGCGACATCGCGGCCGCCTCCGACACCGCCACCTTCGCCTTCACCGAGGTCCGCATCGGAGTGGCACCGGCGCTGATCTCCCTCCCCCTCCTGCCCCGCGTCGACCCTCGCGCCCTCGCCCGCTACTACCTCACCGGCGAGACCTTCGACGCGGCCGAGGCCGCCCGCATCGGCCTCCTCACGACGGCCGGCGACCACGACCACACCGACGTCGACGAGGTCCTCGCCCCCGTCCTCGACGGACTGCGACGAGCCTCCCCACGCGCCCTGGCCGAGACGAAACGCCTGCTCACAGCTAAGGTGCTGGAGGCCTTCGACCTGGACGCGGGCGAACTGGCAAGACTCTCCGCCCGCCTGTTCGCCTCCGCCGACGCCCGCGAAGGCATGACGGCCTTCCTAGAACGACGGGATCCCGCATGGGTGCTGTGAACGCGGTCGACCGTGCCCCGGGCGACCGCGTCCCCAAACAGGACCGCAGCCGAGCCACCCGGCAGCGCCTCCTGGAAGCCGCCGTGGCCTGCCTCGCCGAACACGGCTGGGCGGGCTCCACGGTCACCGTCGTCGCCGAACGCGCCGGCGTCTCCCGCGGCGCCGCCCAGCACCACTTCCCGACCCGCGAGGACCTCTTCACCGCGGCCGTCGAGTACGTCGCCGAAGAACGCTCCACCGCCCTGCGCGCCCTCTTCCCGCAGGGCGCCGCGACAGACGACCGCCGGACCGTCGTCTCCGCCCTCGTCGACCTCTACACCGGCCCCCTCTTCCGCGCCGCCCTCCACCTGTGGGTCGCCGCCTCCAACGAGGCCCAGCTGCGACCGCGGGTCACGGAGTTGGAGGCCCGCGTCGGCCGCGAGACCCACCGCATCGCCGTGGACCTGCTAGGCGCCGACGAGTCCCGGGCGGGCGTACGGGAGACGGTGCAGGGCCTGCTGGACATGGCCCGCGGCCTCGGCCTCGCCAACCTCCTCACCGACGACGCCGGCCGCCGCGACCGCGTCGTCACACAGTGGGCCAGGCTGCTGGACGAGGCGCTGGCCTGACGGAGGACCGCACCAACGCTCCGGAACCAACCCGCCCCGACAGGCATGCCGCCCGCCGCCCCCGACTCACGGATCGGGCGGCCCCGGGGCTTCAGGGGCTGAGCGCCCCGCCCTCCTACCGATTGGGCGGCCCCCGCTCTCACGGGCTGGGCGGCCCCCGCTCTCACTGGGCAGCCTCCGCTCTCACGGGCTGGGCAGCCTCCGCTCTCACCGATTGGGCGGCCCCGCGCCCCTCACGGACTGGGCGGTCTCCCCGTCCTCACGGACTGAGCCGCCGCCTCACGGACTCAGCCGCTCCACCCGCCAGCTCCCGTCCGGCTCCGCCACGTACCGCAGCCGGTCGTGCAGCCGGTTCTCGCGGCCCTGCCAGAACTCCACCGCCTGCGGGGCCACCCGGAAGCCGCCCCAGTTCGGCGGGACCGGCACCTGCTCGCCCTCCGGGTAGCGGGCGGCCAGCTCCGCGTAGGTAGCGTCCAGGTCGGCCCGGTCCGCGATCACCGAGGACTGCGCGCTCGCCCACGCACCGAGCTGGGAGCCGTGCGGGCGGCTGCGGAAGTACGCGGCGGTCTCGTCCCGTCCGGTGCGCCGCGCGACGCCCGTGACGATGACCTGGCGGGCCATCGGATGCCACGGGAACAGCAGCGAGACGAACGGGTTCTCCGCCA
Organism: Streptomyces sp. NPDC058678; assembly: GCF_042714835.1. NCBI lineage: Bacteria > Bacillati > Actinomycetota > Actinomycetes > Kitasatosporales > Streptomycetaceae > Streptomyces > Streptomyces sp. NPDC058678. The sequence goes on along the minus strand of NZ_JBHXSG010000091.1, from coordinate 4,444 downwards.
GCTCGCGGGCCTTGCGGGAGTCGTAGTTGGTGTAGAAGACGAAGCCCTGCTCGTCGAAGTGCTTCAGCAGCACCGTGCGCGCGCTGGGCCGGCCCTCGGCGTCCGCCGTGGCGACGACCATGGCGTTCGGCTCGAAGAGCCGCCCCTCGATCGCGGCCTCCTTGAACCAGCGCGCGAACTGCTCGACGGGCGTTGCGGCCAGGTCGGCCTCGGCCAGCCCCTCGGCGCGGTAGTGCTTACGCATGGAGGCGGGATCGAGGGCGGCGTCTCGGTCGGTCACGCCGTCATCCTGCCGTATGAGCGGGCGACGCTCGGCATGGTGGTCTTCATCACTGCATGGCACTGAGTGCCGCAAGCCCTCCCCAAGGGTGGCACTCGGGGATATCGTGCTGATGCCGTTCCGGTCGGATGACCGCCGACCGCACGGGGCATCACGGGAGTACCGCCCAGGACCGCGAGTTCTCGGAGACGAACCGCGGAGCCATGGGACGGACGCATACCCACCGCCTGCCACGTGGAAGCCGCACCCCGCACCCCCAACAGCCGCACCACCCACACCAGCCGCAGCAAACAACAGAACACCCCAACACCCGTCGCACACATCACGAGGAGCCGCCTGATGTCCGACTTCGTACCCGGACTCGAAGGAGTCGTCGCGTTCGAGACGGAGATCGCCGAACCCGACAAGGAGGGCGGCGCACTCCGGTACCGGGGCGTCGACATCGAGGACCTCGTCGGTCAGGTCTCGTTCGGCAACGTCTGGGGACTGCTCGTCGACGGCGCCTTCAACCCCGGCCTGCCGCCCGCCGAACCCTTCCCGATCCCCGTGCACTCCGGCGACATCCGCGTCGACGTCCAGTCGGCACTCGCCATGCTGGCCCCCGTCTGGGGCCTGAAACCGCTGCTGGACATCGACGCCGCCCAGGCCCGGGCGGATCTGGCCCGAGCCGCCGTGATGGCCCTGTCCTACGTCGCCCAGTCCGCCCGCGGCCAGGGCCTGCCCATGGTCCCGCAGCGGGAGATCGACAAGGCGCAGTCCGTCGTCGAGCGCTTCATGATCCGCTGGCGCGGCGAGCCCGACCCCAAGCACGTGGCGGCCGTCGACGCCTACTGGACCTCCGCCGCCGAACACGGCATGAACGCGTCCACCTTCACGGCCCGCGTCATCGCCTCGACGGGCGCGGACGTCGCGGCCGCCCTCTCCGGCGCCGTAGGAGCCATGTCCGGCCCGCTGCACGGAGGCGCCCCCTCCCGCGTCCTCGGCATGATCGAGGAGATCGAACGCACCGGCGACGCCGACGCGTACGTCAAGCAGGCCCTCGACAAGGGCGAACGCCTGATGGGCTTCGGCCACCGCGTCTACCGCGCCGAAGACCCCCGCGCCCGCGTCCTGCGCCGCACCGCCCGCGAACTCGGCGCCCCCCGCTTCGAGATCGCCGAAGCCCTGGAGAAGGCGGCCCTGGCCGAACTCCACGCCCGCCGCCCCGACCGGGTCCTCGCCACGAACGTCGAGTTCTGGGCCGCCATCGTCCTCGACTTCGCCGAGGTCCCGGCCCACATGTTCACCTCGATGTTCACCTGCGCCCGCACGGCCGGCTGGTCGGCCCACATCCTCGAACAGAAGCGCACCGGCCGCCTGGTCCGCCCGTCCGCCCGCTACATCGGCCCCGGCTCCCGCGACCCGCAGGAGATCGAGGGCTACGGCGACACCGTGCGCTGAGCCCTGTCGCCGGGCATCACGCGGGACCGAACAACTCCGCGTGGTGCCACTCGGCCGGTCCCGCGAACGCAGACGACCCACGAGCTCGGGGTCCCTCCGCCTGACGGCGAAGAAGCCGGCCGGACGTACCGGCGAGCTCGCGGGTCGGGTGACTGCGTTGAATTGGCCGGCTGCGTGTATCTCGCACACGCTGGTCCGGCACCGCACTCGGTGGGTGACGGGCCGCTAGCCCGCAGCCACCTCTTCCGTCCGGTATGAATCCATCTGCCGAACCACCTCCTCTCCGAAGTGCTAGTCACACTAAGAACCCCCGGGCCACGGATCAACCGCTTTTTCGAGATGTTGACTGTGCTCGTTCCGGGCGGCTGCTGTACCCGTATCCGTCGCCCCGCTGCACGAGCCGCAGATTCGAGTGGGAGACGTTGATCCGGCCTGCCGGTGTGCTGAGACTGTGCTGCCCCCCTGGCACGGACAGAGATGCGTCCGGTCCAGATGCCTGCCCACGGGCAGTAGTCGGGGGTCCAGAAGCTGTTTCGGAGGGGAGTGGTCGTCGTCGTGTCCGACCTGCGGATCGATCCGGTCGACGGGAACGCCATGCTCGAGCAGTGGCGGCACGTGCACAACGTGATCGTGCCGCCCGCTGCGATGGGGATCGACGAGGTGCGGGAGCGTGGTGGGCGTTACCGGCTGGAGAACGCGTATCTCGGGGAGGTGCTCGTCGGGTGTTCGACCGTGCGGCCGCCCGAGGGGGAGGAGGGTGTGGCGACCGTCATCGCGCGCGTGCTGCCCGAGTACCGGGGGCGGGGGTTTGGGGCGGCGCTGTATGAGAAGGGGCTCCGGTACGCGCATGTGCTGGGGGCTCGGGCCATCGAGACGTGTGTGCTGGCAGTGAATGAGGACGGGCTGCGGTTCGGGGCGCGGGGGTTCGTGGAGGTGGAGCGGTATGTGCTGGACGGTGAGACCGAGGTGTGGGTGGATCTGAGGCTTGCGCCGTCCCGGGCCTAGCCCGGCGGCGTGGCGGGGTACTCGGATTTCCGGCACACAACGATTCCTTCAATCTTGTGGGAACCCGGTGTGTGCTGCGTCACGTTCCAGTTAGATGATTGTTAGTGAGCGAACCGACGTGCCGTACGTGCGGACGCGGCAGCCTGCAGGGGGTCCAGGTGAGTGCTTCCCGGCGTAGTGGGACCACCGACGAGATCGGGCCGGACGAGCCCGAGCGGGACGGTCCGGAGGTTTCGGACGGCTCGGATCTGCTGGCCGCGCTGCTCGACGGCATGGACGCGGCCCTGTGCGCCTTCGACGCCGACGGGGTGGTGACGCACTGGAACCGTGAGGCCGAGCGGATCCTCGGGTGGACCGCCGCCGAGGCCGTGGGGCGGCACGGGTTCGCCGGCTGGGCGGTGCGCAGTGCCGACGCCGAGGAGGTGGAGGGGCGGCTGCTGGCCGCCATGCACGCTCCCGGGCGGCAGGTGCACGAGTTCGCGCTGCTGACCAAGGACGGCGGGCGGGTGCTCGTGCGGACACAGTCGGCGGCGGTGCGTGGGCCGGACGGTAAGCCCGCGGGCTTGTACTGCGCTTTCAGTGAGGTGCACGCGCAGATCGACCTGGAGCGGTCCATCGCGCTGAGTGAGGCGCTGTTCGAGGACGCGAGCTGGGGTGTCGTGCTCGTCGACGCCGATCTGCGGCCCGCCCTGGTCAACGCGCACGCCGCGCGGGCGCTGGGCGTCGGGCGTACGTCCGTACTGGGGCGGCCCCTCGGGGATCTGCTCGCCCAGGGTGTCGAGGAACTGGAGAGCGCGCTCACGCATGTGCTGGCCGAGGGCGCGCCGCCCGCACCGGCCGAGATCTGGGTGAGCGTGCGTACGCAGGACGGTGAGCAGCGGCGCTGCTGGCGCTGCGGGTTCGTCCGGCTGGCGTCGCCGCTCGCGGAGGAGCCCGTGCCGCTTGGTGTGGGCTGGCTCTTCCATGACGTGACCGAGGCCAAGCAGAGCGAGCAGGAGGCGTCGCTGCTGCGGTTCCGTACGAACCAGTTGCACCGGGCTGTCCGGGCCGCCGCCGAGTGCGAGGACCCGCGTGAGGCGGCCGCCGTCCATCTGGACTTCGCGCTGGCCGGGTTCGCCGATCATGCGTTGATCGACCGGGTGTCGGGCGGCGCGGTGGAGGACGGGGCGGAGACGGGTTCCCTGCGGCTGGTACGGGTCGCGGCGACGCCCTCCGGGGCGCCGGGACCGTCTCTGCTCACGGGGCAGGCGGGTTTGCCGGTGCGGTACGCGGAGGGGCATCCGGCGTTGCAGAGCGTGGAGCGGGCCGGGTCGGTGCGGGCGAGTGTGGGGGCCGTGCCGGTGGAGAAGGCCCGGGAGTGGGCGGAGGCTCGGCAGTGGCCGTCGGACGCGGTGCACGCGTTGTGCGCGGTGCTGCGGAGCCGGGGGCGGACGCTTGGCGTGGTGACGTTTCTGCGGGGAGCCGGGCGGAGTCAGTTCGAGCGGGGGGACGCGGTGTACGCGGAGGATGTGGCCGTTCGGATCGGCTCGGCGTTGGATCTGGCCGAGGTGCTGGGGCGGGAGTAGCGGCAACGCGGCTGCCCGCCGACCGGCGGGTGCCTGGGGCCTGTCCGGCGGATCATGCCGGATGTGGCCGTTCGGATCGGCTCGGCGTTGGATCTGGCCGAGGTGCTGGGGCGGGAGTAGCGGCAACGCGGCTGCCCGCCGACCGGCGGGTGCC
>NZ_JBHXSG010000090.1:0-29796 GCF_042714835.1 Streptomyces sp. NPDC058678 | reverse complement strand
AGAGCGGCTTCCAGCAGTCCTACACGTACTTCACCTGGCGCAACACCAAGGACGAGCTGACCGAGTACCTGACCGAGCTGTCCGGGGAGGCGGCCACCTACATGCGGCCCAACTTCTTCGCCAACACCCCCGACATCCTGCACGAATACCTCCAGCACGGCGGCCGGCCCGCCTTCGAGGTCCGCGCCGTCCTGGCCGCGACCCTCTCCCCCACCTGGGGCATCTACAGCGGCTACGAACTCTGCGAGAACACCCCGCTGCGCGCAGGCAGCGAGGAGTACCACGACTCGGAGAAATACCAGCTCAAAGCACGCGACTGGGAAGCCGCCGACCGCGAGGGCCGCTCCCTGACCCCCCTGATCACCCAGCTCAACACGATCCGACGCGCACACCCCGCCCTGCGACGGCTCAGGAACATCCGGTTCCACCCGACCGACAACGACGCGGTGATCGCGTACAGCAAGCGCACGGATTCGGACATGGTTCTGGTGGTGGTCAACCTGGACCCGCACCGATCCCAGGAGGCCACGGTCTCGTTGGACATGCCGCAGCTCGGCCTGGATTGGCACGAGTCCCTGTCCGTCCACGACGAACTGGCGGGCGAGACCTACCACTGGGGCAGGAACAACTATGTGCGGCTGGAGCCCGGCCGGGCGCCCGCACACGTGTTCCACGTCCAACGGTCGTCCGCCACGCCGCAGATCGGAGGGTCCCCCGCCTCATGACCGTCAACGAGCCCGTCCACGACACCTTCGAGGACACCCCGGCCAAGGACCTGGATCCCGAGTGGTTCAAGCGCGCCGTCTTCTACGAGGTCCTGGTCCGCTCCTTCCAGGACAGCGACGGCGACGGTGTGGGCGACCTCAGGGGCCTCACGGCCAAGCTCGACTATCTGCAGTGGCTGGGCGTCGACTGCCTGTGGCTGCCACCGTTCTTCAAGTCACCTCTGCGGGACGGCGGATACGACGTCTCGGACTACACCGCGGTGCTGCCGGAGTTCGGCGACCTCGCCGACTTCGTGGAGTTCGTCGACGCCGCCCACCAGCGCGGCATGCGCGTGATCATCGACTTCGTCATGAACCACACCAGCGACCAGCACCCGTGGTTCCAGGAGTCGCGCAAGAACCCGGACGGGCCGTACGGCGACTACTACATGTGGGCCGACGACGACAAGCAGTACCAGGACGCGCGGATCATCTTCGTCGACACCGAGGTGTCCAACTGGACCTTCGACCCGGTGCGGGAGCAGTACTTCTTCCACCGCTTCTTCTCTCACCAGCCGGACCTCAACTACGAGAACCCGGCGGTGCAGGAGGAGATCATCTCCGCGCTGCGGTTCTGGCTGGACCTGGGCATCGACGGCTTCCGCCTCGACGCCGTGCCCTACCTGTACGCGCAGGAGGGCACCAACTGCGAGAACCTGCCCGCCACGCACGAGTTCCTGAGGCGGGTCCGCAAGGAGATCGACGCCTCCTACCCGGACACGGTGCTGCTGGCGGAGGCCAACCAGTGGCCGGAGGACGTCGTCGACTACTTCGGCGACTACCAAAACGGCGGCGACGAATGCCACATGGCCTTTCATTTCCCGGTCATGCCACGCATCTTCATGGCGGTGCGCAGGGAATCGAGGTATCCCGTCTCGGAAATCCTCGCCAAGACCCCGGCCATTCCCTCGAACTGCCAGTGGGGCATCTTCCTGCGCAACCACGACGAGCTCACCCTCGAAATGGTCACCGACGAGGAACGCGACTACATGTGGGAGGAATACGCCAAAGACCCCCGCATGCGCGCCAACATCGGCATCCGCCGCCGTCTCGCCCCCCTGCTGGACAACGACCGCGACACGATCGAGCTGTTCACCGCCCTGCTGCTCTCCCTGCCCGGCTCGCCGATCCTCTACTACGGCGACGAGATCGGCATGGGCGACAACATCTGGCTCGGCGACCGGGACGCCGTCCGCACGCCGATGCAGTGGACCCCGGACCGCAACGCGGGCTTCTCGTCCTGCGACCCGGGCCGGCTCTACCTGCCCACGATCATGGACCCGGTCCACGGCCATCAGGTCACCAACGTCGAGGCGTCGATGGCGTCCCCGTCCTCGCTGCTGCACTGGACCCGCCGCATGATCGAGATCCGCAAGCAGAACCCCGCCTTCGGTCTCGGCTCCTTCACCGAGCTCCAGTCGTCCAACCCGGCGGTGCTGGCGTTTCTGCGGGAGTACGAGGACGACCTCGTCCTGTGCGTGAACAACTTCTCGCGGTTCGCGCAGCCGACGGAACTCGATCTGCGTGCGTTCGAAGGGCGACACCCGGTCGAGCTGTTCGGCGGGGTCCGCTTCCCGGCCATCGGTGAACTGCCGTACCTGCTGACCCTCGGCGGGCACGGCTTCTACTGGTTCCGGCTCTCCCGAGTCGCATCCCGCATCGGTCGACGACTTTGAGCGTGTGCCGACGAAAGGACGCGTCACCATGCCGAAGACCGCATTCCTCCGCCCCAGACGTACCGTCGTCGCCGACCCGATGGTCTCGCTCGGCGGCCTGCTGCGCGACTGGCTGCCCGGGCAGCGCTGGTTCGCGGGCAAGGACAGGCCCGTCACGGACCTGGCCCTGCTGTCGATGACCGAGCTGTTCCCGGGCTGTCTGCATCTGCTGGTGCAGACCAGCCCCGCGCCCGTGCAGGCCCCCGGCGGCGCCGTGGCAGGTGACTGCTACCAGCTGCTGCTGGGCGTGCGACAGCATCTGTCGCCGCGGCTCGGGCGGGCGCTCATCGGCCGTGCGGAACAGGGACCGTTCGCCGGGATGACGGTGTACGACGCGCTGCACGACCCCCGGTCGGCGCAGCTGCTCCTGGACCGGCTGCGGCACCCGGGGACGGCCGGTCCCCTGCGCTTCGAGTGCGACCCGTCCGTGCCGGTACCCGCCGGGCTGCCGCCGCGGCTGCTGGACGCCGAGCAGTCCAACTCCTCCCTGGTGTACGGCGACGAGTTCATCCTGAAGCTCTTCCGGCGCATCCAGCCCGGCGTCAACCCGGACCTGGAGGTGCCGGGCGCGCTGGCCGGGCAGGGCTGCAGCCGGGTGCCCGCGCCGGTGGCCTGGTTCCGGACGGCGCATCCGCAGGAGGCGACGCTGGGCGTGCTCCAGCCGTATCTGCGCGACGCGTCCGACGGCTGGACGCTGGCGCTGCGCGCGCTCGCCCGGGGTGAGGACTTCACCGCGCAGGCGCACGAGCTGGGGCAGGCCACGGCGGAGGTGCACCTCGCGCTGGCCTCGGCCTTCCCGGCCGGTACGCACAGCGAGAGCAGCCGGACGGCGGCGGCGATGACCGAGCGGCTCGACGCCGCCGCGCACTGCGTGCCGGCGCTCAAGCCGTTCGTGCCCGGTCTGCGGGCCGCCTTCGGCGCCCTCGCCACCTGCGATGCCGGGCCACCGGCCCAGCGCATCCACGGCGACCTCCACCTGGGGCAGGTGCTGCGGGCGGGGCGGGAGTGGTTCGTCATCGACTTCGAGGGCGAGCCGTCCCGTCCGCTCGCCGAGCGGCGCAGCGCCCACTCCCCGGTGCGGGACATCGCCGGGATGCTGCGCTCCTTCGACTACGCCGCCCGGCAGCGCCGCCCCTGGCGTCCTGAATGGGCGCGCCGTTGCCGGGAGGCGTTCTGCGCGGGCTACGCGTCCTGCGCCAGATGGGACCCGCGCAAGAAGCACGGCCTGTTGCGTGCCTACGAGACGGACCGGGCGGTCTACGAGGTCCTGTATGAAGCCAGACACCGCCCGGACTGGCTCCCCGTACCCATGGCGGCGATCGAGCGTCTCGCCGTGAGAGGAGACTGACCCGTGGCCCTGCGCGACGACCCCTCGGTGCCCGAGCCCTCCGGACCTGCCCGGTGCGGTGCGGCCCCGCCGCTCGACCTCGCCGACCGTGAGCGTCTGCTGTCCGGCGCCCACCACGACCCGCACGCGCTGCTGGGCGCCCACGTGGTGCCGGACGGGATCGTGTTCCGGGCCCTGCGTCCGTTCGCCCGTTCGGTGAGCGTCGTGATCGACGGCGAGCGCAGCCCGCTCGCCTCGGAGGGCGACGGGCTCTTCTCCGGCGTACTGCCGCTCGACGCGATCCCCGCGTACACGCTGCTGGTGGCATACGCCGAGGAGGAACAGGAGGTGCACGACCCGTACCGCTTCCTGCCCGCGCTCGGCGAGACCGACCTGCACCTCATCAGTGAGGGACGGCACGAGCAGTTGTGGAAGGCGCTCGGCGCGGAGCCGATGACGCATGAGGGCGTGACCGGCACCCGCTTCACGGTCTGGGCACCCAACGCCCAGGGGGTGCGGGTCGCCGGGGAGTTCACCTTCTGGGACGGGCGGGCCTTCCCGATGCGGTCGCTCGGTGCGTCCGGTGTGTGGGAGCTGTTCCTGCCGGGCATCGGCGAGGGCACGCGGTACAAGTTCGAGATCACCTCCCGGTACGGCGGCCGGTTCCTCAAGGCCGACCCGATGGCCCGGCGCAGCGAGGTGCCGCCCGACACGGCGTCCATCGTGACCTCCTCGCGGTACGAGTGGGGCGACCGGGAGTGGATGGCCCGGCGCGGGGACGTGCCCGTTCACGTGGCCCCCTTCTCGGTGTACGAGGTCCATCTGCCGTCCTGGCGACCAGGGCTGACCTATCGTCAGCTGGCGGACGAACTCCCGGCGTACGTCAAGGACCTCGGCTTCACCCACGTGGAGCTGATGCCGGTCGCCCAGCACCCCTTCAGCGGCTCCTGGGGCTACCAGGTCACCGGCTTCTACGCGCCGATGGCACGGCTCGGCACACCGGACGACTTCAAGTACCTGGTCGACTCCCTGCACCGGGCCGGCATCGGCGTGATCATGGACTGGGTGCCGGCGCACTTCCCGAAGGACGACTGGGCGCTGGCCCGCTTCGACGGGGACCCGCTGTACGAGCCCGGGGACGACCGGCGGGCGGAGCACCCGGACTGGGGCACCTACGAGTTCGACTTCGGCCGGGTCGAGGTGCGCAACTTCCTGGTCGCCAACGCCGTGTACTGGTGCGAGGAGTTCCACATCGACGGCCTGCGCGTGGACGCCGTCGCCTCGATGCTCTACCTCGACTACTCCCGCGACTCGGGACAGTGGTCGCCCAACGTGTTCGGGGGCCGCGAGGACCTGGACGCGATGGCGTTCCTCCAGGAGATGAACGCGACCGTGTACCGGCGGGCGCCCGGCGTGGTGACGATCGCCGAGGAGTCCACGGCCTGGGACGGGGTGACCCGGCCCACCGACAGCGGCGGTCTGGGTTTCGGCCTGAAGTGGAACATGGGCTGGATGCACGACTCGCTCGGCTACATCAGCCACGAGCCGGTCCACCGCAAGTACCACCACAACGAGATGACCTTCTCGATGGTGTACGCGTACAGCGAGAACTACGTCCTGCCGATCTCGCACGACGAGGTGGTCCACGGCAAGCAGGCCCTGGTCTCCAAGATGCCCGGTGACTGGTGGCAGCAGCGTGCCAACCACCGTGCCTACCTCGGCTTCATGTGGGCCCACCCGGGCAAGCAACTCCTCTTCATGGGGCAGGAGTTCGCGCAGGGCGCCGAGTGGTCCGAGGCCCACGGCCCGGACTGGTGGCTGCTCGACCCCGCCTACGGCGCGGAGCCGGACCACCGCGGGGTGCGGGACCTGGTCCGCGACCTCAACACCGTCTATCGCGACTGCCCCGCCCTGTGGCAGCGCGACACCGACCCCGGCGGGTTCCGGTGGGTGGTGGGGGACGCGGCCGAGGACAACATCTTCGCGTTCGTCAGGTACGACGCCGAGGGCAACCCCTTGCTCGCGGTCTCCAACTTCTCCCCCGTCGTCCGCCACGACTACGTCCTGCACGTGCCCGGCTCCGTGCCCGCATGGCAGGAAGCCCTCAACACCGACGCGGCACGGTACGGCGGCAGCGACCTCACCCGGCCCGACCCGGTCAAACCGGAGGACGGGGTCCTCAGTCTGACGCTGCCGCCGCTCGCGACGGTGTGGCTGGTTCCGCAGCCCGGCTGAGGTCCCCGCGGCGACGGCAGGTGTTCGAACGGCTCCGGAGGGGCAGTCGGGGTCGTACACGAACGAGCGATCCCGTCGCCGCAGCGGGGCCAGAGAAAGGCTGCATACAGGTGCGCACCGTCGGAGTGGAGGAGGAACTCCTCCTGGTCGATCCGGAGACGGGCGAGCCGCAGGCGTTGTCCGCCGCGGTCCTCGCCCGCGCCGCGCAGGACGGCGCCGATCAGGACGTCTTCGAGAAGGAACTGCACAACCAGATGCTGGAGTTCGCGACGCATCCGCAGTCGGGCATGGAGGAACTGCGGGCGGAGATCGTCCGCTGCCGCAAGGAGGCCGCGCGGCACGCCGGGGAGATCGGCTGCACGGTCGCCGCGCTCGCCACCTCACCGCTGCCCGTCAGCCCCTCCGTGGGCGTGGGCCGCCGCTACCAGTGGATGGCCGAGCAGTACGGGATCGCCACCCAGGAACAGCTCGTCATGGGCTGTCATGTGCACGTTTCCGTGGAGTCCGACGAAGAGGGCGTCGCCGTCATCGACCGGATCCAGCCCTGGCTGACGGTGCTGTCCGCGCTGAGCGGCAACTCCCCGTTCTGGCAGGGAAAGGACACGCTCTACAGCAGCTATCGCAGCCGGGTGTGGCAGCGGTGGCCGTCGGCCGGTCCGACCGAGCCCTTTCGTTCGGCCGAGCGCTATCACCGCAGGGTGGCGGACATGGTGGCCACCGGTGTGATCCTCGACGAGGGGATGATCTACTTCGACGCCCGGCTGTCCCGGCGCTACCCGACCGTGGAGATCCGGGTCTCGGACGTCTGTCTGCACTCGGGCACCGCCGTGCTGATCGCCACCCTGGCCCGCGGTCTCGTGGAGACCGCCGCGCGCGAGTGGCGGGCGGGCCGGGAGCCACTGGGCCACAGCGTGAGCCTGCTGCGGCTGGCGGCCTGGCGGGCGGCGCGGTCCGGGCTGACCGAGGAACTGCTCCACCCGACGACCATGCGGCGCATGCCGGCGGAGTCGGTGGTGCGGGCCCTGCTCGACCACGTCGGGGACGCCCTCACGGAAAGCGGCGACTTCGACCGTGCCCGCGACACCTGCGCCGAGCTGCTGCGGCTCGGCAGCGGCGCCGGGGTGCAACGCGCGCTGATGGAGCGGTCCGGGAGCCTCAGGGACGTGGTCACCGAGTGCGTGCGCATCACGCAGGCGTGAGGCGGTCCTGCCCTTCTCACAGCATGAGGACGATGGCGTACACCAGGAAGAATGCCGCGATCAGGATGACGAGGCCGAGGATCAGCGTCAGCGGTCCCTTGGCCCAGCCCTTGGGCGGATTGTGCGTCTCCCTCGGGCCCGCCTCGGGCATGCTGCTCTCGGCCGGCGGGGTCTCGCCGGGAGGCACGCCGCCGCCCGGTTCCAGGCCGGTGGTGCGTTCGGGATCGGGGTCGGGGTTCGTGTAACTCATGCCGTCCGAGTCCCCCGAACACGCCGAGATCATGGGCACCGCGGCCAGTTCTCCGATCCCGGCACCGAGCGCCCTCGCCTGGGCTAGATTCGAGCACCGCAAGATAACCGTGCACGTCGGCGGAGTCACACCCCGTACACAACAGGAGCAGCGCATGCGCGACCTCGCCCTCGCTCCCCCGGCCGCCCACCCCCTGACCGGCGGGCTCGCCGACAGCGTCTTCGAGACGGCGGCCCGCAACCCCACGCTGCCGATGCTCGCCCGCCGTTCCGACGCCGCCTCCTCCGTCTGGGAGGAGGTGACCGCCGTGGAGCTGCGGGACGAGGTGGTGGACCTGGCCAAGGGGCTGGTCGCCTCCGGGATCTCGCCGGGGCACCGCGTGGCGATCATGGCGCGGACCCGGTACGAGTGGACGGTCCTCGGCTATGCGCTGTGGGCGGTGGGTGCCGAGGTGGTGCCGATCCATCCGACGTCCTCGCGGGACCAGGTCGAGTGGATCCTGCGCGACGCCGGCTGTGTGGCCGTGGCCGTCGAGGACGAGCAGAGCGTGATGACGGTGGGTTCCGTGTGCGCGACGCTGCCTCGGCTGCGCCACGTCTGGCAGCTGGACGCGGGGGCCCTTCGGGATCTGGTCGACCGGGGCGAGTTCATCCCGATCGCCACCGTGGACTCGCTGCGCCGCATCGTGCTGCCGGACTCCACCGCCGTCGTCGCCTACACCTCCGGCACGACCGGCCGTCCGCTCGGCTGCGCGCTGAGCCACCGCGGCCTCGCGAGCCCCTGCGACACCCTGCTCGCGGGCTGGGGACACACGGCCGCGCCGCCCGGGCAACAGGCCTCCGTCCTCGCGTTCCTGCCCTTCTCCCACGTGTACGGCCTCATGATCCAGGGCATGTGCGTGCGCGGCGGTCTGCTCATGGCCCATGAACCCGACCTGAGCGGGGAGGCGCTGGCGTCGGCGCTGCGCTCCTTCCGCCCCACCTACTTCTACGCCGTACCGTCGGTCTTCGAGAAGATCTACAAGACCTTCCTGCGCACCGCCCAACAGGCGGGCCGCGGCGCACTGTTCGAGCGGGCGGCCGAGACGGCGAGGGACTTCGCCGCGGCGTGCGAGCGGCAGCGGCTGGACGCCGGTCCCGGGCCCGGCCTCGATCTGCGGCTCCAGCACGCCCTGTACGAACGTACGGTGTACCGCAAGCTGCGGGGCGCCCTCGGCGGCAGGGCCCGCCGCGCCACCTCGGGCGGCTCGCCCCTCAACCGCGATCTGAGCCTGTTCTACGAGGGCATCGGCGTCTACGTCCATGACGGGTACGGGCTCACGGAGACCAGCGGCGGGATCACGATGCAGCCGCTGGGCCGGGAGAAGTCCGGCACCGTGGGGCGGGCCCTGCCGGGCACGGACATCCGGGTGGCCGACGACGGGGAGATCCTGGTGCGCGGGCCCTCGGTGTTCCAGGGGTACGTGAGCGACGAGGCGGCGACCAGGGCCGCACTGCAGCCCGGCGGCTGGCTGGCCACGGGGGACATCGGGCGGCTGGATCCCGAGGGCTATCTGACGATCACCGGACGCAAGAAGGACGTCATCATCACCAACAGCGGCAAGAGCGTCGCCCCGGCCGCCCTGGAGCACCGGCTGCGGATGCACCCGCTCATCCACCAGGCGGTGATCGTCGGCGACAACCGGCCCTGTGTGGGGGCGCTGATCACCCTGGACCCGGAGTTCCTCGCCCACTGGCGGGCCGGCCTGGCCTGGCAGAGCGACGCGCCGAACCGGGAGGCGCGCGAGGAGAACGCGCTGCGGGAGGAGATCACACGGGCCGTGGCGGCGGCCAACAGCGCCGTGTCCCGCTCGGAGTCCATCCGGGTCTTCCGGGTCCTTCCGGAGCCGTTCGACCTGGCCAGCGGGCTGATGACACCGTCGATGAAGCTGCGCCGGGACCTGATCGTGCGGACGTACGCGTTCGAGATCGACGCGATGTACCAGGCGCGCTCACGCGGCGGTCGGCAGAGCGTGACCGACGATTCGGCGAGCTGGGACGACGCGGACAACGTGTTCCGGTGAGGGAGTGCGCCGGGACGGCGCAGCCGTGCCGGCCCGGCGCATGCCGAAGGGCGCATGCCATGGTGCGCATGCGCCCTTCTGTTCCGTTCCGGGCTTCGTCAGCCGCCGACGTACCAGGTGGAGCCACCGTTCGCCGCGGCCAGCGCGAAGAGCGCCGCGAAGATGACCAGGTCGACGATGCCGAGGACGATACCGGCCTTGGCCATTCCCGCCCCGCCCTTGGCCGGTGCCTGGCGCATCCCGACGGCGCCCAGCACTATCGCTGTCGGACCGAGTATCACGTTGAAGAAGATCAGTCCGATGATTCCGCAGATGAGGCTCGCGATGGCCAGACCGTTGGTGCGTGACCTGGAGGACGCGGCAGATGAGCCGCCGTAACTCGTCATCACATTCTCCCGGTGTCGGGTGCTTGGATATCCGCCGAGTTCCCTCCAAATAGCCGCACATACCGATTAATTGATGTGACGTCAGGGCAATTCCGAAATTCTGGATTCCGCTTGTCGGGCGGTCAGCGCCGACGACCGCGAGACGCCCAGGAGCTGCCCACGCCCGCGAGATGCAGGGCCAGCACCATCAGGCCGAGCAACATGACGTTCGTGGACGTGAAGACGTCGTTGGTCGAGATCTCGGCGGCGTTGATCAGGAACGCGATGAAGAACAGTACTGCCGCAGCAATGGCGAGCACGAGTCACCCTCCGTTCGTATCCTCCTACGAAGTCCCTCTGCCCCCGATCCGCGGCGGCAGACAGGAGGACCCCAAGGCGGTCCGCCGGTCTGACCGCACGCGGGCGCGTAAGCTCTGTCCGCCTGGGAACTCTGCAGACGGAGGGGGCGCAAGGGAAAGCACTACAGCCCTGCTGACGCCGGGCCGGGAAGGCGAGATGGCAGCCGAGCCGTATAGGGACGACACACTGGCTTCCAAAGAGATGCCCAGCCGCAGCACCCGTTTCTCGGGCGAGCTGCGCAATGTGACGGGTGCGCGCCTTGAGGCGGAGAAATTCCTCTATGACCTGGCACGCACCTCGCCGCCGGCGACGCCGGAGTACTGGGACGACATCCTGCTGGTCGTCACGGAGCTGGCGGCCAACGCGGTCCAGTACGCTCCGGGTCCTTTCGAACTGTCCATGCGCCGGACGTTCGACGGCGTACACGTCGTCATGCAGGACACCAACACCACTCCGCCGGCGCCCCGGCCCTTCCACCCCAACCGCGGTGGCGGCGGTATCGGCTGGCACCTGATCCACACGTTGTGCGACCAGGTCAGCGTGGTCACCGGTGAGAGCGGCAAGGAGATCCACGTCTTCCTGCCCTGGTGAGGCCGGTCGGACGCGGGCGGAACCTCAGGCGGACGCCTCGCGCAACGGCACGAACACGCTGATCGTCTTGCCGCCTCCGGGACGCGGCTCGACGGCGATCTCCCGGGCAAGGCGAATGATCAGCGGCCAGCCGTAGCCGTTGCCGTGATGCGCGACGGGCAGGGCACCTGACCCGTACGCGACGTCGGGCACGACCTGACTGTTGTCGTGGACAGCGAGCCGGACCCCCTGAGGTGTGGGCAGGACGTCGAACCCGGCCAGTCCGGCACCGTGCCGGATGGCGTTGGTGACGAGCTCCGAGACGACGAGGAGCAGGTCGATGACGTCCTCCTCCCGAACGGCGCGGCTTCCCGAGCCCCACTCCTCGCGCACCACCGCCTGGGCATGAGCGCGTGCCGCCGCCGGGGTCGTCACCGGGGGCGCCGTGCGGGTCCCCTCCGTCTGCTCCGCGGCCCTCACGACCGCGTCACTGCCCGGGGACCCTCCGTCGCGACTCCGCCGGCATCGACCAGGACGGAGAATCCCGCCGTTCCTGTCACCTCAATCAGCCTTTCCACATCTGTGTGGGCTCGTTCACCATGGCGGAATCCGTACGGCCGCCGCCGGTCGGTTCGACATCGGCGACCAGCGGTTCGGCCTCCCGCTCAGGTGGTGGCCGTCTCGCTCGGCGGCAGCCGATGGTAGTACTCACCCACGCTCGCCAGATACGCCCGGTCCATGGTTTCGCTGTCCGTGCGGAACCGGGGCGCCGCCTTCACCGCGCCCCTCGTGCACGACAGCGTTATCGTCCGGCTCTCGCTGTCGACGCCCGTCATCACGCCGACCGGAACCAGGACGCTCCGGCCGAAGACCCAGACGCCGGTGTCGACGACGAGGTGCCGCATCCCGAAATGGTCGGCCTGCCGGTCCACATGGCCGATCGTGCCGTCGGTCGCCGCCACGGTGTAGCCCGTGAGCTCCTGTCCCTCCACATGACCGCTGTCCGTTGCGTACGACCAGATTCCCTCGATGGCCACGCCGCTCCTTCCTCCCCGCGCCGATGCCGTGTCATGAGCCTGCAGACCCAGGTGTGGGCCGCCGCCTGCTTCACAGCAGCAGTTACCCGCCGATGGCGTTCGCATTCTGAACAGCGCGCCCCAACCGCCCAGCACTCTCCCGGCCCGCGGGAGAAACCACTCCCAGTACCCCTGTCGAGTCCGGGCATGCACGCTCCCCGCCTGTTTTGCGTACCCCGGGCAGAAGTTCGCGCGACGCTTTGTCCGGCGCTCGGCAGCTGGGTTAGCCTACGTCGTCTTTCTCATCACGCAGATCCGTGAACTGCGGAAATGCACGCACGACTTGCGAGGGCCGCCCGGCCCGACTTTGGTTCCGAGTCCTCGTACCCGGGGACTCTTGGGGAGCGGAACGAGGGTACGCATGACCAGCAACACCATCGAGGTCGCCGATGCGGTCCCGGGGGACCACGAGCTGCGGCAGCTCCTGGCCGGGCTGACGGCGGTACGGGACGGGGACTTCGGCACTCGCCTGCCGGACGACGGACACGGCCTCCTGGGTGACATCGCCACCGTGTTCAACGGCATGGTCGACCAGTTGTCCGTGTTCACCTCCGAGGTCACCCGCGTGGCCCGCGAGGTCGGTACCGAGGGAACGCTCGGCGGACAGGCGGAGGTACCGGGCGTCTCGGGCACCTGGGCCGACCTGACGGACTCCGTCAACGCCATGGCGGGCAACCTGACGACCCAGGTGCGCGACATCGCGCAGGTGGCCACGGCGGTGGCGAAGGGGGACCTCTCCCAGAAGATCGACGTACCCGCGCGGGGCGAGATCCTGCAGCTGAAGGAGACCGTCAACACGATGGTCGACCAGCTCTCCGCCTTCGCCGACGAGGTGACGCGTGTGGCGCGCGAGGTGGGCAGCGAGGGGCGGCTCGGCGGACAGGCACAGGTGCCCGGGGTCGCCGGCGTCTGGCGGGACCTCACCGACTCGGTGAACGGCATGGCGGGCAACCTGACCGGCCAGGTCCGCAACATCGCCCAGGTGACGACCGCCGTGGCCAAGGGCGACCTCTCGCAGAAGATCACCGTCGACGCCCGCGGCGAGATCCTCGAACTGAAGAACACCATCAACACGATGGTCGACCAGCTCTCCGCCTTCGCCGACGAGGTCACCCGCGTCGCCCGCGAGGTCGGCACGGCCGGGAACCTCGGCGGTCAGGCCCAGGTCCGGGGCGTGTCGGGCACCTGGAAGGACCTCACGGACAACGTCAACGTGATGGCGTCCAACCTGACCGGCCAGGTCCGTTCGATCGCCCAGGTCGCCACCGCCGTGGCCCGGGGCGACCTGTCGCAGAAGATCACGGTCGAGGCCAAGGGCGAGGTCGCGGCCCTGGCCGACGTCATCAACACCATGGTCGACACGCTGTCCGCGTTCGCCGACGAGGTCACCCGCGTCGCCCGCGAGGTCGGCACCGAGGGGCGGCTCGGCGGACAGGCCCACGTGCCGAACGTGGCCGGCACCTGGAAGGACCTGACCGACAACGTCAACTCGATGGCGAACAACCTCACCGGTCAGGTGCGCAACATCGCGCTGGTGACGACCGCGGTGGCCAAGGGCGACCTGTCGAAGAAGATCGACGTCGACGCCCGCGGCGAGATCCTCGAACTGAAGACGACGATCAACACGATGGTCGACCAGCTCTCCGCCTTCGCCGACGAGGTCACCCGCGTCGCCCGCGAGGTCGGCACCGAGGGACGGCTCGGCGGACAGGCCGAGGTCGAGGGCGTCTCGGGCACCTGGAAGCGCCTCACCGAGAACGTGAACGAACTCGCCGGCAACCTGACCCGGCAGGTACGCGCGATCGCCGAGGTCACGAGTGCCGTCGCCGAGGGCGACCTGACCCGCTCGATCACCGTGGAGGCGTCCGGCGAGGTCGCCGAGCTCAAGGACAACATCAACTCCATGGTCGGCTCGCTGCGCGAGACCACGCGGGCCAACCAGGAGCAGGACTGGCTCAAGACGAACCTCGCCCGGATCTCCAGCCTGATGCAGGGGCACCGCGACCTGCCCGTCGTGGCCGAGCTGATCATGGATGAACTCGTACCGCTGGTGCTGGCCCAGTACGGCGCGTTCTACCTCGCCGAGGACGGTGACGACGGCCCCGAACTGCGACTGGTCGGCTCCTACGGCCGTCCCGACGACGACGACCGGCCCGTCCGGATCGCCTTCGGGCGCACCCTGGTCGGCCAGGCGGCGCGCAGCCGACGCATCATCACGGTGGACGAACTGCCGTCCGACTACGTGACCATCTCCTCGGGGCTCGGTCAGGTGGTGCCGCGCGCGCTCGTGCTGCTGCCCATCGTGGTGGAGGGCCAGGTGCTCGGAGTGATCGAGCTGGCCTCGGTCACGGCCTTCACACAGATCCACCAGGACTTCCTGGAACAGCTGATGGAGACCATCGGCGTCAACCTGAACACCATCGTGGCCAACGCCCGGACCGACGAACTCCTGGGCGAGTCACAGCGCCTGACGGCCGAACTCCAGGCCAGGTCCGCCGAGTTGCAGGCGCAACAGGAGGAGCTGCAGCGCTCCAACGAGGAGCTGGAGGAGAAGGCCTCGCTGCTGGTCGCGCAGAACCGCGACATCGAGGCGAAGAACCTCCAGATCGAGCAGGCCCGGCAGGAGCTGGAGGCCCGCGCCCAGCAGTTGTCGCTGGCCTCCAAGTACAAGTCGGAGTTCCTGGCCAACATGAGCCACGAGCTGCGCACCCCGCTCAACAGTCTGCTGATCCTCGCCCAGCTGCTCGCCCAGAACCCCTCGCGCAACCTCACCCCCAAGCAGGTCGAGTACGCGGGCATCATCCACTCCGCGGGGTCGGACCTGCTCCAGCTGATCAACGACATCCTCGACCTGTCGAAGGTCGAGGCCGGAAAGATGGACGTCGCACCGGAGGTCGTGTCCCTGCGCCAGCTCATCGACTACGTGGAGGCCACCTTCAGGCCGATGACCACGCAGAAGAGCCTGGACTTCACGGTGACCACGGCCCCCGGCGCCCCGGCCGACCTGCTGACCGACGAGTCCCGCCTGCGCCAGGTGCTGCGCAACCTGCTGTCCAACGCGGTCAAGTTCACCGAACAGGGCAGCGTGGAACTGCGTATCGAACCCGCTTCCGACGACGAGGTGCCCCAGGGCGTGCTGCGCAGCAGCACCATCGTGGCCTTCCGTGTGAAGGACACCGGAATCGGCATCCCCGAGCAGCAACTGGAGACGATCTTCGGGGCGTTCCAGCAGGCGGACGGCACGACGAGCCGCAAGTACGGCGGCACCGGGCTCGGTCTGTCCATCACCCGGGAGATCGCCCATCTGCTCGGCGGCGCGGTCACCGTGGACAGCACACCCGACCAGGGCAGCACGTTCACGCTGTTCCTGCCGGTGGCCCGTCCCGACTTCGAGGAGCTGCTGAGCAGTGGCCTGCCCTCCGAGAGGGCGCCGGACATGGCACTCGCGCTCGACGCCGTGGGAAGCCTTCCGACGGCGATCGGTCTGCCGGTGGGTGCCGGGCAGCGGCGGCGCCGTCTGCTGGTGGTGGAGGAGCGCGCTCGCGGGCTGCTGACCCTGGTCGCCGAGAGCGTGGTCGCCGACGTGGCCCACGGCCGGGGCGGAAGCGGCCCGGGGGCGGCGGTCGACGTCATCACCGCCGTGGGCGCCCAGGAGGCCGCGGGAGCCCTGGCCGACGAGCCGTGCCACTGCGTCGTACTCGAACTGGGCATGCCGGACGGTGAGGCCTCCCGGTTCCTGGAGGCCCTGCGGGGTGACTCCGCGCTGGCGAGCGTTCCGGTGCTGGTGCACAGCGGTCACCGCGCCGACCTCGCCCTGGAGGAGGCGCTGCGATCGCGCGCGCAGGACGGGTCGCTGGAGTTCCTGTCCAGCCTGGACGAGCTGCGCGAACGCATCGCGCTGCACCTGTCGGCCGAGGAACCCGGAGACGTGCTCTCACTGGTGCGCCCCGAGGAACCACAGTCGGTCACGCCGCAGCCGGTCGACGAGTCGTTCGCCGGCCGTACGGTGCTCGTCGTCGACGACGACGCGCGCAACCTCTTCGCGCTCAGCGGGATCCTCGAACTCCACGGCTTCCGGGTGCTGCACGCGGACAACGGCCGCAAGGGCATCGAGGCGCTGGTCGACAACCCGGACGTGGCCCTCGTACTCATGGACGTGATGATGCCCGAGATGGACGGGTACACGGCCACGGCAGAGATCCGCAGGATGCCGCAGTACGCCGACCTGCCCATCATCGCCGTCACCGCGAAGGCGATGCCCGGCGACCGCGAGAAGTCCCTCGCCTCGGGCGCCAGCGACTACGTCACCAAGCCCGTCGACACCCAGGACCTGATGGCCTGCGTCCGAAGCTGGTTGCCCGCATGAGGCCGCCGAGCTCCGACCGTCCGCACGCGCACGACGACGCGGGGGGACCCCTCGCGTCCGCCTCTTCGCCGGCTCTCCCCGGCCCGGAGCCGGACGGTGCGCCCGTGCCCTCCGCCTCTCCGGTGGGCAGGCTGGCCGCGACCGTCGAGCGGTTGCGCCGTGAGGTGCGGGCGGCCCAGGCGGAGGCCGAGGGGCGTGCGCTGATCGAACTCGCCAAGGGCATCCTGGTCGAACGTCTGCAGTGCGGTCCCGCGCAGGCCGCCCGACAGCTCGCGGAGCTGGCCGAGCAGGCCAAGGTGACGCCTCTTGAGTTCGCGGTCGAGGTCATCAACCAGGCCGCCCGGGACAAGATGTCCGAGGTCACCGAGGCCTTCCTCGCCGCCACGTCCGAGACCGCGGAACCGGTGGTCGACTCCGCGGCCGTACGGCTGCGGGCCGCCGAGAGCGGTGCGCTGGCCGCGGACGACACCCAGGCCGTAGCGGACTCCCTGTTGCAGCAGGCCCTGCAGCCGCTCGGGGCGGTGGCCGTGGCCATCTGGGCGGCGGGCCCCGACGGCTCCCTGAGCCTGGCGGGCAGCGCCGGGTTCTCCCCGGTCGAGGCGGCGCGCTGGCGCTATGTGCCGCCGGACGTGGCGACGGTGGCGCGGCGCGGCCTGACCGAGCACGACGGTCAGTGGATCACGTCCCTCGCCCGGACCGGACTGCCGAGCATCGGCCGGCACCATCATCCGGACGGCGGCCGGGTCGCGCTGCCCGCCGGTACCGGTGGGCGGGTGCACGGCGTCCTGGAGATCGCCTGGGCCGAGCCGCTGGCCCCGCAGCCGCCGCGGATCGTCCGTCAGATGGAGGCCCTGGCGGAGCTGTGCGCCCACACCCTGGAGACGTACACGCTGGTGCACGGCTCCGTACAGGAACCTCGCGTGCTGCCGGACGCGGCGGAGCTCATGGACCTGGCCGACGGGCTGCACGACCCCGCCCTGGTCCTGGTGCCGCACCTCGACGACTCCGGCCATCTGGTGGACTTCCGCATCCAGCATGTGAACAACCGGTTCCTCGATCCCGCGGGCCGGCCGCGCGCCGTCGTCAACGGGGCCCTGCTGCTGGAGGCCTACCCGATGGCCGCCGGAGAGAGCGAGCTGTTCCAGCGCGTCGAGCGGGTCTACGCGACCGGCGAGCCGTTCCGTGCGCGCCGGATGAACCTCACCGCCCTGGTCGACCAGGTCCCGCTCTCGGCGGTCGCCGACATCAGCATCAGCCGGCACGGAACCGGCGTCCTGCTGCTGTGGCGGATCGAGGACGAGACCGCGCGGCTGGCGAGCCTGTTGCAGAACGCCCAGCGGCTCGGGCGGATCGGCGGGTTCGAGGAGAACCTGCTGACCGGCGAGATCACCTGGAACGGGCAGCTGTTCGATCTGTACGGCCGTTCCCCGTCGAGCATGCCGGTCCCGCTCGAGGAACTGACCGCCCATGCCCACCCCGACGACACCGACGCCATCCGCCGGTTCCTGCGCACGGTGCTGCACCAGCGGCGTCCCGCGTCGATTGCGTTCCGGCTGCAGCGGCCCGACGGGGTGACCCGGCACATCCGGGTCGTCGCCGAACCGGTGCTCGACACGGACGGCCGGCTGTTCGCCGTCCGCGGGGCCTACCAGGACATCTCGGCCCAGCACTGGACGGAGGTCGCCCTCGCGGCCACCCGCGACCAGCTCGCGCACACCGAGCAGCAGGCCACCGAGCGCAACCGGCTCACCCTGCAGTTGCAGCACGCCATCATGCCGCCCACGCAGGCCCCGCTCCAGGTCCCCGACCTCCAGGTGGCCGTCCGCTACCGGCCGGCCGAGACCGAGCAACTCGTGGGCGGCGACTGGTACGACGCCGTCGTGCTGCCGTCCGGAATGGTGCTGCTGTGCGTCGGCGACGTGGCGGGGCACGGAATGGAGGCGGCCACCAGCATGGTCGTGCTGCGCAACGCGCTGCGCGGCCTGGCCGTCACCGGCGCCGGGCCGGGCCAACTGCTGTCCTGGCTCAACATCGTGGCGCACCACCTCAACGGCGCCGTGACCGCCACGGCGGTCTGCGGACTGTACGACCCCGCCCGGCACACACTGCGCTGGGCGCGAGGGGGCCATCTCCCGCCCGTGCTCGTGCGCGGCTCGGAGGCCACACCGCTGCCCCTGGTCAAGGGCATGCTGCTCGGTGCCGTACCGGAGGCGCACTACGAGGAGACCGAGGTCCAACTGGCGGCAGGGGACACCCTGTTGATGTACACCGACGGCCTGATCGAGCGCCGGGACCGTTCCGTGGAGGAGTCGCTGAAGCAGCTGCTGACCACGGCGCGAACGGCTCCCCGGACACTCGACCTGCAGCTCGACCGCCTGCTGACGTACAGCAAGTCGGACACGGACGACGACACGTGTCTCGTGGGCATCAGGGTCGGATGACATACCTCGTTCGTTCCGGGGTAAACGCGGGGCGCGGTGGCAGATGACGACCGCCGACGGAAAGGCGCACACGATGGGATTCGGCAGATGCGGGACGTGCCGTGTGGCGCGGAACGGAGCCGCTCAGCACCCCCCGGACCGATGAGAGCTTGATCACGGAGCACCGCCGGAATCGGTGTGCATCGAAGTCGCCCACAGGGGTAACCAGCCCTGGCCGTAAGACTTGTGGAGGTACTCGTGTCCATTGCCCAGAACCCCTTGTCCGTCGAGGTCACCCTGCCCCGGGAGGACGTCGCTCTGATCTCGGTCGAGGGCTACTTGGACGTAGACACCGCAACGGAGTTCCAGCATCACCTGGCCAACCAGCTCCACCACGGCCGGCGGCACTTCCTGCTCGACCTGTCGTCCGTCCCGTTCATGGACTCGTCCGGCATGAACATCATCCTGAGGGTCTACCAGCAGGCCCGCGACATACCGGGCAGTGTGCACATCATCTCCCCCACACCGGCGGTGCGGCGGATCCTGGACCTGACGGGCGTGAGCATCACGGTCCCGGTGTCGGAGAGCCTCGACGAGGCACTGGCCCGCGTCGACACGCCCGAGGCGGAGCGGGTCGAGCAGGACGGGCAACAGACCTGATCAGGCGGGCAGTCCACGGGCCGTCAAAGGGCCTCCCGCACCACGTGATCGTGTGTCCGGGACGCGGTGTCTCACGACGTGGGGCCATGGTTACAGTGGTCGCCCGGCAGGGTCACATCGCCGTCTCGTTGCCTCCAGCGGGTTCGGTGCGACGAAACCCCGAAGAGGACACTGAGGAGTAGTACAGGTGCCGGAGCAAACGGTAGGCCAGCACGAATCGCCGGCACGGGAGGTCGGGGACTTCCTGCGCCGCCGCGCCGAGCAGATCGCCGGGCGGTGGGCCGACGAGCCCCTGTTCCGTACGGTGTTCACCGTCTCGCGGGACGAGGCGGTGGAAGCGGGCAAGATCGTCGTCGACGCGCTGGCCCAGGTCGCCGACACGGACCAGGTGCACGACCCCGACGCCGCCGGGTTCACCGTGGTGCGCGAGCAGTTGGCGCGGATGGGCGCGGCCCGCTCCCGGGCCGGCTTCACCACCGCGCAGGTGTCGAACGACGTGGACGCGCTGCGCCCGCCCGTCGAGAACCTCCTGATCGCCGACCTCCCCGAGGAACCGACCGAGCTGGTCAGGGACTGCACGACGGCGCTGACCGTGCTGATGGGCACGCTGCGGCTGGTCGTGCTGGAGACGGCGCTGAGCGAGGGGCAGGCCCTGATCGAGCGGCAGCGGCTGCAGCTGATGGAAGTGGCCACGCCGGTCATCAAGCTGTGGGACGGCATCGTGGCCGTCCCGCTGATCGGCACGCTCGACAGTGCCCGCAGCCAGGTCGTGATGGAGACGCTGCTGGAGGCCGTCGTCGACCAGCACGCCCGGTTCGCGATCCTCGACATCACCGGGGTACCGACGGTCGACTCCCTGGTCGCCCAGCACCTGATGAAGACGGTCGCGGCCGCCCGTCTGATGGGGGCGGAGTGCGTCGTCTCCGGCATCCGTCCGGCGATCGCGCAGACCATAGTCCACCTCGGCCTGGACCTGGGCACGGTGATCACCCGGGCGAGTCTGGCCGACGCCCTGGCGTACGCCCTGCACGAGCTCGGGGCGAACATCATCAACGCGACGCCCGGCGGTGCGGGTCCGCGGTGAACCACGACTTCTCCTCCGGCCCCGTCACGGGGCACGTGCCGGTGCTCAGGCTCGGCAACGTCCTCCTGGTCACCCTCCAGGGGGACCTGCACGACAGCACGGCGCAGCAGCTCCAGCAGGACATCGGCGAGACCATCGTCGGCACCGGCGTGACCGGCCTGGTCATCGACATCTCCGGGGTCGAGATGGTCGACTCCTTCCTCGGGCGTGTGCTGGCCGAGATCGCCGCACAGGCCACGCTGCTGGCCGCCCGGACCGTCGTGGCCGGCATGCGGCCGGCGGTCGCGATCACGCTGGTGGAGCTGGGGCTGACGCTTCCGGGGCTGCGCACGGCGCTCACCACGGAGGCGGCCATGGACCTGCTCGCGGGACTGGATCCCGCCACCCGCTCCGGCGGACCGCGCCAGGAGAGCCGGTGATGCAGACAGCCGCGGGCGTCGACGCCTGCCTGCCGATCCGTTCGGACATGGATCTGGTGTGGGTGCGCCAGCACGTACGGCAGGCCGCCGGTCTGCTGGGTTTCGGCCTGGTGGACCAGACCAAACTGGTCACCGCGGCCAGTGAACTGGCCCGCAACACCCTCGTGCACGGCGGGGGCGGACAGATGGAGACGGAGCGCGTGGACAACGGGCGCGTGCACGGGCTGCGGCTGACGTTCTCCGACGAAGGGCCGGGCATCCCGGACCTGGAACGGGCCCTGAGCGACGGCTACACCTCCGGCGACGGTCTGGGAATGGGCCTGGGCGGTGCGCGCCGCCTCGTGCACGAGTTCGCCGTCGACAGCACTCCGGGGGTCGGCACCAAGGTCACGGTGGTCTCCTGGGCGGCCCGGCCACCGCACCCGCGCGGGGAGTCCTGATGCCGCGCGTGTGGGAGGTTCCGGTCCACGACTCGACCCGGGTGCGGGACGCCAGGGTGGCCGCGGAGAGGGCGGCGACCCTGGCGGGGCTCGACGAGCCGCGTACGGCGGCCGCCGCGCTGGTGGCTACCGAGCTGGCCACCAACCTGCTCAAGCACGCCGGGGGCGGTCTGATCCTCATCGAGGTCGTCGCGCCGCCCACGCCCACGGGCGGCGGCGCCTGCCTGGTGCAGATCGCCGCGATCGACCACGGGCCGGGCATGACCGACGTGGATGCCGCCCTGCGCGACGGTTTCACCACCACCCGTTCCCTCGGAGCCGGCCTCGGCACGTGTCGCCGTATAGCCGACGACTTCGGCCTGCACAGCGCGCCGGGGCGGGGCACGGTGGCACTGGCCAGGGTCGGTGCCCGCCCCAAGGCCTCGGCGCCGGTCGCCCCGGTGCGGGCCGGTGGGGTGAACATCCCGCTCGCCGGTGCGGAGTACTCGGGCGACGCCTGGGCGTGGGCCCGGTCCGACGACCGGCTGACCCTGATGCTGGCCGACGGGCTGGGGCACGGTCCGGAGGCGGCCCGCGCCTCGACGGCGGCGGTGGAGGCCCTGAACCGCGCCGCCCACCTGCCGCCCGCCGAGGCGCTGGTGCACCTCGACACGGCGCTGCGCGGCACCCGGGGCGCGGCCGTCGCCGTCGCCCAGGTGGAGCCCCGGGCCGGCCTGCTGCGGTTCGCCGGCGTCGGCAACATAGGGGCCCGGCTGCGACAGGGCGACGGCTGGCGTCCCCTCCTGTCCCGGCCCGGGATCGTGGGCGTCCACCGGCACGCGACGCTGCGTGAGGACCGTATGCCCTGGGCGGCGGACCAGTTGCTGATCCTGCACAGCGACGGCCTGCCCAGCCGCTGGACGGCACCGTCCGACGCGGACCTGCTGTCCGCCGACCCGGCCGTCGTGGCCGCCCTGACCGTGCGTGACGCGAGCAGTTCCGCGCGGCCGGTGCGGGACGACACGGCCGTGGTGGTGCTGTCTCCGACTCCGCCGGAGGGTCCATGACGCGCAGTTGGCAGATCACCGACGTCGTCGACGCGGCCCGGGCCCGGATCGCGACCGCCCGGCTGGCCGCCGCGTACGGTGTGCCCGCACTCGACCGCACTCGCCTGACCACCGCGCTCAGCGCCCATCTGCGGCAGTGCCTCACCAAGGGCGGCACGTGGCGGCTCAGCCTGGAAGCCACCGCGGCGCCCGCCGAGGACGGGCTGCTGCACGTGGTGGTGACCCCCTCGCAGGACACGGGTGCCGCCGCCGTGCAGTCCCCGTGGCGTATGACGGTCCGCTGCCCCGAGACGGCGGACGCGGCCGGTGCCGCCGCGGTGGCGGACGACCCGGCGGTGCTGGCGGAGGCCCTGCTGGGCGCCGACGAGGACACCGGGCTGGTGCTGGAGAGGCTCAGCGAGCAGGAGGAACTGGTCGCCTTCCACCGGGAGGAACTGCACCAGACCAACCAGGGCGTGCTGGCCCTGCATGCCGAGCTGGACGCCGCCGGGCGGGCCCAGCGCGACGCGTTCGCCGCCGAGCGCAAGGCGCGCACCCAGGCCGAGAGCGCCCGCCGCAGACTGACGTTCCTGGCGGACGCCAGTGCCGTACTGACGGCGTCGCTGAACCACCACGAGATCGTGCGCCGGCTGCCGGATCTGCTGGTGCCCGAGTACGCCCGCAGCGTCGACGTCTGGCTCTTCGACGGTGACGGCGACGACGATCGGCACCCGCCCGCCCCGCACCCGGCCGCCGCCGTGCTCGCCGCCCGCACCGGGCGCCCGCAGTACGCCGCCGACCATCCGGGGGGCCTGCCCGGTGTCTCCGACCAGCCGCCCTCGGCGCTGGATCCGGCCCGGCCGCTGCTGTGCATCCCGCTGCCGACGCGGCGCGCGCCGCTGGGTGTGCTGACGCTGTCGCCGCCCGGCAAGCGCTGGGACCCGGACGACGCGGTGATGCTGATCGAGCTCACCCGGCGGGCCAGCATCGCCATCGACAACGCCCGGCGCTTCGAGCACAACCGGGACATCGCCGAGACGCTCCAGCGTGCCCTGCTCACGGACCTGCCCACCACACCGGGCCTGAGCCTGGCCGCCCGCTATCTGCCGGCCACGTACGGGCTGAACATCGGCGGTGACTGGTACGACGCCTTCCGGCAGCCCGACGGCAGCCTGATCACCGTCATCGGTGACGTCACGGGACACGGTCTGCACGCGGCGGTGATGATGAGCCAGCTGCGGACCGCGCTGCGGGCGTACGCCGTCGACGGCGGCAGCCCTGGCCAGTTGCTGACGCGGCTGCACATGTTCCTGCACCATCTCCAGCCCGATCTGTACGCCACCGCGGTCATCGCGCGTTTCCGCCCCGGGGATCCGACGCTCACCTGGGCGGCCGCGGGCCATCCGCCGCCGGTGCTGCGCAGTCCCGACGGGCAGGTGCGGACACTGGACGCCAAACCGGGGGCCATGCTGGGCATCCCGCTGCGGCAGGTGATCCACGACCACACCGCGCCGCTCGAGCCCGGTTCCACGCTGGCGCTGTACACGGACGGTCTGGTGGAGCGGCGCGCCCTGGGCATAGACCCGGGCATCGAGCGTCTGGCGGAGGCGCTCGGCTCGTTCCGCTCCGCGGAGCTGGAGGCCGACCTGGACGGTTCGGCGGACCGGATCCTCACCCCGCTGCTGAGCGACTCCGAGCGGGACGACGACGTGTGCCTCCTGCTGTGTCATCTGGCCGCCTGAGGCCTGGTCCGAGGCTTCCGTCCCACGATCTTCACGATCGCCCCGGTGCGCTTCGGCGGCCGGGCGGGCATGGTGGTCCTCGACGCGTTCGTCCGTCCGTGGTGCCCGGTGGGCGACACGGCCGGCACCGCGATGGGATCGATGAGGTGCGAAGCAGCGATCCACGGGCAGGCGAATGGCGTTCGAGGCAGACCGCCTGGAGCCGCAGAAAGGGATGAACACCGTGACACGACCCAGGATCCTGGTGGTTGGGGCAGGCTTTGCCGGAGTGGAGTGCGTCCGCCGCCTGGAACGGAAGCTCTCCCCGGACGAAGCCGACGTCACGCTGGTGACGCCGTTCGCCTACCAGCTCTACCTGCCGCTGCTCCCCCAGGTCGCCTCCGGCGTGCTGACGCCGCAGTCGATCGCCGTCTCCCTGCGACGCAGCAAGAAGTACCGCACCCGGATCATTCCGGGCGGCGCGATCGGCGTGGACCTGAAGTCCAAGGTGTGCGTCATCCGCACCATCACCGACGAGATCGTCGACGAGCCGTACGACTACATCGTGCTGGCTCCCGGCAGCATCACCCGCACCTTCGACATCCCCGGCCTCACCGACCACGCCTTCGGCATGAAGACGCTGGCCGAGGCCGCCTACGTCCGTGACCACGTGATCTCCCAGCTGGACCTCGCCGACGCCAGTGAGGACCCGGCGGAGCGCGCCTCCCGGCTGCAGTTCGTGGTGGTCGGCGGCGGATACGCGGGCACCGAGACCGCGGCCTGTCTGCAGCGCCTCACGCACGCCGCCGTCAAGCGCTACCCGCGGCTGGATCCAGGGCTCATCAAGTGGCACCTGATCGACATCGCGCCGAAGCTGATGCCGGAGCTGGGCGACAAACTGGGCCGCAGCGCCCAGGAGATCCTGCGCAGGCGGGGCATCGAGATCTCGCTCGGCGTCTCCATCGCCAAGGCGGGCCCCGAGGAGGTCACGTTCACCGACGGGCGGGTGGTCCCCACCCGCACGCTGATCTGGACCGCCGGCGTGGTCGCCAGCCCGCTCATCGCCACGCTCGGCGCGGAGACGGTCCGGGGTCGGCTCGCGGTCACCGCCGACATGAACCTGCCGGGCCAGGACGGTGTCTTCGCGCTCGGCGACGCCGCCGCGGTGCCCGACGAGGCCAAGGGCGAGGACGGCGCCGTCTGCCCGCCCACGGCCCAGCACGCCCTGCGGCAGGGCAAGCACGTCGCCGACAACGTCATCGCCACGCTGCGCGGCCAGGCGACGAAGCCGTACGTCCACAAGGACCTCGGCCTGGTCGTCGACCTCGGCGGCAAGGACGCCGTGTCCAAGCCGCTCGGCATCGAACTGCGCGGTCTGCCCGCCCAGGCCGTGGCCCGCGGCTACCACTGGTCGGCGCTGCGCACCAACGTCGCCAAGACGCGCGTGATGACGAACTGGGTGCTGAACGCGGTCGCCGGTGACGACTTCGTCCGCACCGGCTTCCAGGCCCGCAAGGCCGCCAAGCTGAAGGACTTCGAGTACACGAACGCGTATCTGACGCCGGAACAGGTGCGGGCCCACGTGGAGGGGACCGAGCGGCAGGATCAGTGACACAGCCACAGGTGTGACGTCATTCACTCCTGACCGCCGATCAGTTCTTGCCCGGTCGGCGGTCATAGGAGGGACCGCATGACGTCGCATCGAAAGGACACCGCCATGGCCGAGACCGTGAAGGGCCCCGCGAGCTACTTCCCCTCGATCGAGAAGAAGTACGGCCGGCCGGTCGCCGAGTGGCTGGAGCTCATCCGCTCCTCGCCGCTGACCCGGCACATGGAGCTGGTCACCTGGCTGAAGACGGAGCACGGCCTGGGGCACGGCCATGCCAACGCGCTGGTGGCGCACACCCTTGCCGAGACCCGGGACCGGTGAGCCCCGCCCCGCCGTGTCATGCTGATGGCGGAGATCATGACGTGACACGGGAGTGAGTACGGCAGCGTGAAGGCAGCGGGACGTTCGGTGCGGGCACGACTGCGGGACGGTGTCGCCGCGTCCGATCCCGGCCTGCTGCGACTGACCGCCGGCCTGCGGACCGTGGGCGCGATCGCCCTCACCCTGGCCGTACTCAGCTTCCTGGATGTCGACGTCACGCATCTGGTGGCGGGGGCCATGGCGGCGATGGTCGCGACCTTCGCCATCCGCGAGAAGCAGCGCGGGCCGCAGGCCGTGACGCTCGCGCTGGGGCTGCCGGTGGCACTGGCGTCGGTGACACTGGGCGCGCTCCTCAGCTCCCGTGTGGTGGCGGGCGACCTCTTCTTCGTCGCCCTCATCTTCAGCGCCGTCTACGGCCGCCGGTTCGGCGACCGCGGCACCGCGCTCGGACTGATCGGGTTCCAGGTCTACTTCCTGTCCCTGTTCGTCGGCGCCACCGTCTCCGGGCTGCCCGCGTTGTACGGCGCCATCGTCGTCGCCTTCCTCAGCAGCGGGCTGGTGCGCTTCGTGCTCGTGCCCGAGACGCCGGCGCACCTCCTGGGGCGGCTGCGCGAGGCCTTCCGCGCCCGGCTGGCCCAACTGGTGTCCGCGCAGCTCGAGCTCCTCGACGCCGGGCCGGACGAGGTGGAGAAGGCGCTGGAGGACGTGCGCAGCGGCACCGCCCGCCTGCACGAGACGGCGATGATGATCCAGGGCCGGCTGGAGGAGGGCACCTCCGACGAGGCCGCGGCCCGGCTCGTGCAGCGCCGTATCGCGGACGCCGAGATCGCCGCCGAGCGGCTGGGCCTGCTGCTGCTGACCGCGCGCAGCGCGGAGCGGGCGACCACCCTGACCCTGCATCTGCCGGGCGCTCCCGTCCCGGCGGGAGGTCATCTGCCGGTACGCGACGAGTCGACCGCCATCCTGCGCCGCGATCTCCAGGCGCTGCGGATGCTCGTGCTGCGGCCCGTCGCCGACGGGTCCGGCACGGGGCTGTCCCATGTGCGCAACCGGCTCCTCGGTTACCGCGACGAGGAGAACCTGCCGTCCGCCCCAGCCGCCGTCCAGGACGTCTTCCGGGGCATCGGCGAGGCCGCCCGGGCGGTGCTCGGCCTGCGGATCGCCCTGGAGGGCCCCCAGGACGACTCGGACGACACTCCGTCCACGGCCCGCTCCCGCGAGGAACTGGACGCCGAGGACGCCGCCATCGACGCGGGCGGGGACGACAGCGACGAGGAGGAGCCCACCGGGCTGCGGCGGCCGACCACGCGGGCCGCGGTGCAGGTCGCCGTGGGGTCATCGCTGGCCATCGTCGGCGGTGAGTTCCTCTCCAGCCAGCGCTGGTACTGGGCGGTGCTGGCCTGCTGGATCGTGTTCATCAACACCGCGTCCACGGGCGAGATCATGGTCAAGGGCTACCGGCGGCTGCTGGGCACCGTCTTCGGCGTCGTGGCCGGCATCGTCCTGGCGGGCCTGGTCGGGCAGCACACGTGGACGGCGTTCGCGCTGGTGCTGCTGTGCGTGTTCGCGATGTTCTACACCGCGCCCTTCTCGTACACGCTGATGTCCTTCTTCGTCACCGCGGCACTGGGCGTGCTCTACACCCTTCTGCACACCTACAGCCCCTCGGTGCTGTTGCTGCGCGTCGCGGAGACGGCGCTCGGCGCGGCCTGCGGAATCGTCGCGGCGGCGTTCGTGCTGCCGGTGCGCACGGACCGCCGTACCAACGATCTGCTGGTGACCGTCCTGGACCGGCTGGCCGACGTCACCGAGGCGGCCGTGGACCAGCTCAGTGGCGGCCCGGCGGCCGACCTGCTGGACAAGGCACGCGACCTGGACCAGGCGCTGGCCGACCTGCGTGCCGCCACCCAGCCGCTCATTCACCCGGTCACGCCGCTGCGGGCCCGCCGGGACACTGCTCGTTATGTCGTCGCGCTCCTCGAGACCTGCGCGTACCACGCGCGGTCACTGGCCGCGACGGCCGAGCTCCTGCCGACCCATCCCTCGATAGCGGCGGACCCGAGGCTACGCAGGGCCGGGCAGCGCATCGCGCACAACATCGGGGCGATCGCCGCGCACGTCGCCGACCCGCAGGCCGCCGTCGAGATCGAGATCACCGGTTCCAGCATCGCCTCGCTCCTGGAACCGGACGTGCCGGGCACGTCCCGGTACGGCAGGGTCACCGATCGCGTGCTGCGGCATCTGCAACGCCTGGACGAGTCGGTGACGGGCCTGGCCCGACCGCTGAAGACGCCTGTCGCGGCGCCCCGGCGGTGACGGTGGAAGCGTCGCGTCAGATGTCCGTCGGCAGGTCGCTCACCTCTGCGATGCCCCGCAGTTCGTCGTTCATCTGCTGTCGTTCGCGGATGTAGTCGGCGATCTCGCCGAGACGCACCGGGTCGGACGCGGTGACCGCGTCGGTGACCACGCGGACCGGGCCGGTGTCCTCGATGTTCAGCTCGATCACCTCGTTGTCCAGTCGGCCCGTGACCGCGGTGGCGATGACCAGCGCGGCCTCGTCACGGACCTCCTGGGGGAGCCCTTCCGCGTGCGCCTCGTCGAGGGCGAAGTCGATCGCGGGCAGGCGTTGTTCCTCTATCGCCCGCAGAACTGGTTCGACCACGCTGAGCAGGAGGCGGTAGTCCTCCGTGTCCATGCGGACACGCAGCAGGTCGAGGTAGACGTCCACGGGCCGGCCGTCGGGCGGAAGCTCGGGTTCGTTCATCCGGTCCGTGTTCCCCCTGTGCCGGATCTCAGACCCAATGGCGTGTCCCAGAACCCTGTGGCGTGTCCCAGAACGCGGTGCCGCTTATCAGACCCGGCGCCAGCGGGCCATCGCGAACGAGAACAGTCCGAAAAGTACGAGGCCGGCCGCCACGCAGACCAGCAGCCACGGCCCGAGCGGGGTGTCGGCGAACGAGCGGAGGGTGTCGTCGAGGCCCTTCGCCTTGTCGGGCTCGTAGTCGACCGCGGCGCGCACGGCGAAGGCTCCCGCCGCGGCGAACACCGCTCCGCGCGCCGCGCCGCCGCCCATGCCCGTGATGTCGACCAGTTGTCGGGTCCGTCGGTTCATGGCGCCGAGCTTGAGCTTGTCGTGGTACTTGCGCAGCAACGCCCGCGCGGCGATCCACACGCCGGCGACGGCGATCCCGGCGCCGGCCGCGCCCACCAGCCACTGCCCGGCGGGGACCTCCAGCAGCCGGGCGGTGACGTCCTTGGACTGCTTGTCGCTTGATCCGCCGCCGCCCGATCCGGCGGCGAAGGACAGCACGGAGTAGGCGACGAACGTGTAGAAGACGCACCGCACAGCCGACAGCAGTCGCTTCCTCGCCTTATGGCCGTCCGGCCCTACCGAACCGAACAGGGCCTCGGACAGGCGCCACAGCGCCATGCCGACCAGGCCGATACCCAGCGCCCACAACAGCACCGCGCCGAACGGCTTGTCGGCGAGCTCCGCCAGCGCACCGCCGCGGTCGGCCTGCTGCTCGCCCTCGCCGAAGGCGATCTGCAGTGCCAGGAGGCCGACCAGCAGGTAGATCACCCCCCGTGCGGTCAGTCCCGCGCGCGCGGCCCCTTCGCGCGCCGAGCCGTTCGCGACCCGGCGGGCGTCGGTCCGGGCGGTTCGCGCTGTGGCACCCGTGCTCATGTCAGTCCTCCTGAAATCCGCATGCCCTGGTCGCGGGTGGACACACCCGGCGCGTCAGTGTCGTTCCACGGCGCGCGGTCGTGGATTCACGACCGCCGGATCCGCTCGGGCGCCTGTGCCGCG
>NZ_JBHXSG010000089.1:18312-29919 GCF_042714835.1 Streptomyces sp. NPDC058678 | reverse complement strand
GGCCCTGCTGGACCTCCGCGGCCGCCGCCGTTCTCGTTGTGACCTACCTGCCTGGAGACGAACCCGCGAGTGTGTGGTCAGCCGGCCGTCGGGATCTGCGGAGCGAGCAGCGCGGGCAGGCGGGTCGTGCGCGGCTTCGCCGGGATCTCCGCCACCGCACGGGCGAGCGCCTGGTCCGCCCCGTGGACCACGGACAGATGGCGGTCCGCCCGGCCGAACGCCGTGTAGACCCAGGGCCTGCTGAGGGCCTGCACGGCGTCGCCGGGCAGCACCACGACCACCGCGGGCCACCGGGCGCCCACCGCCTGGTGCGCGGTCAGCGCCCACCCGTGCCGTACGGA
The DNA here is from genome assembly GCF_042714835.1 of Streptomyces sp. NPDC058678. Classification (NCBI taxonomy): domain Bacteria; kingdom Bacillati; phylum Actinomycetota; class Actinomycetes; order Kitasatosporales; family Streptomycetaceae; genus Streptomyces; species Streptomyces sp. NPDC058678. The sequence goes on along the minus strand of NZ_JBHXSG010000089.1, from coordinate 29,578 downwards.
CTGCTCCACGCGCTCCTTCGGTACGACGACGGCCTCGCCGGCGCACGACAGGTGCAGCCCGTCGGCGTCGGCCTTGACCACCCGGCCGGGCAGCGTACGGCCCGGCGCGGGGGAGTAGGCGATCCGGTCGCCCGGGTCGAAGCCGCCGAAACGGCCGGGGCCGGGGTTGAGCCGCTCCTTGAGTGCCGCGTTCAGCGCGCGGGTGCCGGCCGCGCCGCCGTGGCCCGGCGTGATCACCTGCGTCTCCTCGGTGGGCACCCCGATCGCCCGGGGCACGGAGTCCGCGACGAGCTGCACGGTCCGGTGCACGGCCTCGCCCGCGTCCCGCACCGGCACGATCACGACCTCCTTGCCGGGGGCCTCGACCTGGTTGAGCTCGCCGATGCCGACGCCGGAGACCAGCTCGCCCAGTGGGCCCGGGTCCGGGCGACGGGAGGCGACCTGCGGGCAGATCCGCGCCGTCAGCAGATCCGCGAACACCCGCCCAGGACCCACGGACCACAGCATCGTGGGGTCCCCCGCCAGCACCAGCCGGGCGCCGTCCGGCAGCGACTCGGTGAGCAGCGCCGCCGTCTCGACGTCCAGCTGCGGGGCGTCGAGCACCACGAGCAGGTCGAGGTCCAGGGCACCCTCGGCGTCCCGGCCCGGCCCTTCGGCACCGGACAGCAGCCCGGCGACGGTGGCGACGGTCAGCTGCGGCGCGTCGGTGGCCTCGGCGCTCTGCGGCGCGCCGGCACGGGCGGCCCGCGCCGCGAAACGGTCACGGCCGATCGGGCCGTGCGTGGCGGCCCAGGCGCGCAGCCCCAGCCCGCGGGCCGCGCTCAGCAGTGCAGCCGGTTCGGCCAGGGAGGCTTCGCCGCCCGTGTGGAGCACCAGACCGTGGCCCGCGACCGCCCGGATCAGCTCGGCGGCGGAACCCCCTGCCGAGGCGGCGGCCTGCTCCCAGTCCGCGGCCGAACCGTCCTCCTTCGGCACCGAGTTGATCAGCCGGGCCAGGCCGTCGGCGAGGCTCTCCTCCGCGAGGGCGTACCGCTCCAGACCGACGAGGACACGCACCGGGCGCTCTTCGCCCTCCTCGCCGCCCTCGGCATCGTCGTCCTGCTCGCGCCGGGGCGGTGCTCCGGGTTCGTCCAGGGCGTCCTGGAAGACCAGGGCCTCGCCCTCGGCAAGGGTGCTCTGGACGGCCGCGTCGGCATCCGGCACGCCCCGCTGGGCCAGCGCGGCGGTGAGCGCCGGCATCTCCAGGGCGGTGTGCCCGGCGAGGGCGGCCTGCTCCAGCAGCCAGACGGTGACCGCGCGGCCGCGCCGCTCGTCGTCCGGAGCGCACTCCGCGCCGAGCAGGGCCCGCGCGAACTGGTCGGCCTGCTCGGGCCGCACGCTCGCGATCCGCAACAACTGCCAGGGGTCCGCGCGCAGTTGCTCGTCGGCCCCCTCGCCGAGGGCCGCGGCGGCCTGCGGTGCAAGCGTGTCCGGCGCCCCGCCCTCGGTCAGCACGCGGCGCACGGACTCGACGGTCTCCGGCGCGGGGGCGGCAGTCGCGCTCACCGGGGGCGTCGACACAGGCTGCGGCCTCGACTCCGGTGCGGTGCGGCGCGGCGCGGGTGCGGGCTCGCCGAAGACGGCGGCCGCGGGCTTCTCGCCGCTCTCCACCGCCCGTACGGCAGCGAGGAGGTCGGCGGCCTTCCCGCTGAGCTTGATCCCGGCGGCGATGGGCGCCTTCTTCTCGGCCTTCCGCTGCTCGATCCGCTCCCGCTCCAGCCGCTGGGCGGCGAGCTCGGCCTCGGCCTCGGACAGCTTCTTCGCTTCTTCGGCGTCGCCGGCGGTGGTGCCCTCGGGGGCGTCACCGGCCTCCGCGGTCTCACCCTCGGAGGCGTCACCGGTTTGCGCGGCGTCTGCCTCGGGGGCGTCACCGGCCTCCGCGGTCTCACCCTTGGACGCGTCACCGGCCTCCGCGGCGTCTGCCTCGGGGGCGGCGCCCTCCGCCGCGGTGCCCGGCGTCCCCGGCTCGGCGTCCTCGGCGTGCTCAGCGGGCTCCGGCTCCGTGCTCACAGCGTGCTCCAGTCGTGATCGGGATAGCGGTGCACGGGCGCCGACACGTCGTCGAGCGCCCGGCAGATCTCGTCAGGAAGACTAAGGGCCTCCACTGACAACGCGGCCGTGAGCTGCTGTGCGTTGCGCGCGCCGATGATCGGCGCGGCCACGCCGGGCCGGTCTCGCACCCACGCGAGGGCCACCTGTATCGGGGTCACCGCGAGCCCGTCCGCCGCCGTCGTCACGGCGTCCACGATGCGCGTCGCCGTGTCGTCGAGATACGGCGCGACGAACGGCCCCAGATGCTCCGAGGCGCCCCGCGAGTCGGCCGGTGTCGAGTGCCGGTACTTGCCGGTGAGCACACCACGGCCGAGCGGGGACGAGGGAAGCATGCCGATGCCCAGATCCAGGGCGGCCGGCATCACCTCGCGCTCGACGCCGCGCTGGAGCAGCGAGTACTCCAGCTGCGTGCTCGCCAGCCGGGTCCGCGTGCCCGGTGCGGCCATCTGCCAGGTCGCGGCCTTGGCGAGCTGCCACCCGCAGAAGTTGGAGACCCCGGCATAGCGGGCTCGTCCGCTGCTGACCGCGAGGTCCAGTGCCTGCAGGGTCTCCTCCAGCGGGGTGTCGGGGTCGAAGGCGTGGATGTGCCACACGTCGACGTAGTCCGTGCCGAGCCGGGCCAGCGAGGCGTCCAGCGCGGAGAGCAGATGGCCGCGCGAGCCGTCGAACCGGCGGTCTGGATCCGGCACGCTGCCGGCCTTCGTCGAGATGACCAGGTCCCGGCGCGGTACGAGGCCCTCGATGAGACGTCCGAGCAGGTACTCGGCCTCCCCGTCGCCGTACACGTCCGCCGTGTCGACGAGGCTCCCGCCCGCTTCCCAGAACGTCTTCAAGAGGTCCGCGGCGTCGTGCTCGTCGGTGTCCCGCCCCCAGGTGAGGGTGCCGAGCCCGATGCGGGACACACGCAGGCCGGTGCGGCCGAGATGCCTCTGCTCCATGAACGCCGAGATTACTGGCCAGAACCTGTCACGTGGGTGCCTGTGGATAACCAGTTTCCGCCGAGGCGGCCGGGGTTGGTGGCGGGCATCCGACCGGACGGCCGGAGCGGCGGCCGGGTGCTCGCCGTACACGAACCCCCACCCCCGCGCTAAGGTCTGCGGACAAGGGACGTTACTGATCGGTAAGGGGATTCGGCATGCAGCTCGGGATCAACCTCGGCTACTGGGGTGCCGGCATGGACGCGGACAATCTGGCCGTCGCCCAGGAGGCCGACCGGCTGGGATACGCGGTGTGCTGGGCCGCCGAGGCCTACGGCTCCGACGCGGCCACCGTGCTCACCTGGGTCGCCGCCCAGACCGAGCGCATCGACGTCGGCTCGGCCATCTTCCAGATCCCGGCCCGGCAGCCGGCGATGACCGCGATGACCGCCGCCACCCTCGACTCGCTCTCCGGGGGCCGCTTCCGCCTCGGCCTCGGCGTCTCGGGCCCGCAGGTCTCCGAGGGCTGGTACGGCGTCAAGTTCGACAAGCCGCTGTCCCGCACCCGCGAGTACGTCGAGATCGTGCGGAAGGCGATGACCCGCGAGCGGCTGTCGTTCGAGGGCGAGCACTGGACGCTGCCCCTGCCCGGCGGCCCCGGCAAGCCCATCAAGCTCACCGTGCACCCCGAGCGCGAGCACATCCCGCTGTACATCGCCGCCATCGGCCCGAAGAACCTCGAACAGACCGGTGAGATCGCGGACGGCGCGCTGCTGATCTTCCCGTCGGCCGACCACCTCGAGGACACCGCGATCACGTACCTGCGCGCGGGACGCGAGAAGGCGGGCAAGACCCTCGACGGCTTCGACGTGTGCCCGACCCTGCCCCTCGCGGTCGGCGACGACAAGGACGTGGCCGCGCTCGCCGACACCTTCCGCCCGTACACCGCGCTGTACGTCGGCGGCATGGGCAGCAGCAAGCAGAACTTCTACAACCAGCTGGCCCGCCGCATGGGCTACGAGAAGGAAGCCGCCGAGATCCAGGACAAGTACCTGTCCGGCGACAAGCAGGGCGCGGCCGCCGCCGTACCGCACGAGCTGATCGACAAGACGACCCTGCTGGGTTCGGTCGACCGGATCGCGGACCGGATGAAGGCGTACGCGGCGGTCGGAGTCACCACCCTGAGCCTCGCTCCCGCGGGCTTCACGCTCGACGAGCGCCTCGCCTCGCTCCGTGCCGGTGCGGAGGCCATGGAGCGTGCGGGGCTCGCGTGACACCGGGTTCGACCACCGGAGGTTTACAGCGGCCGTGGTGGGGGCTCGGGGGTCTTCCCCGCCACGGCCGTCACGCAGCACAACGCGCGCGGGCCCGCGCGGTTACGCCCTGGAGCGACCCCGAGGGTCATCCTTTTGGCGGAGTTGTCCGACACAGCTGTTGCAGCACCCCTCTCACCGCATTTGACTCGTTCTTTGCGGACCCTGCGGAGAGTCCTGCAGAGAGGTGCTGACGATGCTTTCGGCCAAGAGTCTGTTCCAGGAGATCCTCGACAACGACGAGTCCTTCCGCCTGTTCTGCTCCATCGCGGCCAGCGGGGAGTCGCAGGGCGGCTGGGAGAACGCCCGCATCGCCGCGCTCGTCCCCGCGAGCGAGCGGGACATGGCCCCCAAGATCACCCGGCACGGAGCGGACGAGGACAAGCACGGGCGGATCTTCAACGCCCTCATGAGGAAGCGCGCTCTGGAGCCCGCCCCCGTCCCGCCCGAGACCGACTACACGATGCTCCTGGAGAAGCACGGCATCGGACTCGCCCACGAGAAGCTCAAGGGCGACCGGCCGCTCACGGTGAAGGACATCGTCGTCTACCTGGCGCACAGCCGGGTCACCGAGCAGCGCGCCGCCGACCAGATGGTGATGCTGCGCAAGCACTTCGCGGACGACCCCCTGATCGGCAAGGCCGTCCGGATGATCTCCGACGACGAGGACGGCCACCTCGCCTACACCCACGAGGAACTGCTGCGGTTCGCGGCCGCCGGGCACGGACGGCTCATCCAGCGCACGCTGCGCGAGTGCGCGATCGCCGAGATCGCCATCTACCGGGACGTCAGCCTGGCCGTCATGGCCCACATGGGCCGCATCCTGGGCTGGCCGAAGGCGAAGTCGGCGGTGCTCGCGGCCGGCATCCACGCGATGTACGCGTACGAACGCCTGGCAGGCTGGCGCCGCATGGTGTCCCTGACGATGCCGGAACGCCGGGACGCCCTCGGCGGCCCGGCGCCCTCGGCCCCCGAGTTCGCCTGACCCACGGGACGTCCCCGGCGTCCACCCGCGACGGCATCCCGGCGGCGGCGTAGAACACCCGCCACGGCGGCGACCGGCTGCACCCGCCCCGGCTACATCCACCCCCGGCTCTTGAACAGCCGGTACAGCAACACCTCCAGGGCGACCATCAGCACGATCACCGCCGGATACGCCCACACCCAGTGCAGCTCAGGCATGTGCTCGAAGTTCATGCCGTAGATCCCCGCGATCATCGTGGGGATCGCGGCCATGGCCGCCCACGCGGAGATCTTCCGCATGTCGTCGTTCTGCCGGACGCTCATCTGCGCCAGATGTGCGGAGAGGACGTCCGAGACCAGCCGGTCCAGGCCCTCCACCGACTCGTTCACGCGCGTGAGGTGGTCGTTGACGTCCCGGAAGAAGGGCCGCGCACTGTCGTTCACGAAGGGCACCGCCCCGCCGAACTGCTCCACGCCCGCGAGGCGGGTCAGCGGCAGCGCGAGCGGGCCGGTCGCCCGGCGGAACTCCAGGATCTGCCGTTTGAAGGTGTAGATCCGCGACGCTGTGTGGCGCGAGCCGCCGCCGTCCGGCGAGAACACCTCCGCCTCCAGTTCCTCCAGGTCGGTCTGCAACTCGGTCGCCACGTCCAGGTAGTGGTCGACGACCGCGTCGGCGACCGCGTACAGCACCGCGGTGGGGCCTTTGCCGAGCAACTCGGGCTCCTGCTCCATCCGGTGCCGTACGGCGCCCAGCGGGGAGCCCTCGCCGTGGCGGACGGTCACCACGAACGAGTCGCCGAGGAAGAGCATGACCTCGCCGGTGGACACGGCGTCGCTCTGCGGCTCGTACACGACCGGCTTGAGGACCGCGAACAGCGAGTCGTCGTAGACCTCCAGCTTGGGCCGCTGGTGGGCCTTGAGGGCGTCCTCGACCGCCAGTGGGTGCAGTCCGAACTCCCGGGTGACGTGGTCGAACTCCTTCTCGGACGGCTCGTGCAGCCCGATCCAGACGAACCCGTGGGCCGCCCTGGCCTCGGCGAGCGCGTCGGAGAGATCCTCGGGGCCCTCCGTCCGATGTCCGTCGCGGTAGATGGCACAGTCGACGATCACTGAGTGTGTTCCCCTGTCATCCGTGGGCCGCCCCGTTCGGGCCTGCGCTTACGCTGGGCCGCATGCCCACGTTGATCCTCGTCCGGCACGGACGTTCCACCGCCAACACCGAGGGACTGCTCGCCGGCTGGACGCCCGGCGTCGCCCTCGACGAGCGCGGCGCCGCGCAGGCCGCCGCGCTGCCCGGACGACTCGCCGAGCTGCCGCTCGCCGAGGTCGTCAGCAGCCCGCTGCAGCGCTGCCAGGAGACGATCCGGCCACTCCTCGACGCCCGGCCCGGCCTCGCCGCGCACTCCGACGAACGGATCGGGGAGTGCCACTACGGCGACTGGTCGGGCCGCAAGCTCGCCGAGCTCACGGACGAGCCGCTGATGGAGGTCGTGCAGGCGCACCCCTCGGCTGCCTCGTTCCCCGGCGGCGAGTCGATGCGGGCGATGCAGACCCGCGCCGCCGAGGCGGTGCGCGAGTGGAACGCGCGCGTGGAGCGCGACCACGGCGCCGACGCCGTCTATCTCATGTGCTCCCACGGCGACATCATCAAGTCTCTGGTGGCGGACGCACTCGGACTTCATCTCGACCTCTTCCAGCGGATTGCCGTTGAACCGTGTTCCATCACCGCGATCCGTTACACCCGTCTGAGGCCGTTTGTCGTCCGCCTCGGCGACACCGGCGATTTCGCGTCCCTGGCGCCGCGCGAGGAGCCTCCGGCCGACGACGCGACGGTCGGGGGTGGTGCGGGCGCACCGTGATCGCCGGGCGCAGTAGGGTGAAGCGGTTCGCACCCACGATTTCAATGGAGACAGGACGTGTCCCGTCAGGTGTTCCTCTACGACCCCCCGGACCGCTTCGTGGCCGGTACGGTCGGACTGCCCGGACGCCGTACGTTCTTCCTCCAGGCCACGGCCGGCCCCCGGGTGACCAGCGTGGCCCTGGAGAAGACCCAGGTCGCCGCGCTCGCCGAGCGCATGGACGAGCTGCTGGACGAGGTCGTACGCCGTAGCGGCGGAAGTGCCGCCGTCCCGGCGGTGGCGCCCACCGAAGTCGCCGACACCCGCCCCCTGGACGCCCCCGTCGAGGAGGAGTTCCGGGTCGGCACCATGGCTCTCGCCTGGGACGGCGACGAGCAGCGCATGATCGTCGAGGCGCAGGCCCTCGTCGAGCTCGACGCGGACTCCGACGAGGACCTCGCCGAGGCCGAGGAGCGGCTGCTTCAGGACGAGGAGAACGGTCCCCCGATGCTGCGGGTCCGGCTCACCGGCGCGCAGGCCAGGGCCTTCGCCAAGCGCGCCCTTGACGTCGTCAACGCGGGGCGGCCGCCGTGTCCGCTGTGCAGCCTCCCGCTCGATCCGGAAGGACACGTATGTCCGCGCCAGAACGGATACCGCCGCGGGGCGTGACGACGACAGGGATGTCGGCCGAACTGCTCGCCGAGGGCGAGCTCACCGTGCGCGGCCGCATCCGGGAGGCGTCCAACGCGGCGCTGTACTGCACGGTCTCCCACGACGGCCGGGAAGCCGCCTGCATCTACAAGCCGGTGGCCGGGGAGCGTCCCCTGTGGGACTTCCCCGACGGAAACCTCGCCCGGCGTGAGGTCGCGGCCTACGAGGTCTCCGAGGCGACCGGCTGGGGCCTCGTACCGCCCACCGTGCTGCGGGACGGGCCGTACGGCGAGGGCATGTGCCAGCTGTGGATCGAGGTGACGCCCGAGGCCGAACTGCTCGCACTGGTGGAGGGCGAGGAGCCCGAGGCGGGCTGGAAGGCGATCGGCTTCGCCGAGGTCGGGGAGGGGCGGACCGCGCTGCTCGTGCACGCCGACGACGAGCGGCTGCGCCGGCTCGCCGTGCTCGACGCCGTGATCAACAACGCGGACCGCAAGGGCGGGCACCTCCTGCCCGCCGCCGGGGGTGTGCTGTACGGCATCGACCACGGGGTCACCTTCAACGTCGAGAACAAGCTGCGGACGCTGCTGTGGGGGTGGGCCGGGGAGCCGCTGACGGGTGAGGCGGTCGGCGTACTGACCGGTCTCAAGGCGGCGCTCGGCGCACAGGGGGCGCTGGCCGCACGGCTGGCCGCGCTGATCACCGCCGCCGAACTCGACGCCACGCGCGCGCGTGTCGACGCGCTGCTGGCCACCGGCAGGCACCCGGAGCCGAACGGGGACTGGCCGGCCATTCCGTGGCCGCCCGTCTAGCCGTCCGGCACGCCGAGCGATATCGCGCAAGAATGCCTTACCGGCCATCCGACCCGGTCCGGTTCGTATACGGAACATCCGTCCGGTTAGGCTCATGACATGCATGCCTGGCCCGCTTCCGAGGTCCCCGCCCTGCCTGGTCAGGGCCGCGACCTGAGGATCCACGACACCGCGACCGGCGGCTTGGTCTCCCTCGACCCCGGTCCCGTCGCCCGTATCTACGTCTGCGGCATCACGCCGTACGACGCGACCCACCTGGGTCACGCGGCGACCTACAACGCGTTCGACCTCGTGCAGCGCGTGTGGCTCGACACCAAGCGGCAGGTCCACTACGTCCAGAACGTCACCGACGTCGACGATCCGCTGCTGGAACGGGCCGAACGCGACGGCATCGACTGGGCCGCCCTCGCCGAGAAGGAGACGGCCCTCTTCCGCGAGGACATGACCGCCCTGCGGATGCTGCCCCCGCGGCAGTACATCGGCGCGGTCGAGGCGATACCCGGCATCGTGCCGCTCGTCGAACGACTGCGGGACGCGGGCGCCGCGTACGAGCTCGAGGGGGACGTCTACTTCTCCGTCGAGTCCGACCCGAACTTCGGCAAGGTCTCCCGCCTGGACGCCGCCGCGATGCGGCTGCTCTCCGCCGAGCGCGGGGGCGACCCCGACCGGCCGGGCAAGAAGAACCCGCTCGACCCGATGCTGTGGATGGCCGCGCGTGAGGGCGAGCCCAGCTGGGACGGCGGTTCGCTCGGACGTGGCCGGCCCGGCTGGCACATCGAGTGCGTCGCCATCGCCCTCGACCACCTCGGCATGGGCTTCGACGTCCAGGGCGGCGGCTCCGACCTCGCCTTCCCGCACCACGAGATGGGTGCCTCGCACGCCCAGGTGCTGACCGGTGAGTTCCCCATGGCCAAGGCGTACGTCCACGCCGGCATGGTCGCCCTGCACGGCGAGAAGATGTCCAAGTCCAAGGGGAACCTGGTCTTCGTCTCGCAGCTCCGGCGCGACGGCGTCGACCCCGCCGGCATCCGGCTCGCGCTCCTCGCCCACCACTACCGGGCCGACTGGGAGTGGACCGACCAGGTCCTGCAGGACGCCCTCGACCGGGTCGGCCTCTGGCGTGCCGCCGTCTCCCGGCCCGACGGTCCGCCCGCCGAGGCACTCGTCGAGGAGATCCGTGAGGCCCTCGCCGCCGACCTGGACGCGCCGGCCGCGCTGGCCGCCGTAGACCGGTGGGCGGCTCTCCAGAACGAGCGGGGCGGTACGGACGAAGGCGCGCCCGGTGTGGTGTCGCGGGCGGTGGACGCACTGCTGGGCGTGGCGTTGTAGCGCCGAAGACAGCAGAGAGGGGCGCTTCCTCCCCGCGGGGGAAGCGCCCCTCACGTTCTTCCGGGGCGGCCTCTTCTCCGTCGATGCGGAGGAACGGGCGCGGCTTCGAGCCCGACCCGGCACTCCCGTTGGGCAACGTGGGCATTCCCACATGGAACTGATGTCACGTCACATCCCGCCAAGGGCTGCGGGAGCGACGGTCATGTGGTGGGGTGAGAGCGACTTTTGACCGTACGGCCGGCAGCGCCCGGCCCTGCTGCGGAAGGACGCACAGTGGCACCCGCAGACCGTTCCTTCGCACGTCGAAGACTGCTCACCACAGCCGCCGCGTTCTCGGGCGCGGCCCTCCTCGGCGGTACCGCGCACGCAGCCGAAACCCGGCAGCACCCGTGGCCCGCACAGTTCCCCCTGCCCGACGGCTTCCAGCCCGAGGGCATCACGATCGGCGCGAACCCCTTCGCCTACTTCGGCTCGCTCGCCAACGGCGACATCTACCGGGCGAGTCTCGCCACCGGCCGGGGCTCCGTCATCAGCAAGGGCCTCGGCACCGGACACGCCACCGTGGGCCTGAAGACCGACCGGCACGGCACGCTCTTCCTGGCCGGCGGCGGCAGCGGTGAGATCCGCACCGTCGACGCCAGCACCGGCGAGATCCTGAAGGTGTACGCCACCGGCGGTACCTTCGTGAACGACGTGATCCTCACCCCGGGCGCCGCCTGGTTCACGGACTCCTTCAAGCCGCAGCTCTACCGACTGGCCCGGGGCGGGCACCGCACCCCCGAGGCGGTGGAGACCCTGCCCCTGACCGGCGACTGGGAGCAGGGCCCGGACTTCACCGCCAACGGCATCGAACGCACACCCGACGGCAGCGCCCTGCTCGTGGTCAACGCCTTTGCGAACGGCGGCGGCCTCATGCGGGTCGACCCGCGCACCGGGGTCGCCCGCACCGTCGACCTGGGCACGGCGAAGCTGCCCAACGGGGACGGCCTGCTCCTGCTCGGCCGGATCCTCTACGCCGTCCAGCAGCAGCAGAACGCGATCGACGTGTTCCGGCTGAACGACACCGGCACCAGGGGCACGGCGATCGCCCGGATCACCGACCCGCGCTTCCGCATCCCGACGACGGCGGCGGCGTGGGGCAGGCGGCTGTACCTGCCGAACGCGCGCTTCGACGTGGAGCCGACACCGCAGACCGAGTACGACGTGGTGGCCGTGCACCAGTTCTGACGTCCGACGCAGAAGGGCGGTGTGCCGGCCGGCACACCCCCCACCAACAAGGCAAAAACAACCGAAAAAAATCAACTACGAAACAGAAGGGAAATTGGGTTATTCTAGGAGCCCCCCCCCCACAG
>NZ_JBHXSG010000089.1:0-18302 GCF_042714835.1 Streptomyces sp. NPDC058678 | reverse complement strand
CGCTTCGCCGTGTAGGCCAAACGGACTCCGTATACCTCTGTGGTGGGGGTGCACCTGTTCTCACGACCCACCCTCAAGGGCGGTGTGCCGGCCGGCACACCGCCCTCACTGGTCTCAGTCCTCCGGTGACGAGTCCTCGTCGTCCGCTTCGGCGTCTGCGTCTGTGCCTGCGTCCGCCGCGTCCACGTCCGGTTTCGGCGGCTTCGGCGGTTTCGCACGACCACCGGGGTTGTCCCGCAGGTAGGGCGTGCTGTCGCTGCCGTCGGCCGTGGCATGCCCGCCGGAGCCGCCCGGCCCGGACCCGTCCCGGCGCCGCAGATACCGCTCGAACTCACGGGCGATCGCCTCGCCCGACGCCTCCGGCAGCTCCGCGGTGTCGCGGGCCTCCTCCAGCGACTGGACGTACTCGGCGACCTCACTGTCCTCGGCGGCCAGCTGGTCGACGCCCACCTGCCAGGCGCGCGCGTCCTCGGGCAGCTCGCCCAGCGGGATGCGTACGTCGATCAGGTCCTCCAGACGGTTGAGGAGGGCCAGCGTCGCCTTCGGGTTCGGCGGCTGCGACACGTAGTGCGGGACGGCCGCCCACAGCGACACGGCCGGTACGCCCGCGTGCGTGCACGCCTCCTGGAGGATGCCGACGATGCCCGTGGGGCCCTCGTACTTGGTCTCCTCCAGATCCATGCGCTGGGCCAGGTCCGGGTCGGACGTGACGCCACTGACCGGGACCGGACGGGTGTGCGGGGTGTCACCGAGCAGGGCGCCCAGGACCACCACCAGCTCCACGCCCAGCTCATGGGCGAAGCCGAGGATCTCGTTGCAGAACGAGCGCCAGCGCATCGACGGTTCGATACCTCGGACGAGCACCAGATCGCGCGGCTTCTCGCCGCCGACCCGGACGACCGAGAGACGGGTCGTGGGCCACGTGATCTTGCGGACACCGCCGTCCAGCCACACCGTGGGGCGGTTCACCTGGAAGTCGTAGTAGTCCTCGGCGTCCAGCGCCGCGAACACCTCGCCCTTCCACTCCCGGTCCAGGTGCGCGACCGCGGCGGAGGCGGCGTCGCCGGCATCGTTCCAGCCCTCGAACGCGGCCACCATGACTGGGTCGATCAGCTCGGGAACTCCCTCCAGCTCGATCACCCAGCGCCTCCTTCCGACGTGCCCTCGCTTAACGACCCAACCTTACGGCGTGCGGCGGGGGCGCCCGCAGCCCCCTTGCACGGGGGAGTGAACGGATCACTGCCCCGATCGCCACCGTGGGACACCCCTCGTGGGGTGCTCCTCACAGGCTCGACCTGAGCCACTGCTCGACGCTCGCGATGTGCACGGTCGCCCAGGAACGTGCCGCCTCCGCGTCCCGGTCGCGCAGCGCCGCCAGGATCGCCCGGTGCTCGTGCAGGGTGCGGCTGACCGCGTCCTCCTGGGTCAGCCCGCGCCAGATGCGGGCCCGGGTGGTGGGACCAGACAGGCCGTCCATCAGGGAACACAGCACGGAGTTCCCGGAGCTCTGCACGATGCCGCGGTGGAAGTCCAGGTCACAGGCGACCAGCTCCTCCACCGACGGGCTGTCGCCCAGCTTGTCCAACTGTGCCGAGAGCGCGTCCAGTTGCTGCTCGCTGATCCGCAGGGCCGCCATCGCGGTCGCGGCCGGTTCCAGGATGCGGCGTACGGCCAGGAACTCCAGCACGGTGTCGTCGCGGTGGAAGTCGACGACGAAGCTCAGCGCCTCCAGCAGGAGCTGCGGGTCGAGGCTGGTGACGTACGTGCCGTCGCCCTGCCGTACGTCCAGGATCCGGATCAGGGACAGGGCGCGCACCGCCTCCCGCAGGGAGTTGCGGGACAGGCCGAGCTCGGCGGCGAGCTCGCTCTCCTTGGGGAGCCGGTCGCCGGGGCGCAGCGCGCCGGAGACGATCATGCCCTTGATCTTCTCGATCGCCTCGTCGGTGACTGCCATGACCGGCCTCCCTCGTGCCCATACCCTGCTGAGACATCGGATGTCTCAGCCACATTATGCGGTCCGCTCGGACAAGTGCCGCCGGACCGGAGATCACTGCCCTCATGAGGGTGGGACGAGGTGGGCAGCCGCGGCCCGCCGTGCGCCGGCAGGCCGATGGTCACGCCCGTTACTCCTCCGCCAGCAGCCGCAACGCCTCCAGCGACACGACGGCGCCCTTCCGGACGCCCGCCGCGACGATCTCCCGGTGCGGGTCGTACCCGCCGGTCATCTCCTCGTCGACCAGTTCGTCGGCGTTCACCCCGTCGACGACGAGGACGCCGCCCGCGACGAGCCCGCGCAGCGAGGCGGTCACGAACAGCGCCGACAGCTCCATCTCGATGGCCGCGAGCCCGGCACCGGCGTAGGAGAACAGTGGAAGGAGCCCCGGCTGGAAGGCCGCCCGCGTCCACACGATCCCCCGGTGGTGCGGGGCGCCCGCCGCGCGGGCCGCGCGCTGGAGCGCGAAGACCGCCTCCGGCGAGGAGACGGCCGGGAACTCCGGTGGCAGCAACTGCTGCGTGACCCCGTCGTCCCGCACGGCCGCCTCCGCGATGACGAGGTCGCCGTCCCCGATGCCGGGCTTCATCGCGCCCGCCGTACCGAACCGGATGAGCGTGCGCACCCCCGCGTCCGCCAGCTCCTGGAACAGCAGGATCGCGCCCGGCGCGCCCACCCCGTGCGAGGCGACGGCGACCGGCAGGCCCTTCCAACCGCCGCTGAACACACGGTATTCGCGGTGGTACGAGACCTCCTCGGCGGCGTCGAGGAGCGCGGCGACGGCCGCCGCGCGCGCCGGGTCGCCGACGACGACCGCGTGCGCCGGGAGGCCGGTGCGGGGTATGCGGGTGATGGGCGACAGGTCCAGCGTCATGAGGCGGCTCCGGAAGGAGTGGTACGGCGACGGCGGCGGGCCCTCGTGCAGGCGTACGGGAGGCTCGACACGTCGAACAGCGGTTCTCCGAGGTCATGTACGGTATGCGACACCCCCGGACCATCAGGAGTCTCCCGTTATGGCCCACGAACTGCGCGCCGTCGAATGGACGGGTTCCGGCATCGCGTTGATCGACCAGACGCTGCTTCCGCACCGCACCGAGACGCAGCACGTCCAGGACGTGGACACTCTGGTGGACGCCATCCAGCGCCTCGTGGTGCGCGGTGCGCCGGCGATCGGGGCGGCGGGGGCGTACGGCGCGGCGCTCGCCCTGCTCCAGGGGGAGCGGGAGGGCTGGACAGACTTCGAGATCCTCGCGGCCATCGCCCGCATCCGTGAGGCCCGGCCGACAGCCGTCAACCTCATGGTCTGCGTCGACCGGGTCACCGAACGCCTGCCCGAGGGGCTCGGTGCGATGCTGGAGGAGGCCGCCGCAGTCCAGCGCGAGGACGTCGAGGCCAACCGCGCGATGGGTGCGCACGGCGCCGACTGGCTGCTCGAACGGCTCGGCGCGGACCGCCCGTTGCGCATCCTGACCCACTGCAACACGGGCGCGCTGGCGACCGCCGGCTGGGGCACGGCCCTCGGTGTGATCCGCGAACTGCACGCGCGCGGACTGCTGGAGGTCGTCTACGCCGACGAGACGCGCCCCCTGCTCCAGGGCTCCCGCCTGACCGCCTGGGAGCTGGTCCAGGAGGGCATACCGCACTACGTCCAGGCCGACGGGGCCGCGGCCGGCACCATCCTGCGCGGCGAGGTCGACGCGGCGGTCGTCGGCGCCGACCGCATCGCGGCCAACGGCGACACGGCGAACAAGGTCGGCACCGTGGGCGTCGCCCTCGCCTGCGCGGACGCCGGCATCCCGTTCCTGGTCGCGGCCCCCACCACCACGGTCGACCTGGCCACCAAGACCGGCGACGACATCCACATCGAACTCCGCGACGAGGCCGAGGTGCTGGAGTGGGCGGGCGTACGCACCGCGCCGGCCGAGTCCCGCGGCCACAACCCGGCGTTCGACGTCACTCCGGGGCGGCTGGTGACGGGGCTGGTGACGGAACGGGGCGTGCTCGAGGTGTCGGCGGGGCAGGTGCCCGCAGAGCACCTGCGGGACGCCGGGACCTCGACAGGGGCAGGGGAATGAGCGTGATCGTGCTCGTGCTGCTCGGCGTGCTCGTACTGGTCGTCGCGGGGTGCGTCTGCGTCGTGTGGGCGTCGCGCGGGGGCCCGAGCTGGGTGCGCGCGGCGGCGACCGTCACGCTGGCGGTCGGTGAGCTGGTGCGCGTGTCGGGGCGGGGAGACCGGAGTTCGGGTCACAGAGGCGACGACGGATAGGACCTGTCCGGGCGGGAGGCCCGCCCGGACGGCGTACGGCGATGCAGAGGCGCGGTGGTGGGTCACCGCCGGCTGAGCTCCAACTCCAGCAGCCACTCCACCACTTCGGTGTGGTGCCGGGCCTGCCGCGGATCCGCGCCCCACACGTACAGCCCGTGCCCGGCCACGACCACCGCCGGCATCCGCGGATCGCGTGCCGCCTCCAGGCGATCCCCGAGGACCGACATGTCCTGGCTGTTGGCGATGACCGGCAGCGTCACCTCGACGTCGTGGGCGGGCTGGCCGACGCCCTTGAGCATCTCCACGTCCCTGAGGACGATCCCGTCCGGTTCACGGCGGCCCATCGCCACCGACGCCACCGTGTGCACGTGCACCACGGCACCGGCACCCGTCAGCGCGGCCACGCGCGCGTGCAGTTCGGCCTCGGCGGACGGCTTGCCGCCCTGCACCGCGGCGCCCCGGCCGTCGACCAACACCACGTCAGCGGGCGTCAGTTCGCCCTTGTCGTGCCCGCTCGCGGTGACCGCGAGCCGCAGCGGCTCACGGGACAACACCACGGACAGGTTGCCGGACGTCCCCCGCATCCAGCCGAAGGACGCGAAACGGGCGGCCTCGGCGGCGAGCACCGCCCCGGCCTCCTCGAGGTCGAGTGCGCTGATGTCCGCGGTCACGTGCTGCTCCCAGAAGTGCTGATGCTGATCTCGTCGAACGTCCCCGCCTGCGCGTGATCCCCGACGCCCTGCTCGTAGTACGGCTCCCCGGGCCGCCGGATCCCGACGGCGGACCAGCCGGCCTCACGGGCCGCGTCCAGCTCGCCCGGCCGGTCGGAGAGGAAGAGAAGACGGTCCCCGGCGACCCCGGCCGACTCGGCGATACGGCGATACGACTCCGGCTCCTGCTTGGGCCCCGCGTTCTCGGTGTCGTACAGACCCGAGACCAGGGACGTGAGGTCGCCCTCCGGGCTGTTGGTGAACCACGCCCGCTGCGCGGCCACCGACCCGGACGAGTAGACGTACAGCCGTACTCCCGCCGCGTGCCACGCCCGCAACGCCGGTACGACGTCGTCGTAGAAGTGCGAGACGAGGTCGCCGCTCGCGAAGCCCTCGGACCAGATGAGGCCCTGGAGCGTCTTCAGGGGTGTGGCCTTGCGGTCCTCGTCGAGCCACGCGTTCAGCGTCTTCTCGACGTCCGCGGCGTCGGCGTCCGGGGCGTCGATCAGCTCCCGCACCTGCCCGACCGCCCGTGCCACGTCGGGCTCGTCGCCCCGCTCGGTGAGCAGCGCGGCGAAGCGTGAGCGCGAGTACGGGTACAGGACGTCGACGACGAAGCCCGTGGCGCTCGTGGTGCCCTCGATGTCGAGCACCACGGCGTCCACGTCGAACCGCAGGCCCCGCACGCTCACGCGGCGGCCCGGTCCGCGGCGTAGCCGGCCGCGATCGTGTCGTAGTCCGGGAAGCGGGAGGCGATGGTGGAGCCGGTGAAGCTGCCGATCCAGCCGTCCTCCTCGTGGAAGAAGCGGATCGCGGTGAAGGACGGCTTCGTGCCCATGTCGAACCAGTGCGTGGTGCCGCGCGGCACGCCCAGCAGGTCGCCCTTCTCGCAGAAGACCGCGTGCACCTCGCCGTCGGCGTGCAGATAGAAGATGCCGGAGCCGGAGACGAAGAAGCGGACCTCGTCATCGTCGTCGTGCGTGTGCTCCTGGAGGAACTTCGCCCGGGCGGCCTTCGCCTTCGCCGGGAACTCCGGGTCGTCGCTGGGGTGCAGACCGAGCACGTCGACGGTGGTGAAGCCCTCCTCGGCGTTCAGCCTCTCGATCTCAGGGCCGTACGCCGCGAACACGGTGTCGCTGTCGGCGTCGAAGGGGACGTCCTCACGGATCGGCCACTGCTCGTAGCGCACGCCGAGCGGCTTGAGCGCCTCGGCGATCTCGGCGGGGTCCGAGGTGCGGCGGACCAGGGTCTCGGGGCCGGACTCGGACCAGGTGGTCAGCAGGGTCATGGCAGCAACTCCAGGAGACGGGAAGGAAGTCCGGAGACCGAGACGGTCAGCGGACATCCGGAGAAGGGAGGGGGAGTGGGGGGAGGGGGCGAGACGAAGGGCAGCGGGCGGCGGCGGACAGGTGCTCAGCCGCGACACGCTGCGCCGGTACAGCACCGCATGCAGGGCATGCGCGTCGCTGTCGCGGGTGGTGTCGTCATCAGGGCCTCACTGTGCCGGGGCGGGTGCCGGTTCCGTGATGGTAACTCCCGGCCGTGCGGCCACCAGGTGTGACGTAGTCGGCGTCTCACCCACTGAGAATCGGCTTCCATTGCTTTGACGCATGGCTGAAAACGTTCCCATGATCTGCATATGAAGACGCTGCTGCTCGTGCGGCGGCTGTACGTGGACTTGCTCCGGTCGACCACAGCCCGCTGTCGCTGACCACATCCGGAGCCCCGACGCGCCCTGCCTTCCCGGGTGTTCGCCGCCTGCCCGCGTGATGGCGCATCTCCGTCGTCCCTGGTGCGTTGCCGTCGTCCCTGGCGCACTGCCGTCGTCCCCTGCTCCGGGTCACGCACTCCTACCTTCACTCACCTTCGCACCACCCCGCACCTGGAGCCCCGCATGTCCCGTACCCGCCTCCCCCTCGCCGCGCTCTCGCTGGCCTCGGTCTCCGCCCTCCTCCTCGCGGGCTGCTCGCAGTCCTCGGACGCCTCCGAGGGCAGTGGCGACTCCGCGGCCCCGGCCGCCGCCGCCACCGGCAAGAAGCCCGCGCCCTTCAGCGCGGGCGCCGTCAAGGTGGCCCTGGTCCGGCAGAGCGGCGCCGGTGACTACTTCGAGCAGTGGGGCAACGGTGCCAAGGCGCAGGCCAAGGCCCTCGGCATCGACCTGACCGTGTACGACGCCCAGGCCGACAACGCCAAGCAGGCCACCGACCTGTCCTCGGCCATCAACTCCGGCGCGAAGGCGATCATCATCGACCACGGCTTCCCGGCGACCATCCAGCCGGAGATCGACAAGGCCGTGAAGAAGGGCATCAAGGTCGTCGTCTACGACGTCGATACCTCGACCGAGGGCGTCGTCAGCACCGAACAGGACGACGCCAGCATGGCCCAGGCCGTCCTCGACGTGATGGCCGAGAAGGTCGGCAAGGACGCCAAGGTCGGCTACGTCAACGTGGCCGGTTACGCCGCCCTCGACAAGCGCGACAGCGTCTGGAAGAAGACGGCCGACGCGCAGGGCTGGAAGCAGGAGTTCAAGGTCGGCAAGGTCACCGACTCCACGGCCACCGACAACGTTCCCCTGGTCTCCGCCGCGCTCACCCAGCATTCGGACGTGGCCGGCGTCTTCGCCCCCTACGACGAGCTCGCCAAGGGCACCGTCCTCGCCGTGCAGAACAAGAAGCTCCAGGACAAGGTGAAGGTCTTCGGCGCGGACGTCTCCAACGCCGACATCCAGAACATGACCGCCGCGGGCAGCCCGTGGGTCGCCACGGCGGGCACCGACCCGTCCGCGGTCGGCGCCGCCGTCGTCCGTACGACCGCCCTGGAACTGGCCGGTGAGCTGAACAAGGCCACGGTGTCGTTCCCGGCCGTCGCCATCACCCAGGACTTCCTGCGCGAGAAGAAGATCGCGAACATGGACCAGCTGCGGGAGGCGCTGCCCGCGCTGAACCTCTCCAAGGTCAGCACCGCGGACTGGATCTCCAATGTCGCCCACTGATGAAGCCACGGCGGTGCCTCCCGCCGTCGGTCTCACCGACGTCAGCATGGCCTTCGGCGGCAGGACGGTCCTCGCCGCCGTCTCGCTCGACATCGCCCCGGGCAGCGTGGTCGCGCTGCTCGGCGCGAACGGGGCCGGCAAGTCGACGCTGATCAAGATCCTGTCGGGCGTCCACACGGACCATGGAGGAGAGGTACGGGTGGACGGAAAACCGGTCACCCTCAACTCTCCTCTTGCCGCCCGGCAGTTGGGCATCCAGACCGTGCACCAGCGCATCTCCGAGGGCATCGTGCCCGGCCTGACGGTCGCCGAGAACCTGGTCTTCGAGGAGCTTGCGCAACGGCGCGGGAACCCGTTCGTGAACGGTGGGCGGGTCCTCGCCCGCGCCCGTGAGATCCAGGCGTCCCTCGGCCTCGGCTGGAGCGACTCGCTGCTCAGGAAGGACGTCACCGAACTCGGTATCTCCGACCGCCAGTTGCTGGTCCTCGCCCGCGCCCTCGCGACCCGCCCCCGCCTGCTGATCCTCGACGAGCCGACCTCGGCGCTGTCGGCGGCCGAGGCGGAACGGCTCTTCGCCCTCGTCGAGAAGATGCGCGACGACGGCATCGCGGTCCTCTACGTCTCCCACCGCCTGGGCGAGATCGACGCGCTCGCCGACCGTCTGGTCGTCCTGCGGGACGGCCGTCTCACCGAGGACCAGACCAGACCCTTCGACTGGGACGCCGCCCTGCGCGCGATGCTCGCCCAGGCGCAGGAGGCGACGACGGCCCGCCCGGTCCGGGAGGGCGAGCAGGGAGACGTCGTCCTCTCCCTGCGCGATGTCCGTCTCCTCGAGGGCCGGGCCCCGCTCGACCTCGACCTCCGCACCGGCGAGGTCACCGGCGTGGTGGGCCTGCTGGGTGCCGGAAAGACCGAGCTGGCGCGCGGCCTGTTCGGCGCGGAACCGTTCCCGGCGGGCACGGTCGAGCTCGACGGGAAGCCGTACGAACCCCGCCGCCCCGCCGACGCCATCCGCGGCGGGATCCACCTGGTCCCCGAGGACCGGCACGCCGACGCCCTGGTCCCCGGCTGGTCGGTGGCGCAGAACATCTCCCTGCCGTTCCTCAAGTCCCTGTCGAGGGGCGGACTCGTGAGCCGCTCCCGTGAGGACGCGCTGGGCCGCGAGGCCATCGACGCCCTCGGCGTCGTCGCCCGCGACGAGCACAGCACCGTCGAGGAGCTGTCCGGCGGCAACCAGCAGAAGGTCGTCGTCGGCCGCTGGCTCGCGAAGACCCCCCGCGTCCTCATTCTGGACGAACCGTTCCGAGGCGTGGACATCGGCGCCCGCCGGGACATCGCCCGCCGCGCCCGCGCCCTCGCCGCGGAGGGCGCCGCCGTGCTCGTCCTGTCCGCCGACGTCGACGAGGTCCTCGAGGTCGCCGACCGGGTCGTCGTCCTCGCCGCCGGCGAGATCCACCTCGACGCGTACGGCGAGGACGCGGAACGCGACCGCGTGATCCAGACCATCGCCGTCTCCGTCTGAGTCCCTCTGACACCGGCCGCCGAGGAAGAGCACTCCATGACCACCCGAAGCACCTCATGACCACCCGAAGCACCTCATGACCATCGGAAGCACCTCATGACCACCACGCAGAGCACCGAGGTCCCCACCAAGGCGGCGCTCCCGCCCGCGACCTCCACCGCCGTACGCGTCCAGAACGCCGTGATCAAGTACGGCTTCATCTTCGTCACGGTCGCGCTCTTCTTGTACTTCGCGCTGAGCGAGGGCTCCTTCCGGGAGTCGGCGACCCTTCTCGACACCCTCCGCTACGTCTCCGTCGCCGCCATCCTGGGCCTCGGCGTCACGCTCACCATGGCCGTGGGCGGAATGGACATGTCGGTGGGCGCGGTCGCCGGCCTCGGTGTCTCGGTCGCCGCGCAGACGATGGTCGTCTTCAACCAGGTCGGCACGGTCGCGATCATCGCGGTGCTGGCCGCGGGCGCGCTGGCGGGCCTGCTCAACGCGCTCCTCATCGTCGTACTGAAGATCCCCGACATGCTGGCCACGCTCGGCACCATGTTCGTCATCCAGGGCAGCAAACTCATCCTGGTCGACGGCCAGTCCATCACCCCGGGCATGACGATGTCCGACGGCTCCACCGCGCCCGGCAGGTTCACCGAGGGCTTCCTGCGCATCGACCGCGGCACGCTCTTCGGCATTCCCGTCTCCGTGCTGATCTTCGGGGCGCTCACGGTCGTAGCCTGGGTATTCCTCGCCCGCACCCGCTGGGGCCGTGTCCTGTACGCCATCGGCGCCAACCCCGAGGCCTCCCGCCTGGCAGGCATCCGCGTCGGCGCGTACCGGGCCCTGGCATACGTCCTGTCCGGCGTCCTCGCCTCCGTCGGCGGCCTGATCCTGGCGTCACGGATCGGCCAGGGCGACGTCTCGGCCGGCACGTCCCAGCTCCTGGAGGCTGTCGCCGTGGCCCTGGTCGGCACGTCGGTGCTGGGCCGCGGACGTCCGAACGTCTGGGGCACGGCCCTGGGCGCGGTGCTCATCGGCATCATCACCACCGGCCTGACCATCAAGGGACTGCCGTACTACACGCAGGACGTCGTCGAGGGCGCGGTCCTCATCCTCGCCCTGGTCTTCAGTTTCACCCTGTCCAAGCGCCGTACCGCATAGAGGAATTCAGACATGGGCTACCGCATCCTGGAGACCGACGACATCCCCGGCTACCTGCACGAGCGGGGCCACTGGGCGAACCCGGACGACATCCACGTCCGCGAGGTCTCCGACGGCAACATGAACCGGGTGTTCCTGGCCTCGTCCGCCGACGGCACCCGCAGCCTCGCCGTCAAGCAGGCCCTGCCGTGGGTCCGGGTCGCAGGCCCGTCCTGGCCGATGAACCCCGACCGCGCCGACGCCGAGGCCCGCGCCTACGAGCAGCTCGCCAAGGTCGCCCCGGACAAGATCCCGGCGGTCCACGGCTACGACCCCGAGAACTACGCGCTCGTCATGGAGGACATGTCCGACCTGGAGGTCCTGCGCACCCTCCTCAACGAGGGCGCGGCGTACGGCCCGCACACGTCGGCGAGGATCGGCGAGCTGGTCGCGCAACTCTCCTTCACCACCAGTGACTTCGGCATGCCGTCCGCCGAACGCAAGGCGCTCGTCGCGGCCTCCGTCAGCCCTGAGCTCTGCAAGATCACCGAGGACGTCGTCCTCTCCGAGCCGTACGTCGAGCACGAACACAACCACTGGCACCCGGGGCTGGACGACCTGGCGGCCCGGTTCCGCGCGGACGCCCGCCTGCGCACCGAGGTCGCCGACCTCCGCCACACCTTCATGACCAGCGCCCAGGCCCTGCTCCACGGCGACCTGCACACCGGCAGCGTCATGGTCGGCGAACGCGAAGGCGCCCCGGTCGTCCGGGTCTTCGACCCCGAGTTCTCCTTCGTCGGCCCGATCGGCTACGACCTCGGCCTGTACTGGGCCAACGCGCTGGTCTCGGAGGAACGGGCCCGCGCTCTCGGTACCCTGAGCGACCACGCCGACCAGCTCCGCCTGTCCTGGGAGGCGTTCGAGGCGGAGTTCCGCCGCCTGTGGCCGACCCGCGTCGACACGTTCTTCGACGACGCCTACCTCGACCGCTTCCTGCGCCGCGTCTGGACGGAGTCCGTCGGCTACGCCGGCACGGAGATCGTCCGCCGCATCATCGGCTTCGCCCACCTGACCGACCTGACGACACTGCCGGACCCGGTCCCCGCGTCCCGCCGCGCCCTGCTGCTGGGCCGCGAACTGATCGTGCGCCGTACGGAGTTGACGACACCGGACCACATCCGCACGCTGGTCTGACGGCCGGCAGCCGGTGCCGGCCGACGTCGAACCACTCCATCGGGCACGCGAAAGGGGCGGCTCCGTCGGCGTGGAGCCGCCCCTTTCGCGTCGTACCGCCTACTCCTTGTCCAGCAGGTCCTGGACCTTCGCGCGGACGTCGTCCGTCGCCAGGCCCCGGATCGTCAGCGTCGTACGGCGGCGCAGCACGTCGTCCTGCGTCTCGGCCCACTCGTTGTCACGGGCGTAGACGACCTGCGCCCAGATCTCCGGGGCGTCCGGGTGGACGCGCTCGGCGAGCTCCGGGTTGTCGTTGGCGAGGCGGGCGATGTCGAAGGCCAGCGAACCGTAGTGCGTGGCCAGGTGCCTGGCCGTGTCCGCCCCCATGCGCGGACCCGGCGCCGGGTGGTCGACGAGGAGACGGTGGGCCACCGCGCGCGGGTTGGCGACGCCCGGCAGCGGCAGCTTCTTCGGCAGCGAGGAGATCGGCTCGAAGTCGTCGCCCAGCGGGTGTCCCGGCAGCGCCTCCAGCTTCTGCATGACAGTACGGCCGATGTGCCGGAAGGTCGTCCACTTGCCGCCCGCGACGGACAGCATGCCGCCCTTGCCCTCGGTCACCACCGTCTCGCGCTTGGCCTTCGCCGTGCTGCCGGGGCCGCCCGGAAGCACGCGCAGACCCGCGAAGGCGTACGTGATGAGGTCACGGTCGAGCTGCTGGTCGCGGATGGAGAACGCGGCCTCGTCGAGTATCTGGGCCGTGTCCTTCTCGGTGACGGCGACGTCCGCCGGGTCGCCCTCGTACTCCTCGTCGGTCGTGCCGAGCAGCAGCATGTCCTCCCAGGGGAGGGCGAAGGTGATGCGGTACTTGTCGATCGGGGTGGCGAGTGCCGCCTTCCAGGGGGAGGTGCGCTTCAGGACCAGGTGCGCGCCCTTCGACAGCCGGATGGACGGGGCGGAGTTCGGGTCCTCCAGCTTGCGCAGGTGGTCGACCCACGGACCGGTCGCGTTGAGCACCAGACGGGCGTTCACACCGAACTCGTCACCGGACTGGCGGTCGCGCAGCTCCGCGCCCGTCACCCGGCCCCTGGTGAAGCGCAGGCCGGTGACCTCGGCGTGGTTGAGGACGACGGCGCCCGCCTCGACGGCCGCGCGGACCGTCATCAGCGCCATCCGGGAGTCGTTCATCTGGTCGTCGCCGTACACGGCCACGGCCTTGAGGTTGTCGGTGCGCAGCTCGGGCACGTCCTGCGCGGCCTTCGACGGCGAGAGCAGGTGCCCGACGCCGTCACCGAAGGCCGACAGGGCGGAGTAGGCGAAGACGCCCGCCCCGAGCTTCGCCGCGCCGTGCGGCCCGCCCTTGTACACGGGGAGGTAGAACGTGAGCGGGTTCGCCAGGTGGGGGGCCACCTGGCGGGAGACCGCACGGCGCTCGAAGTGGTTCTCCGCCACCAGCCGCACCGCGCCGGTCTGCAGGTAGCGCAGACCGCCGTGGAGCAGCTTGGAGGAGGCGGAGGAGGTGGCGCCGGCGAAGTCTCCGGCGTCGACCAGAGCCACCCTGAGGCCGGACTGCGCGGCGTGCCAGGCGGTGGAGATGCCCAGGATGCCGCCGCCGATGACGAGAAGGTCGTACGACGCCTTGGAGAGCTGCTCCCGGGTCTCGGCTCGGCTCGGATTCGAGCCGAAGGCCGGGCGCGTACCGAGGGCAGGCAGGGACTGCAGGGTGGACTGACTGGTCATTCGGGTTCTTACTCCTCGTCCTCGAGCCAGCCCATGGTCCGCTCGACGGCCTTGAGCCAGCTCTTGTACTCACGGTCGCGGATGTCCGCGTCCATGCGGGGGGTCCACTCGGCGGCCCGGCGCCAGTTGGCGCGCAGGTCGTCGGTGCTGGTCCAGAAGCCGACGGCGAGGCCGGCGGCGTAGGCGGCGCCGAGGCAGGTGGTCTCGGCGACCATCGGACGCACCACGGGCGCGTCCAGGAAGTCCGAGAGCGTCTGCATCAGCAGGTTGTTGGAGGTCATGCCGCCGTCGACCTTGAGTGCCGCGAGCTCGACACCGGAGTCCTTGGTCATGGCGTCGCTGATCTCACGGGTCTGCCAGGCGGTGGCCTCCAGCACGGCGCGCGCGATGTGCGCCTTGGTGACGTACCGGGTGAGGCCGGCGATCACACCGCGGGCGTCGGGACGCCAGTACGGGGCGAACAGACCGGAGAAGGCCGGCACGAAGTACGCGCCGCCGTTGTCCTCGACCGAGAGCGCGAGCGTCTCGATCTCGGCGGCGGTGCTGATCAGGCCCATCTGGTCGCGCATCCACTGCACCAGCGAACCGGTGACGGCGATCGAGCCCTCGAGGGCGTAGACCGGCGTCTCGTCGCCGATGCGGTAGCCGACGGTGGTCAGCAGCCCGGAGTACGAGTTGATGATCTTGTCGCCGGTGTTCATCAGCATGAACGTGCCGGTGCCGTACGTCGACTTGGCCTCGCCCTCGGCGAAACAGGTCTGCCCGAACAGGGCCGCCTGCTGGTCGCCCAGCGCGGAGGCGACCGGGATGCCGCCGAGCAGGTCGCCCAGCTTGCCGCCGGTGATCTCGCCGTACACCTCGGCGGAGGAACGGATCTCGGGCAGCATCGCCAGCGGGACGCCGATGGACTCGGCGATCTTCGGGTCCCACTCCAGCGTGTGCAGGTTCATCAGCATGGTGCGGGAGGCGTTGGTGACGTCGGTGACGTGCCTGCCGCCGTCGACACCACCGGTCAGGTTCCAGATGACCCAGCTGTCCATGGTGCCGAAGAGGATGTCGCCGGCCTCGGCGCGCTCACGCAGGCCCTCGACGTTGTCCAGCAGCCAACGGGCCTTGGGACCGGCGAAGTAGGAGGCGAGCGGAAGGCCGGTCTCGCGGCGGAAGCGGTCCTGGCCGACGTTGCGGCCGAGCTCCCGGCACAGGGCGTCGGTGCGGGTGTCCTGCCAGACGATGGCGTTGTGGACGGGCTGGCCGGTGTTCTTGTCCCAGAGCAGAGTGGTCTCGCGCTGGTTGGTGATGCCGATGGCCTTGATGTCGTCGCGCGTGATGCCGGCCTTCGCGATCGCCGAGGCGACGACCTCCTGGACGTTGGTCCAGATCTCGGTGGCGTCGTGCTCGACCCAGCCCGGCTTCGGGAAGATCTGCTCGTGCTCCTTCTGGTCGACGGAGACGATACGGCCGTCCCGGTCGAAGACGATGCAGCGGCTGGAGGTGGTGCCCTGGTCGATGGCGGCGATGAACGGGCCGGCGGTGTGGGCGTCGGTCACTGTGTGCTCCTGGAAGTCCGTGGTTAAGGGGCTGTACGTACGGCGCGTGCGGTCTGGCTCGCTGAGAGCCGGGCGCTCCTAAGCAAATGCGACGTTGTAGATGCCTGCAGCGATGGCGCCGCCGATCAGCGGACCGACCACCGGGATCCAGGCATAGCTCCAGTCGGAGCCGCCCTTGTTGGGGAGGGGCAGGAGGGCGTGCACGATACGCGGACCGAGGTCACGGGCCGGGTTGATCGCGTAGCCGGTCGGACCGCCGAGGGACAGACCGATGGAGACCACCACGAGCGCGGTGATCAGGGCGCCCAGGGTGCCGAGGCCGTCGCCGTTGGCGTTCAGGCCCTGCGTGAGGACGGCGAGCACCAGGACCACGGTGCCGATGATCTCCGTGGCGAGGTTCTGCCACACGACGCGGATCTCGGGGCCGGTGGAGAAGATGCCCAGGACCGGGCCCGCGCCCTTCTCCTGCGCCTCGACGGCCTTGGCCGTGGTGGCCTGCGCCCCCGGACCGCCGACGATCTCCCTGTCGGTGAGGTGCGCGTGGAACTGGCCGTAGTAGGCGACCCAGACCAGGGTCGCGCCGATCGCGGCGCCGAGCAGCTGGCCGGCCCAGTAGACCGGGACGTCGCTCCAGTCGCCGTCCTTGATGGCGAGGGCGAGCGTCACCGCCGGGTTGAGGTGCGCCCCGGAGAGCGGCGCCGAGGTGTATACGGCCGTCAGTACGGCGAAACCCCACCCGAAGGTGATGGCGAGCCAGCCGGCGTTGCGTGCCTTGGAGGCCTTCAGCGTGACGGCGGCGCAGACGCCGCCACCGAGCAGGATGAGTATGGCGGTACCGATGGTCTCGCCGATGAAGATGTCGGAGCTGGACACCCGCGACTCCTTTGTCCTTCGTCCAGGGAAAGCAGAACCCCGGGTCCCTCCGGTGGTTCGCGTGCCCTCGGGGGTGAGGGCGATGCCGGCCCTTGGCGTTGTCACACTCTAGCGCGTATTGCCGGTAGGTGTTCGACAATGCCGACCGATGGACGGGAGTCTTGCTCCGGCGTTACGCGCACGTCAAGAGCTCTGTTGGCGAAAACGCGATCGTTATTGATTGCCACGAGTTATCGATCTTGAGTTCGATACGGACGGCTGCAGAGTGGGCACACTGTGTGCCGATCTGACGGTTTGCCCCGTTGTGTCAGGTTACGACTGAGGGCCGGTACGTCGACTCGACGTACCGGCCCTCAGTCGTACGGATGCTCAGAACCGCCCGGCGCCCAGGTCCCGCGACACCGCGCGGGCGCAGTCCCGCACCGCGGCGATCAGCTCGGGACGCAGTTCCCCGTCCCGGCACAGCCGCTCCACGGCCCCGGTGATGCCGACCGCACCCACCGGCATGCGCCGCCGGTCGTGGATGGGCGCGGCGATGGACGCGACGCCTTCCCAGGTCTCCTCGACGTCGGCCGCGTATCCACGCGCGCGCGTGATGTCCAGGATCTGCTCGAACTCGTCGAGATCGCAGACGGTCCGGTCCGTGAAGGGCTTGCGGTCGCTCTCCAGTGCCTCGCTGTGCGCGACCGGGTCGTAGGCCGACAGGACCTTGCCCAGCGCCGTGCAGTGCAGGGGCTGCATGGCCCCGATCTCCAGCACCTGCCGGCTGTCGTCCGGCCGGAAGACGTGGTGCACGATCAGCACGCCCTGCTGGTGCAGCACGCCCAGATGGGTGCTCTCCCCGCTGGAGCGGGCCAGGTCGTCCGTCCACACCAGGGCACGGGCCCGCAGCTCGTGCACGTCGAGATAGGTGGTGCCCAGGCGCAGCAGCTCCGCGCCCAGCTGGTAGCGGCCCGAGGCGTCGTCCTGCTCCACGAATCCCTCCTGCTGGAGGGTGCGCAGAATGCCGTGCGCGGTGCCTTTGGCGAGGCCCAGCGACGAGGCGATGTCCGAGAGGCCGAGCCGCCGCTCGCCGCCCGCGAGGAGCCGCAGCATCGCGGCCGCCCGTTCGAGCGACTGGATGTTCCGTGCCATCGCCGTTCCGCCTCCGTCCCCTTCGACCGCCGTTCCGCGACGCTCGCTGCCGCCGTTCGGCAATGTCGAACACTACCGGTCCATGCCGACCTCCCGCTAACGGTCGGTCCGAATCTGTTGCGTCACTCGTATCCCCTGAGTGACCCTGCCGCCATCCTCGTCCGCCCCGTGGACGCCCTGCCCGGCAGACCACCGGCCCGGTTACCCTGGTCGGCGTGCGTCCCCGGGAGAGTTCCAGCGGGTGACGCAAAGCCGACAGCCGTCGCACCTCGAGGGAGCCCTTACATGGCCTCTGTGCCGCTGACCCCTTCCGCCGACAGCCGGACTCGTGTGTCCGCACTCCGAGACGCGCTCGCCTCCCGTGTGGTGGTGGCCGACGGGGCGATGGGCACCATGCTCCAGGCCCAGGACCCCACGCTGGAGGACTTCGAGAACCTCGAAGGCTGCAACGAGATCCTGAACCTGACCCGCCCCGACATCGTCCGTTCCGTCCACGAGGCGTACTTCGCCGTGGGCGTCGACTGCGTCGAGACCAACACCTTCGGTGCCAACCACACGGCCATGGTCGAGTACGACATCCCCGACCGCGTGTACGAGCTGTCCGAGGCCGGCGCCCGGATCGCCCGCGAGACCGCCGACGAGTACGCCGCCCGCGACGGCCGCACGCGCTGGGTCCTGGGCTCGGTGGGCCCGGGCACCAAGCTCCCCACCCTGGGCCACATCGCGTACCCGACGATCCGCGACGGCTACCAGACCAACGCCGAGGGCCTGTTGGCCGGCGGCGCCGACGCTCTGATCGTCGAGACGACCCAGGACCTGCTCCAGACCAAGGCCTCAGTGATCGGCGCCCGGCGCGCGATGGAGGCGACCGGTGTCGAGGTTCCCCTTGTGGTCTCGATGGCCTTCGAGACGACCGGCGTGATGCTGCTGGGTTCGGAGATCGGTGCGGCGCTGACCGCGCTGGAGCCGCTGGGTATCGACATGATCGGCCTCAACTGCTCGACCGGCCCGGCCGAGATGAGCGAGCACCTGCGCTATCTCACCCGCCACTCCCGCATCCCGCTGCTGTGCATGCCGAATGCCGGCCTGCCGATCCTGACCAAGGACGGCGCCCACTTCCCCCTGGACGCGGAGGGGTTGGCGGACGCGCAGGAGACTTTCGTCCGTGACTACGGCCTGTCTCTGATCGGTGGTTGTTGCGGTACGACGCCGGAGCATTTGCGGCAGGTGGTG
>NZ_JBHXSG010000088.1:0-29924 GCF_042714835.1 Streptomyces sp. NPDC058678 | reverse complement strand
GGTGGTGTCCGTGACCGTGGTGATCGCGGGCTCGGGCCAGGTCTCCGGCTTCCTGAAGCGGAACTCCGGACCGTGCTTGGGTGGTCGGCCGTTGAGGCCGTGCATCCTCGGTGGTTTCGGCAGACGCATCACGCGGTCGGAGCGGACCCGGCCGACCAGCTCGACCGGCAGGTCACGCAGAACCCAGGCCAGGCGGGTGACGTCGTAGTCGGCGTCGCTGACGATCACGATCTTCGGGTCCCCGGTCTGCCACTGGCCTGCGGTGACGAGCCGTCCGCTCCACACTCACCCCGCGTGTTCGCCTGAACCGAAGGCCGAACCAACAAAGACACGACAGTCCGTCCTCGGGTTCCCGCAGAAAGACCTTCAGTTTGCGTGAACCCACGGGACTCTCGGCCCCGGAATCCCAGCTCGGACACCAGGCGCAAGGTAGGCGTGCCTCCGCTGGAGGGTGCCCCAGGTTCGTCGAATGCTCGGCGTCGAGGAAGACCGGCCGGCCCTTCGGCTGGTCGGGAGCGCGCCCTAAGGGCCTTCTACAGACCGATGCCGTACAGCGGGTCGGTCTCGTCCCAGATCCCGGCCTGGTCGAAGTAGCCGGCCAGGGACTTGGAGCCGTCGACCCAGCCGCCGTGGCGGGCGGTCTCGATGAGGTCCTTGCCAGCCTACTTGGCGGCGGTGGCGAAACCGCGGCGCAGGCTGTGCCCGCTCCAGCGGGGCGGCAGATCGGGCAGCAGCTCGGTGGGGGCGGCCAGGCCAGCGCGGACGGCTGCCCGGGTACCGCCTCGCCGAGGCCCTCGCCGGTGATCCGGCCGGTGCGGGTCGCCGGTCGGTCGGCCGTTCCGGCGCATCGGATAGGCGATGCGGCCGTGCCGGTCGATGCGCAGGAACAGCGGGCCGGTGGCTGGGCGGCCGGACTCGAGCAGGCACTGGCGCCAGGCGCGCAGCGCGCGGACCGGGCAGGTGGCCGGCAGGAACTGGCCTGGCCACTGACGCGCGTCAGGGAACTGCTGGGGATGCCGGACACCAGACCGGTGCTGAGGTTGGTGTGAAATGCGCTGGCTGGGGCGGCGAGAGCGTCGGCGGCGAAGGCGGGAGGTCACCGCGACGGCCAGGGCCCGCCCGTGCCGGCGGGAGCGAGTGGTGCGGTCCGCATGGCGGCACTCTACGGCCGTGCCTGGTCGGACCCCGAGCCGGCGTCGATGCCATCGGCCGCCTCTTCCCGCGGCGCCACGCGAACTTCACGGCCGAATGACGGCTGGAGAGGGGAGAAGTAGTCCTCTGGGCGGATTACCTCACACCCAATCATTGAAGCGGGGCGGCTTCGCCCGCGAGGCGACACGTCGCAAAGTCCACGCTGCCGCCGGAGAACTCCGCGCCGTCGAAGCGGACCACGCCACCGGAGAACTTCGCGCCGGACAGGTCTCCCCCGTCGAATGTGACGCCGGTGAAGTCGAAGTCGAGGCCCTGCCAGGAGTGCGGCTGCACGGGCGGCAGGCGGAGGTGATCGCGGATCAGACGGATGACGGTGTGCCGGACTTCGCGTTCGCCCTCCTTGTACCCGGGGGCATCCGGGTCGGTTTGGTAGAAACGGATCTCGATCCCAGCGCGCTCGCCGGCGCGGGTGACGACGTCGCCGATGGACTCAGGCTGCAGCCCGGCGTCCATGACGGTGTGCCAGCGGTTGTGCAGGCGGCGCCATGCGTACCCGTCGGGGTCGTCGAGTCCGGCGGCTTCTTTCCATGCGGTCCACGCGCGGACCGGGCAGATGGAGGGGCGGCTGCCATAGGGGACAGGGACGACGCGGGGGCGGATCTTGGAGACGCGCATGTCGGCCTGGATGCCGCCGGGGGTGTCGGTGTAGTCGCGGACCCGGTTGGCGGCGAGTTCGTGCTCGCGGCCGGCGACGGCGAAGTGCATGAGGACCAGGGCGCGGTCGCGGATGCCCATGAGGTTGTCGGGGCAGGCGGCGCTGATCCGGATGAGGTGGTCGACGAGCAGGGGCGGGGCCTGGCCGCGGCCGCGGGTCTCGCCGTTGGTCTCCATCTCCTTGACCAGTTGCTTGAGGCGGTTGCGGGCGAGGCGGGCGATGCCGTCCTCTAGCTTCAGGCCGTGCTCGGCGCGGGCGGAGACGACGGTGCCGGAGAGGCGGCGGTCGATGGTGGACGGTGCGGTGCCGGTGCCCGGCTTCGATCCGGGCTGGGTCCACAGCCACTCGACGAACATCACCAGGGTGCCGGGGGTGACGGCGAGCAGGGGAACGCCACTGTCGGCGCAGAACTTGCTCCAGCTCGTCCAGTCCTGGGCATAGCCCTTGCGGGTGCGCTCCGGACGGCCGTCGGCGACGGCGCGGACCGCCTGGCCGTCGATGTGGTGGAGCACGGCCCTGGTCGCGGCGTCGTAGTCCTCGGGCCGGACCGGCGGCGCCGGGGTGACGACCGGTACGACTGTTACCTGATCTTCTGTCATTACCCGTCCTGTTCGCCGGATTTGAGAGCGTCCATGGTTCCCGGATATGGGGAGCGAGAGTGGCATACAGGGTGCGGCCAAGAGTCTGCCCAGCGCCGCCGATTCCGAGCGCCCATGCCGCTTGGCTGGTGGTGTACCAGCGTTCCAGGAGGAGGGGGACGAGGGCGACGACAACGGCGTACATCGCGAAGGCCGACAGGGTGAAGGTGGCGGCGAGCAGCAGGAACGGCCGACTGCGTCCGGTCACGCTCGGGGTCGTGTGTGCGGGCCCGGTTGCGGTGTTGGGCCAGGGTGCGCGCAGCGCCAGGGCGTGGGCGGGGATGGTGACGGTGGCGAGGATGGCGGCGAGCACGAGGTAGGTGTGGCGCCAGGAGAGGTGGTCGGCGAGCAGAGCGGTCAGCGGGGCGAAGACGGTGGAGGCCAAGCCGCCGGCGAGGGTGACGATCGTCAGGGCCCGGATGTGGTCGGGGGCCCACCAGCGGGTCAGGGCAGCGAAGGCGGGCTGGTAGAAGGTCGAGGCCATCGCGAGGCCGGCGAGCGTCCAGCCGGCGAAGAAGACCGGCAGGTTGGGAGCCATGGCCACGATGATCAGGCTGGCGGCGCCCAGCACCGATCCGGCCGTCATGACGACGCGCGGGCCGCGCTGGTCGAGGATCCGCCCGATGCGGATTCCGGCGAGCGCGGAGACGACGAGGCCGAGCGAGAACGCCGCGGTGGTCGCTCCGGCCAGCCAGCCGGTCGCGTGGGTGATCTGCGGGTTGAGAACCGGGAAGGGGTAGTAGACGATGCCCCAGCTGGTGATCTGAGTGACGCACAGGGCGGGCAGGGCGGCGCGAGGCCGCGACCGGCCCCCGGCGCCGGTCGCAGCCTCGCTTGTGTGAAGGTCGGTCATCGGGCGGTCAGCAGCAGCCACTGGCCGCGGCCGGTTGGGCCGTGGTGGCGCAGCAGGTGCTGTCCTTCTGCTTGGCCAGGGTGTCGGCGTCGGCCTTGACGACGTAGACCTCCCACGGTTCCTGGCCGGGGCCGTGGACCCACACCTTGTCCTGCAGGGCGTAGCAGCAGGTGGTGTCGTTCTCCACGTCCGTTGCCAGACCCTGATCTGCCAGGCGGGTGGTCGCGGCGTGGACGGCTTCGGAGGATTCGACTTCGACGCCGAGATGGTCCATCCGCGTGTCCTCACCCGGCACGCCCTGGACCAGGACGAGCTTCAGCGGGGGTTCGGCGATAGCGAAGTTGGCGTAGCCGTCGCGGAGCTTGGCCGGTCCGGCGCCGAACAGCTTGCTGTAGAAGGCGATAGAGGCCTCAAGATCGGGGACGCGCAGGGCGAGCTGCATTCGGGACATGACGGGGTCCTCCTGCCGTAGTAGTGGAGGCGCCCGGCCATGGCGGTGGGGCACCGGAGTTCAGCTCAACGGCAGCCGCCGGACGAGGGCTCCTCGCCAGCAGCGACTGTGATGGGAGCGCCGACACCGATCTGTACGAGTTGCGGCGCCGGGGCACAGCAGCCTCCGCCGTCCGCCTGTCCGGCGGCCGGGTCGTCGAAGAGGCCAGCGCCTCCGCACACTCCCGTTTCGGGGAGGGCGAGTTCGACGCGGTCCGCAGCTTTGAGGTCGCCGGCGATCGCGGCCGTGACGGAGCGGACCTGCTCGTAGCCGGTCATGGCCAAGAAGGTGGGGGCGCGGCCGTAGGACTTCATGCCGACCAGGTACATGCCCTGCTCGGGGTGGGACAGCTCCTTGTGGCCGTGCGGGTAGACGGTGCCGCAGGAGTGCTGGTTTGGGTCGATGAGGGGCGCCAGTTCGGTGGGCGCCTGGAGGCGCTCGTCCAGGCCGAGGCGGATCTCGGAGAGGAAGGACAGGTCGGGGCGCAAGCCGGTCAGGACGATGACCTCATCCACCGGGTCGAGTCGCCGTCCGTCCTCGCCGACCAGGACCAGGCGGCCGTCGCCGTCGCGCTCAATGGCCTCAGTGCGGAAGCCGGTGACCGCGTCCGCGTAACCGTTGTCGACGGCGGCCTTCGCCGCGAGCCCCAGGGCGCCGCGGGCGGGCAGTTGGTCGGCTTCGCCGCCGCCGAACGTAGAGCCGCTGATCCCACGCCGCAGGATCCACAACGCGTGCGTCCCCGGCTCCTCTTGGGCGACATCGGCGAGGGCGGCGAGCGCGGTGAAGGCGGAGGCACCGGAACCGATGACGGCGGTGCGCTTGCTGGCGTAACGGGCGCGGACGGCCGGGTCCTTGAGGTCGGGCACACGGTAGGTGATGCGGTCGGCGGCGGCCTTCTCTCCGAGGGCGGGCAGGCCGCTGGCCCCGGCCGGGCTGGGCGTGGTCCAGGTGCCGGAGGCGTCGATGACGGCGCGCGCGAAGAGGCGCTCCTCGCCGCCCACGGCAGTGGTGAGGTGCAGGACGAAGGGCTGGCCCTCGCGATCGGCGTCCACGATGCGGTCGCGGCCGGTGCGCGAGACACCGGCGACCGTCGCGCCGTAGCGGACGCGGTCACCCAGGACGTCGGCCAGCGGCTGCAGGTAGTGCTCGGCCCAGTCACCGCCGGAGGGATAGGTGGCTGCATCCGGCTTGCTCCAGCCGGTCGGGGCGAGCAGCTTCTCGGCGACCGGGTCGGTGAGCTCGCCCCAGGTGGAGAACAGGCGCACGTGGCTCCACCCGCGCACCGCGGAGGCGGCGGCCGGTCCGGCTTCCAGGACCAGGGGCTCGATGCCGCGCGCGACGAGGTGGGCGGCCGCGGCCAGGCCGACGGGGCCGGCTCCGATGACGACGACGGGGAGCTGCTGCTCGCTCATGGTGGTCAATCTCCCTGAGTAGGTGGGACGAATCAGCGGGCGAAAGAGAGTGCGGACTGCATGCGCCGCTGGTGGACCGTGGCCCGGCAAGAGCTGTCGCAGACCTGGGCACAGCCGTCGCAGAAGCTGACGCCGTCCAGGTGGCGGGCCGTACGGCGGGCCCGGGCGGCGGTGAAGACTGTGCGGATCCGTGTAGTCACGACAACTCCTTGTTTCGATGCCTGTCGATGTCTGGAGCTTGCCACCCGTATCGACGAGTGTCAACATAGACACATGTCGAAGTCAGAGATTGTCGAGCTGCCCGTCCTGGACACGGGGGCCGCAGTGCCGTGCTGCCCGCCGATCACCGCCGGGGAACTGACGCAGGCCGACGCGGAGAAGATGGCCGCGATGTTCAAGGCACTGCCCGACCCCGTCCGGCTGCGCCTGTTCTCCAAGGTCGCCTCGTATGCGGGCGGCGAGGCATGCGTCTGCGACATCTCCGACGTCGGCGTCTCCCAGCCGACCGTCTCCCACCACCTGAAGAAGCTGCGCGAGGCCGGACTGCTCACCTCCGAGCGGCGCGGCACCTGGGTCTACTACCAGATCGCCCCGTCCGTGGTCGCGGCGATGTCTGCCATGCTCGACCTGCGCACCTGACCGTCGCGGCGCCTCTTGGCGCTGCCGGTTAAGGGCAGCCGGGCGGGCAGCAGCGGGCCAGGTACTCCTGGAGCGCACCGAGCCGTTCGGCCATGGTCGCGCCGTCGGCGCGGTAGAAGACCTGCTTGCCTTCCTTGCGGGAGAGGACCAGGCCGCCGCGGCGCAGCAGGCTGAGATGTTCTGAGGCGGTTGACGGCTTCAGTGCGCACCGTTCGGCGATCTCGCCAACGGTCAGCTCGACGCCGCCGGCGAACTGCTGCATCACCTTCTGCCGGGTCTCGCTGGCCAGCGCCTTGAGGAAGTCGGCCGTCGCCGCATCCAGCGCGAACCCGTCGCCCGTTGCCATCACGGCTTCCCGCTCAACATTTCGTCACTTTCCGAAACAACGACGTATTCGAAAGGTCCACGATCTCATGGAACACGCCGACCTCATCGTCATCGGCGCCGGACAGTCCGGTCTGGCCACCGCCGCGCTCGCCCCCCGCCACGGCTACGCCCGCATCCTGGTCCTGGAGGCAGCTGATCAGCCGGGCGGAGCGTGGCCGCGCTACTACGACAGCCTGACCCTATTCTCCCCCGCCCGGTACTCGTCACTGCCGGGCATGCGCTTCCCCGGCTTGCCAGACCGCTACCCGACACGGGACGAGGTGGTGGACTACCTGCGCGCCTACGCCAGCCACCTCCCCGCAGCCATTCACACTTCCACGACGGTCTCTTCGGTCACCCGCCAGGGCGGCGCCTGGTCGGTACGGGCCGAGGACGGTCGCGAGTTCACGGCACGGGCGGTCATCGCCGCGACCGGTGATTACGGCACCCCGTATCTCCCTGACCTGCCCGGGCGGGCGGAGTTCACCGGCCGGGTGCTGCACGCAGCCGACTACCGCAGCCCGAGCGCGTTCGCGGGGCAGCGGGTCGTGGTGGTGGGTGGTGGCAACTCCGCGATCCAGGTCGCCGCCGAGCTCGGCGAGGTCGCCGACACCACGCTGGCCAGCCGACGGCCGATCGGATGGACGCCACAGCGCCCGCTGGGCCGCGATCTGCACTGGTGGCTCAAGCACACCCGACTCGACGTCGCCCCCATCCGGCGACTGCTGCTGAAGGTGCCGGTCTCGGTCCTCGACGACGGCCGCTACCGCACCGCCCTTGACCGGCACGGCGTCGGCCAGCGGGAGATGTTCAGAGGTCTCACGGCCGAGGGAGTCGTCTGGGCCGACGGGACCAAGGAAACGGTTGACGCGGTCATCCTGGCCACCGGCTACCGCCTCGCATTCCCCTACCTGGCCGACAGCGGCGCCATGGACGCCGACGGCCGGCCACAGCACCGCGGCGGCATCGCCACGACCGTGCCCGGGCTGGGATTCGTCGGCATGGAGTTCCAGCGCAGCTTCTCTTCCAAGACCCTGCGTGGGGTCGGCCGGGACGCCGCGCACGTCCTGTCAAGACGCCGCCCAGTCCGGCTGGCGCGGTGGATTTCCCAGGCTTGATCGCGGGCTCAGGCGCTCAGTCGGCGCGCGATCTGGTGTGCGGCCTCGCGGGCGGTGCGACCGACACCGATGAGGGTCGCTGAGGCAGGCCCGGTCCAGTCGCCGTAGCCGAGCAGGTGCAGCCGGGGCTCGCCCACCGCGCGGGTGCCCTCGGTGGCGATGTGGCCGCGCGCGCCGCGCAGGCCCAGCGGAGCGAGATGTGCCAGGGCCGGGCGGAAGCCCGTGCACCAGATGATCGTGTCCGCCTCGGCACGGGTGCCGTCGACCCATTCGACGCCGCCTGGGACGAGACGCGAGAACATCGGGCTCGCCTTCAGGAGGCCGCGGTCTCGGGCCTCGCGTACGGGCGGTACGGCGACGATGTCGCCCAGGGACGCGACGCCTCCCGTGTCGGTGCGGCCCTCTTCGAGGGCGCGCCGGCGGGCGGTGGCAGCGTCGAAGAGGGCACGGCCGTCGATGTCGTCGGCGAGGAAGCGCGGTGGACGCTGGGTCACCCAGGTCAGGTCCGTGTCGTGGGCGAGGTCGGCGGCGATCTGGGCGCCGGAGTTGCCCCCGCCCACTACGATCACGCGTTGGCCTGCGAAGTCGGCGGGACTGCGGTACTCCACCGTGTGCAGCTGACGGCCCTCGAAGGCCGCGTGGCCGGGGATGGCCGGGAGGAAGGGCCGCCACCAGGTGCCGGTCGCGCTGATTGCGGCGCGGGCGTACCAGGTGCCGGAATCGGTCTCCACGCGCAGGAGCCCGCCGTCCCGGTGGACGCCGAGGACGCGCACGGGTCGCTCGACGGGCAGCTCGTACCGCTTCTCGTAGTCGGTCAGGTACTCCACCACGTGCTGCGCGTCGGGGTAGGTCTCGCCGGACTGCGATGGCATGAGGCGTCCGGGCAGCGAGGAGTACGCGGCCGGGGAGAACAAGTGCAGCGAGTCCCAGGCGTGCTGCCAGGCACCGCCCGGTGCGCTCTGGGCGTCGAGGATGACGAAGTCGAGGCCAAGGCGGCGCAGGTGGTAGCCGGCGGCGAGCCCGGCCTGGCCGCCGCCGATCACCACCACCTGTGTCGTGTACGTCATTCGGCGGGGCGGCCACGCATGAAGATGAGCGCCACCAGCGCCAGCCCGACCACGCCGCCGACGAGTTGCATGCCGATGAAGCCCAGGAGCGAGCCGGGCGCGATGCCCGCGAAGGTGTCGGTGAAGGCGCGGCCGATGGACACCGCCGGGTTGGCGAAGGACGTCGAGGAGGTGAACCAGTAGGCAGCACCGATGTACGAGGCGACGGCCACCGGGGCGAAGCGCAGCTGGTCGGTGCGGGCCAGGCCGAAGATCAGCAGGATCAGGCCGGCCGTGGCGACGACCTCGCCCAGCAGCAGGTGCCCCGCCGACCGGTCGTGCGTGGACCACTCCACCAGCGGCTTGCCGAACATCGCGTCCGCCAGGATGGCGCCCGCGATCGCGCCGATGATCTGCGCGGGCACGTACACCGCGGCCTCGCGAAGGGTTACTCCGGCGCCTCCGCGCCGCGCGGTCCACCACTCGGCGAGGGTGACGACCGGGTTGAAGTGCGCGCCGGAGACCGGGCCGAGCAGGAGGATCAGGATGCCGAGGCCGAAGACGGTGGCCGTGGAGTTGGCCAGCAGCTGCAGGCCGACGTCCCTGGTCAGTTCGGTGGCCTGGATGCCGGAGCCGACCACGACCGCCACCAGCAGCGCCGTGCCTATGAGTTCGGCGGCGGCCCTCGCGACCAGGGGAGTACGCGGCGGAGTGGCACCCGGCGCGGGCCCGACAGAGGCGGATGCGGGAGCGGCTGTCGCGGACTCCGCGGTCGGGGCGGCTTCGGCGGCGGTCATGGGCATGCCCTCTTGTTCTCGGCGGCGGTGCGAGCGGACTCGGCCAGGTCGGCGAACTGGCTGGCGAGTTGGGCGATGACGTCGGGCTTGAGCCGGTAGTAGATGTACCGGCCGCACGGCTCCGTCTCGACGACCCCGGCCTCGCGCAGCACCTTCAGGTGGTTGGAGAGGTTGGTCTGCCGGGCACCGGTCTCCTCCACCAGGTGGGTGGTGCACAGCGTCTCTTTGGCGAGCAAGGTCACGATTTGGAGCCTGAGCGGGTCGGCCAGAACCCGGATCAGATCAGTGTCGACTGACGTCATCATGGGCTGATACTGTCACATCAGTGGTGGCTGACACCACCGGGTGCTGATGTCATTCTCACCTGATGCCATCGTGAGACAAGAGAGACCTCTGATGTCCGACAAGCCCTCCGTGCTGTTCGTCTGTGTCCACAACGCCGGCCGTTCCCAGATGGCCGCCGCGTGGCTGACCCACCTGGCCGGGGACCGTGTCGAGGTCCGCTCCGCCGGCTCCGACCCGGGCGCGGGCGTCAACCCGGCCGCCGTGGAGGCCATGGCCGAGGTCGGCATCGACATCTCCGCCGAGGTCCCGAAGATGCTCACCGTGGACGCGGTCAAGGAGTCGGACGTCTGCATCACCATGGGCTGCGGCGACACCTGCCCGGTGTTTCCCGGTAAGCGGTACCTGGACTGGCAGCTGGAGGACCCGGCGGGCCAGGGTGTCGAGGCCGTGCGTCCGATCCGGGACGAGATCAAGGTGCTGATCGAGGGCCTGATCAAGGAGATCGCGCCGGAGCCCCAGGCATGAGCACGGCGACGGACATACGCAACGTCATCGTCATCGGCTCCGGTCCTGCCGGATACACCGCCGCCCTCTACACCGCCCGCGCCTCGCTGAAGCCGCTGGTCTTCGAGGGCGCGGTCACGGCCGGCGGCGCGCTGGTGCAGACGACCGAGGTGGAGAACTTCCCCGGCTTCCGCGACGGCATCATGGGCCCGGACTTGATGGACAACATGCGGGCCCAGGCCGAACGCTTCGGCGCCGAGCTCGTCCCCGACGACGTCGTCGAGGTCGGCCTCACCGGCACGGTCAAGACCGTCACCGACAGCGCGGGTACGGTCCACCGGGCGAAGGCCGTCATCGTGGCGACCGGCTCACAGCACCGCAAGCTGAACCTGCCCGGCGAGGACGCGCTGTCCGGCCGGGGCGTCTCGTACTGCGCGACCTGCGACGGCTTCTTCTTCCGCGAGCACGACATCGTGGTGGTCGGCGGCGGCGACACGGCGATGGAGGAAGCCACCTTCCTCTCCCGCTTCGCCAAGTCCGTGACGATCGTCCACCGCCGCGACACCCTGCGGGCCTCCAAGACCATGCAGGACCGCGCCTTCGCCGACCCGAAGATCTCCTTCTCCTGGAACAGCGAGGTCGCCGAGATCCACGAGGATGGCGGCAAGCTCGCCGGGCTCACCCTGCGCGACACCGTCACCGGCGAGACGTCCGAACTGCCCGCCACCGGCCTCTTCGTCGCCATCGGCCACGACCCGCGCACCGACCTGGTCACCGGCCAGGTGGACCTGGACGACGAGGGCTACCTCATGGTCGCCTCCCCCTCGACGCGCACGAACATCGCGGGTGTCTTCGGCGCTGGCGACGTGGTCGACCACACCTACCGCCAGGCCATCACCGCGGCCGGCTCCGGCTGCGCGGCTGCCCTCGACGCCGAGCGGTACCTCGCCGCCCTCAGTGACGCCGACACCGCAGGCGAGCCCGTCGCGGCCACCGTCTGACACCCGCTGGAGCAACATCATGGCTCTCAAGAACGTCACCGACGACTCCTTCGAGCAGGACGTCCTCACCAGCGACAAGCCCGTCCTGGTGGACTTCTGGGCCGCCTGGTGCGGCCCGTGCCGCCAGCTCGCTCCCTCGCTGGAGGCGATCGCCGCCGAGCACGGCGACAAGATCGAGATCGTCAAGTTGAACATCGACGAGAACCCGGCCATCGCCGCCCGGTACGGCGTGATGTCCATCCCGACGCTGAACCTCTACCAGGGCGGCGAGGTCGTACAGACCATCGTCGGGGCCAAGCCGAAGGCCGCCCTCGAACGCGAACTCGCCGACCGCCTCGCCTGACCCGCGACGCCGGTGGGGCGCCCGCAACGCCCCACCGGCCCCTTTCTCTCTCTCCGACGGATCCGACGGAGGTATCCCGGTGGCCAGCAAGCGCATCGTCGCCATCGGCGGCAGTGACGCCGGCATCAGCGCGGCCCTGCGCGCCCGCGAGCTGGATCCCGACAGTCAGGTCACCGTGGTGGTGGCCGACGCCTACCCGAACTTCTCCATCTGCGGCATCCCGTACTACGTCTCCGGCGAGGTGGGCCACTGGAGCGACCTCGCCCACCGCACCCTGGCCGACCTGAAGGCCACCGGCATGCAGGTGCGCACCGACACCCTCGCCACCGGCATCGACGTGGCCGGCAAGCGGCTGGCCGTGCGCGACGCCGACGGCCGCTCCGAGCAACTGCCGTACGACGCGCTGATCGTGGGCACGGGCGCAGTCAGCTCCCGCCCGCCGATCGAGGGTCTGATCGGGCCCGACGCGCTCGGCCCGGCCGACGGCGTCCACCTGTTGCACAGCATGGGCGACACCTTCGCCGTGATGCAGAGCCTCGCCGCCCGCCGCCCGAAGACGGCCGTGGTCGTCGGCGCCGGCTACATCGGCCTGGAGATGGCCGAGGCCCTCACCACCCGCGGCATCCATGTCACCCAGATCGAGGCCCTGCCCGAGGTGCTGCCCACCGTCGATATGGAACTCGGCTCCCTCGTCCATGCTGAACTCACGGCCCATGGCGTCGAGGTGCTCACCAGCACCACGGTCTCAGCGGTCGCCCGCGCCGCCTCCGGCAACGTCCTCAACGTCCAGGCCACCGGCCCCGACGGCACGGCCTTCACCCGCAGCACCGACCTCGTCCTGGTCGTCGTCGGCGTCCGCCCCGACACCGCCCTCGCTGCCCGGTGTGTACGCGGCCGGGGACTGCACGGTCACCCACCACCGCCTCCTGGGCAAGACCTGGCTCCCGCTGGGGACGACCGCCCACAAGCAGGGCCGCATCGCGGGCGAGAACGCCCTCGGCGGCACCCGCTGGTTCGCCGGCAGCCTCGGCACTCAGGTCGTCAAGGTCTTCGACCTCGTCGCCGCCCGCACCGGCCTGCGGGACCACGAAGCCGCAGCCGCCGGGCGGGGCTGGACACCGGCAACCACCGCCAGCCGCCCCGACGACCACAAGGCGTACTACCCCGGCGCCACCCCGATCTCCATCCGTGTCACCGGCGACACCTCAAGCGGCCTCCTGCTCGGCGCCCAACTCGTCGGACGCCGCGGCGCGGAGATCTCCAAGCGCGTGGACACCTACGCCACCGCCCTCTTCCACGGCATGAACGTCGACGGCATCAGCGAACTCGACCTCTCCTAAAC
This sequence comes from Streptomyces sp. NPDC058678, assembly GCF_042714835.1. NCBI lineage: Bacteria > Bacillati > Actinomycetota > Actinomycetes > Kitasatosporales > Streptomycetaceae > Streptomyces > Streptomyces sp. NPDC058678. The sequence continues at coordinate 17,223 of NZ_JBHXSG010000088.1, read as the reverse complement.
CCCGCCCCTGGGCTCCCCGTGGGACGCGGTCCAGGTCGCGGCGCAGACATGGATGAACGAGCACCACCTGGACGTCCAGCGCCGCATGGTCGCAGACCTGCCGCGCAGCCCCTCGTGATTGACCTTCGCCGACCGCATTGACAGCCGAGTTTAGCTCAATGAAAATTGAGTCAATGAACGTTGAGTGGTCTGCATCGGTGGTGGCGCGAGCGCAACGGCACGCGGCACTGGGAGAACCCGCCCGCTTGGCGATCATCGATCGGCTGCTGCTGGGCGATGCCTCGCCCGGCGAACTCGGCCAGGAGCTGGGCCTGTCCAGCAATCTCCTGGCACACCACCTCAAGCTGCTCGAACAGGTCGGCCTGATCGAGCGGTCCCGCTCCGAAGGAGACCGGCGGCGCACCTACCTGCGCCTGCGCGTGCAGGCCCTGGCCGACACCATGCCGACGCCTCTGCGTACGGCGCCCCGCGTGGTCTTCGTCTGCACCCACAACTCCGCCCGCTCCCACCTCGCCGCGGCGCTCTGGAAGCGCCACAGCACCGTGCCTGTGGCCTCGGCGGGAACCCAGCCCGCGTCACGCGTCCACCCCCGTGCCGTCGCGACCGCACGCAAACACGGTCTGTCCCTGGCCCATGCCCGCACTTCCCACATCGACGAGACGCTGCGCCCGGACGACCTGGTGATCGCCGTCTGCGACAACGCTCACGAACAGCTCGGCCCCCGGGTTCCAGACCGCCTGCACTGGTCGGTCCCCGACCCCACCCGCACCGGCACCGACGACGCCTTCGCCGACGCCCTGAGTGATCTCGCCGACCGGGTCGACCGGCTGGCACCCGCCGTACAGCCTCCTGGAGGCAGCGATGACTGAAACCGCGCCCGTCCCGCACCGCAACCTGAGCATCGACCAGCAACTCGCCCTGCGCACCGCCGCCACCCACCTGGGCCGCGAGTTCGAGGGCACCTTCGGCCAGGAGACGATCGAACGGTTCCTGCACACCAGCTACGACCAGTTCGCCGGCCGCAGCACCATCCCCAACTTCCTCCCGCTCATGGCCGAACGCTTCGCCCGCCAGCGCCTGCGCGCCCTGGCCAAGGTCGAGGGCCACCACACCGACGGCAAGCCCGTCGTGCTCTTCCTCTGCGTCCACAACGCCGGCCGCAGCCAGATGGCCATGGGCTTCTTCCAGCACCTGGCGGGCGAGGGCGCCGTCGCCTGGTCGGGCGGTTCCGAACCCGGCAACGAGGTCAACCCGGCCGCCATCGCAGCGATGAGCGAGCGCGGCATCGACATCTCCCGCGAGTTCGCCAAGCCCTGGACCGACGAGATCGTCCGGGCCGCCGATGTCGTCGTCAGCATGGGATGCGGCGATGCCTGCCCCGTCTTCCCCGGCAAGCGATACCTCGAATGGACCCTGGACGACCCCGCCGGCCAGTCCGTCGACGACGTCCGCCCCATCCGCGACGACATCGAGCGTCGCGTCCGTGGCCTTCTCGACGACCTCGGCGTCCCTGCAGGGCACTGATCCCACATAGGACGTACGGAGCCGCATCCACACAGCTCTCGCGCCCGTACGAATCAACCGTGATGTGAGGGCAACCAACGTTCGAGGTATGCGCGCAGCCCTTCGAGGTGTGCCCCACTGGCAGTATGCACAACTCGCTGGCGCCAACGAACGCCTGGCGCAGCAGCATCACGGACGCTCTGCTCGGACGTGATGGGCTGACCCACTGCAATGGGGCCAACCAAGGGCGCCTGACGGGTTTCTGACGCCCTCCGCAACACGCTCTGAGTTGACACAGAATTGGCGGGGCAGAGAGTAGACGTCCTCCACCATTTCCTCGGCGAGAAGGGGTGCGCCGGCGGCGATCCGTCCGATGAGCGGCACGTCGACTGGTGTCTCGCTCCTGCTGCCCAGGTCGGGGGCCCACGAGGGTCGTACCTGGTAGGCGCGGGGACGGTGCGGGTCGCGGTAAAGCACGCCCTTGCGCTCGAGGGCCATCAGCTGATGGGCGACCGAGGACGTACTGGCGAGCTTCACGGCCTTGCCGATCTCCCGCATCGATGGGGGGTAGCCCTGCCGGTCGACCGACTCAGTGATGTAGCGGACGATGGCCGCTTGGCGGCTCGTCAGCTGTCCCTCGGCGGTCCGGGGGCCCGGGGGGCGGCCTCTGCGTTCCGGCGCGCTGTTCTCCATCCGGCACCTCCGTACAAGATCCTCACACGATGCGACCTTAACCCGCCATCCGACGCAAATGGAACGCCCTTACACATGGAACCGGCCGCCGGGGCTGCGGTCCGGCGCCCAGTTGTTTCCGCCGCGCGGAGACGGAGAGGCGGGGTGGTCAGCCGTAGTCGCGCAGTACGACTGCCCTCTGCGTACGGCTGAGCGAGTACGTCTGCCTGTATGCCCATCTCGATCCCAGGGCCTGGAGTTCCTTGTCGGTGAAGGCGCGGTGAAATAGCTCGGATCGTGGGGTGGCTGGTGCGGTACCAGTGGTCCCACTGTTCAGGCTGCAGGCGGAGCGCGGCGCGGTCACCGGGAGCGGTCTCCGTTGCGCCGCCGCCGGAGAGGGCTGAGGGCGGGTCACAGTGACATAGCCCCGGGCGACAACCGTGCCTGGACGGTCTTGGTGTGGCTCCCGCTCATCGTTGCGCAGCCCGTCCGTCCGCTCGGCCTCGACGGAGCCGTGCCGCTCATAGAACCGCTGTGCCGGCTCGTTGACCTGGAACGTCCGCAGCGCAAGCCCGTCCGGCTGCCTCTGCTTGGCCAGGGACATGAACCGGTCGCCCAGCCCCCGGCCACGCCATGCTGGATCGAGGAAGAGCTGCTTCAACTCCGCGCCGTTGAGCACCAAGAGCCCCACCACACGGTTCGCGCTGACCGCCACCCAGGTCTCGTACCGCGGCACCAGCACGCGGGCAAACCAGTTCCGCACCTCGGCATCGTCGTGCGCACGATGCACCGAGGGCAGCGCGGCGTCGAAGGAGCGCATCCACACGTCGGCCGCAGGGAGCGCGTCGACGGGGAGCGCACGACGGAGAACGACGTCGTCACTGGTCACAGCGCGAGACCTCCACAACTACTTCCCGGGCCGTCCGAGCTGGTGGACGGTCCAGCCCGCCGCGCGCCAGGGCTCGGGATCGAGGGTGGTGCGGCAGTCGACGAGCAGAAGGCTGACCGGGCGGTCCACGAGGGCCTGGGGGTCGGCCTGCTGGTACTCGGGCCACTCGGTGGCCACGATGACGAGATCGGCGCCGTCGAGGGAGGCGGGCAGGTCGTCGGTGTAGTCGAACTCGGGGTTGCGGACCATGGCGGTGGCCACGGCCTGCGGGTCGTGCACGGTGACGGTGGCGCCGGATTGCTGGAGAGCCTGGGCGAGAGCGAGGGCCGGCGATTCCCGGACGTCGTTGGTGCCGGGCTTGAACGCAGCGCCCCACACGGTGACCTGGGCGCCCTTGATGGGGTGGTCATCCAGAGCGCGGGTGATGAGGTCCAGGGCGACGTCGGTGCGGCTCTCGTTGATCTCCTCGGCAGCACGAAGAAGCGTGGCGGCCTTCTCGGCGCCGAGTTGCCGGGCGGAGGCGGTGAACGCGCGGACGTCCTTGGGGAGGCAGCCACCGCCGTAGCCGATGCCGGGCCGCATCCCGCCGCTGCCGATCCGCGGGTCGATGCCGAGGATCTCCACGATCTGGGAGACGTCGCCGCCGGCCGCCTGACACATGTCGGCGACAGCGTTGATGTAGCTGATCTTCAGGCCGAGGAACGTGTTCGCCGCACCCTTGGCGAGCTCTGCGGTCTGCGGGTCGGTGACGAAGATCGGGACGCCGGCGTCCAGGACGGGGGCGTAGACGGTGCGGATCGCCTTCTCGGCCTCGGCGGTGGTGAGACCGGCGATGAGGCGGTCCGGGCGCAGGGTGTCTTCGACCGCGTGTCCCTCACGGAGGAACTCCGGGTTCCACACCACATCGACGCGCTGGCCGGCGGGTGCCAGACGCTGGGCGAGCGCGGTGACCTGGCTGGTGGTGCCGACGGTGACCGTGCTCTTCCCGACGATCGTGCACGGCCGGTCGAGGTGGGGCGCGAGCTGGCGGATGGCGCCGTACACCTGGCCGGTGTCGTAGGAGCGGCCGTCGGCGTCGATGGGGGTGCCGACCCCGATGAAGTGCAGTTCGGCGAAGGCGGCAGCCTCGGGGATGCTGGTGGTGAACCGCAGGCGCCCGCTCGCGGTGTGACGGGCGAGCAGTTCGGGCAGGTCGGCCTCGTAGATGGGGCAGTCGCCGGCGTTGAGCCGGTCGACCTTGGCCTGGTCGAGGTCTACGCCGATGACTTCGTGGCCGATTTCGGCCATCGCCGCCGCGTGCGGGATGCCGAGGTGACCGCAGCCGATCACGGAAACACGCATTGCAGGTCCTTGTCTTGATCGGAGGGGGCACACCGTGCCCGATGTGCCCCCAGACGCTATCGCCCTTGAATCAGGGGGAGTTGAGCCTTGGCCACCGCCCTGTCAGAGGGTGACGTTCAGTTGTTCGCACAGCCGCGCGAGCATAGGGATGGCCTGCCCGCGGACGACGGCGTCGCCTTCGCGCGCTCCCTCGATCGGGTACTCCTTGAAGGCCCCGTTCTCCGTCAGGCCCTCGGGGTTGACGAAGAAGATGCGCATGCCCTTTTCGCGCGCCCGCCGCTGGACCTCGCGCCGGTCCGCATGCAGCCCGACGACCAGGAGAGCCTTCGCCTCGTCGATCAGCGGTACGGGCGGCACCTTCTGGTCGTAGCGGCGTACGACCACCTCCGGCAGGCCGGCCCGCGCGGGGGCGCCGTTCCCGGCCGCGGTCCCGCAGTGGTGTGCGTGGGGTGCTTCCATCCCGTCCACCGTCGACCCAGGCAGAGCCGAGCAGACGCGGCCCATGGCGTCCAGGTCATTCGTACAGTGGCGCGCTCCACCTGGACGCCATGAACCACGCCCGCTCCACGGTGTGTGGGTCGACGGCGGACGGGATGGGAGCTGGGGGAAGGTGGTGGGTACAGGACACTCGGCAACTTCTGCGCGAGGGGTAAAGATCACCCTAAGGAGCTGACCAGTTTATTCCCCTCGTATGACTGTCCTGACAGGCTCTCTGCGCTGAGGGGACGAGTCGCAGTGATGTCGTGACGCGCAGATCCATGCCGACGAGGGGTATCGATGCTCAGGTTCATGGACTGGTCTGTCGTCGTGATGGGCTGCTTGCTGGTTCTTCTCAGCTTCGGCTGCCGCTGGTGGGAGCAGGCAAAGATTCGCAAAGGAGCGCGCCCCCGCCAAGGCATGCGCTTCTACTCGATATGGATGCCCCTGCTCATGGGTCTTGGCATGATCGTCGCCAAGGTGCCGCACATGATGGGCGCACCCTTCGCCATCGTCATGGCTGCTGACACGTTGAACCTTGTGCTTGCGGTCACGACGGCGCTGGTCTTGGCCGCACAGGTGAGGCGTCGGGCCAGGCCTGGGCCATCCGCTGAGTGACGGCAGGCCCCAGGTTCAAATCCTGTTAGCCCCACAGCATCAAGACCCCATGCCTGTCCAGCCAGCGAGATGACGATCTATCCTGAATCGGCTGTGTTCGGGCGACACATGAGCGGAGATGGCAAGTGATCGGCGGCCTCATTGCGCTAGCCCTGTTCGTGGCGCTGGCTGTCCGGTACGTCGTGGTGGCCGTCCGGCTCTGGGGGCATCCCGAGCGCGCCCCCGATGCCGCGGATTCGTTCAGTGTGAGAGGGGCGCCGGGATGGGTCCTCACACGTGGTGTGGTGGTCGTTGCTGCCAACTTCGTTTTGATGGCCGTTATGGTGATCGCGGCGGCCGTGGGACAGGCAGTCACGCGGACGCAGAAACCGGCCGAGCCGTGGTTGGGGATTTCGGCTGTGGCAATGGGTGGGATGATGCTCTGCTGGCTGCTGATCATCCTGATCGGGATCTTCAACAGGCCGCGTTTTCTGGTGGTCCCCTACCTCAGAGACAAGCGGCGACTCTGACGCTGGTGGCGGGCTTGGCGATCACTCCTGGAGATGCTGGCAGCAGATCTGTCAAGAGGGAGTCAGTCAGCTGACACCAACCGCTGACACCAACAGCGGCGTACAGGGTCGGACGAGAGCGGCCCCCAGCGGTCATCCCACCCGCGCCGAGCCAGGCCCCCTCCGACTTCCGAGGGGCCAGTGATCGACCTGATAAAGATGAGGCTGGATCTCAAACCCTGCTTCCAGTGCCAGCGCTCCAGGGGCGACCCCTACTGAGCTCTTCGGATTGGTGTCGGGGGTGGTGACGTGTGGTGATCCCTGCGGTAGGCCGGTGGTATGCGGTATGCGCAGGGTGGCGGCCTGACCGCGGAGCGGCGGCGGTCTCGCGAGCGGATCCGGTACGAGGCAGGCGAGCGATTCGGTTACGGTGAGAGAACCGGGGTGATCGCAAAAGATCTGCGAGTGAGCGAGCGGTCGGTGGAACGCTGGCGTCGCGCCTGGCGGGAGGGCGGTATGACCGCGCTCGCCTCGACGGGGCCACCGAAGCTGCCCAAGCTGTCCGACGGGCAGTTTGCCGCCCTGGAGCAGGAGCTCGCGCTGGGGCCTGCCGCGCATGGCTGGGAGGACCAGCGGTGGACTCTGGCCCGGATCAGGGAGTTGATCGCCCGGAGGTTCCGGCTGGACTGCTCGGCGGCGGCGGCGGTGTGGCGGCTGATGCACCGCCATGGCTGGTCGTGGCAGTGTCCCGCCCGCCGGGCGCTGGAGCGCGACGAGGGTGCAGTGAGCCTGTGGAAGAAGGACGTGTGGCCGCAGGCGGAATGACTGCGGCGGCGCTGGGGGCGTACATCGTCTTCGAGGACGAGGCCGGGTTCTCGATGACGCCGCCACGTGCCCGAACCTGGGGCCGGCGTGGGGACACGCCGGTGGTGCGGGTGCGTGGCCGCTCCTGGCGCCGCTGGTCGATCGCGGCAATGTGCTGGTACGAGCCGGGCGAGCCCTCCCGGCTGATCTACCGGCCGCGCCGCCACCGCAAGCATCGGGGCAAAGGTCGTGACACCTTCGCGTGGAGCCACTACCGCGACCTGGTCGTCCGCGCCCACATTCAGCTCCAGGCTCCCATCGTGCTGATCTGGGACAATCTCAACACCCACCGGGCGGCCGGGATGCGCGACTACGCGGCGGCACACGACTGGCTGACCATCGTGCAACTGCCCTCGTATGCACCCGACTTGAATCCGGTCGAGGGCGTCTGGTCACTGTTACGACGCGGCCCGCTGGCCAACACCGCCTTCACCGACGACGAGCACCTGGAACGCACCCTCCGCCGGGGACTGCGTCACATTCAGCTCCGCCCCGACCTGATCGACGGCTGCCTCGCTGGCACCGGACTCACGATCACACATCGGCCGACAACAATCCGAAGAGCTCAGTAACTCCCTATGTGCGAAGTCTCCGGCTAGCAGGAGGCCCGGCAGAAGCGCCGGGCCGATCCGGGGTGCGACCCGGGGTCCCGGAGCCAGCTATGCCGCGCTCGGCGGGGTTGACTGGAAGTGGCGCCGGCGCGCGCGGAGGAAGGGCACCGTGCTGCTGAGCAGGACTAGGAGCAGGACAACCACGCCCGCGGGGGTGAGCTGGACCGTCACCTGCAGCGTGGTGGGCAGCACGGCCACCGCCACGCCCGCGACGGTCAACCGGTTACGCGTGCCGAAGAGCAGGGCGATCGCGAGGACCCCGGCCCACAGGACCCCGGCCCACAGCGGGCCGATGACGCTGAGAACGCCCAGCGTAAAGGGGTAGTACATGTCGACGAACTGCACGCCCGACACCAGGACGGCCGCCAGGGCGGTGGTTCCCATGATCGTGCGGCGTTGTGACAGGGAGGGGCCGAGCAGATCCCTGGGTGCGGCGAGGACGACGGCGCCGGTGAGCAGCGGCACGGCCAGTCGGATCACTGCGATCGAGGGGGTGCCGTAGAAGCCGGAGGAGGCGAACGCGGCCAGCAGGACGTCGGCCAGGCACAGCACCATCGCCGGCACGACCAGTGCACGGGCCACGGTCCAGCGCCCGGTCCAGACAGCCGCGAGCGCCGCCAGCCAGAGCAGCGGCGTGAGGCCCGTGTTGGCCAGGCTCAGCACATTCGGGAGCGAGGACGCCGGCAAGGTCCGGACGCCGGGGGCGAAGAGCCACAACAGGCCCGCCACGAAGCTACCCGTCGCCACGGCGATAGCCAGCGGGGCCGCCTGCGCAAGGACCTGACCCGCCATCCGGTCGGAGCCCAGGCCGGTGCGCCGCCGCAGGCCATGGCCGGCGACATCGAGCGCCTCGCGCAGCCGACCGAGCGGGCCGGCATCCTGCGTCGCCTCGGCATAGATCGCGGTCAACTCGGCTTCGTGCTCAGCGCGGTAGGCGGCCGGATGGAGGCGCAGCGCCCAGCGGAACGCGAGTGAGCTGTGCTGCTGCGTCATGCCAGGGCCCCCTTCGGGCGGATGGCGTGGGCGCGACGGGCGGCCAGTCGACGCTCCGCCTCGGCGACGACAGCACGCAGCCGCTCCGTCTCGGCGGCCAGCACGTCTCGGCCGGCCTCGGCGAGGGCGTAGACCTTGCGCGCCCGACCGTCCACGACCTCCTCACGCTCGACCCGGATCAGGCCCTGCTGGACCAGCCGGTCCAGCGCGCCGTAGAGAGTACCGGTGCGCATCCGCACACGGCCCTGGGAGATCGCGTCGATCTCCTGAATCAGTCCATAGCCGTGCCTGGGCTCGTCGGCCAGGGCAGTGAGCAGGAGCAGCGTCGGCTCCTGAAGCGGTCGCTCATTCATGTCGCCTATATATATCAGCGACCGGCATATGTTGTCGATCGATTCATCGTTCTGCCGCCCGGAAGCCCGATCCGCTGCCTGGGGGCCTGGCCGCTGTGGCGGCGGCACGTCAGCGGGCTGATATCGCCCAGTCACTGGGGTATCGAGGAACGGTCAGAAGGCCCCCGCGGCCGCTCCGTTGCAGGTCAGCGCAGCAACCGCCTCTTTAGAAGATGTCTCAGTTGGCGATGGAGCCCTCCCTACAACTCGTACCAATCACTCAGTTCACCAGGCGTCCCTGTCTGGATGAAGTCGTGAACGATGTCCCAGGCATGATCCATGGACAGTGCGAAGTCTGCGGTGAACGCGTGTAGTTCGTCCATGATCGCCACTTCGACCTCGGCGCTCGGTGCCGCGGAATCATCGCCTACACGAAGAGACACTCCGCCAGAGTTGTCGAAGAGGTGGAGGACAGCGTGATCTCCTTTGAAGCCCAGAGCCAAGTAGGGGAGATCGCCGTCTGGCCGCCGGATCTCAAGGAAGCCCTGGCCGAGGCCGGTTCCGAGGGCCTTGATGTGAGCCTCAAGGTCCTGGACATTCGAGTGCCGTTCGAGCCCTGAGAACCAGCCGGTCTCCAGTGCCGTCGCAGCCCACACCACGTTCATTCCTGCTCCTCCCGTCCTCGTCACGCTACCTGACCCTCTTCCCTGCCGCTTTCACGGATATCCACCCTGTGCACACCGGCGGTAGCAGATGAGGGCACTGGCCAATCCAACGAAGGCGAGGAAGTGTTCAGCCTTCCGTTCATAGCGACGACAGGACGAGATTGGGGAGAGTGCCGGTGGACGCAGTGGAGTTGGCTTTGGCACGAGGGACGGCGTCCACGAATGCCTGGATGAATTCGGCTTCGGCAGCCTGCGCGGCGACCTCGGCGTCGTCCGTGGTCATGCCTGAGACTCGGAGGTTGGCGCGGAGTTTGTACCGGTCTAGAGCGGCGTGGCGGTAGAAGGTGCCAGAGATCAGTGACTGATAGCCGGTCATGCCCGCGCCAGCGTTGTCGGCCGCGTCAAGGAAGTCGAGGGCGTTCTCCCGGCGCTCGAGCTTGGCGTCGTCGGCCGCGGCATAGAAATCGTCAATGTGCTCGGCGGGGCCAATGGTGAACGCCCAGGAGTGCTGGGCGGCGCCGTCCACGGTGCGCAGCTCGGCGACCTCGGCGAGGAAGCGGCCGAAAATGGTGATGTCGATGGCGTCGCGGGGGGCGAATGCGGTGAGGATGCCGGTGCGGAGCTCCCCTGGCAGCGGCGGAACCTTGACTTCCTCCTCCTTGCTGTCCTTGGCGGCGGGCTCGGCCGACGCGTCGGCGTCAGGGATGGTGTTCTTCTTCCGGGCGTTCTTCTTGGCGTTCTTCTTGGCTTCTTCCCTCGCTGCGGCTTCTGTCCTGGCGGCTGTGTACTCGGTCAGCCATGTGCTGAAGGCGGTGGCGTGTGTGTTGAGGTGTTCGGCGATTCGGTCACCGGAGTCCTCGGGGGCTTAGAAGAGCACCTTGGTGAGGTAGGTGGTGGATTCCTTCTCGCCGAACTTCAGGCCGAGTCCCTCGAGTGCGCTTGGCAGCGTAGTCTGCCAGTACACGGATCGTCCCCGTCGCGCAGGGAGCGGCGGCTGAAGGGCCTGAGGGCCTTCAGCGGTAGCTGCCCTGCCGCGTTGGTTGTGGTGCTGCTGTGGGACGCCCGGGGATCGCTCCCGGGGGGTGGCACCGGCGTCAACCGGTGTCTTCTCGCTTCAACGCCCCTTGCCCGGGAGCCTTGCGGGCTTCGGGACTTCCAGTGGCTCGGCGAGCGTTTTGGGTCTCCCCCCTATCGGAGGCGACCGTCTTGAGCTGCCTGTGCGCCGCGTCAACGATGTTCGCGGTGCTGTTCTCGTGTCGGTGTACGGCCGCACCGCACGAGGGGCAGTGGAACGTGCTGCACGATGGGCCGGAGCTTGGGTTTCGCTCCTTGCACTTCGCGCAGGTGCCGGTGACGGGCTCGCCCTGGTCGAGGACGACGAGCTGCGAGCCGTACCAGGCGGTCTTGTATGCGAGCTTCTGGCGCAGGCTGCCCAGGCCGGCGTCCAGGAGCTGCCGGTTGAAGCGGGCCTTGGCCCTAACGTTTTTGCCCGGCTTGTCCCGGGTGCCCTTGGCCGAGGTGGTGAGAGCGGTGATGTCCAGGTCTTCGATCGCCACGTGCGTGAACCCGGTGGCCAGCTTCTTGGACAGGCCGTGCAGGAACGAGGCGCGTCGCACCGTGATCTGCTGGTGGACGCGGGAGACCCGGGCGGTGGCCTTCCTCCACCGCCCCGACCCCTGTTGGCAACGGGACATCGCGCGCTGGGCCTTCGAGAGCTTGGCCAGGCTGTCGGCGAGTGGACGGGGGTGCTGTACGAGGGCGGTGGCGGGGTCGGCCGGGTCGAGGGGGCTGGACAGGGCGGCCAGGTAGTGGGAGCCGAGGTCGACGCCGACGAGCCCGCCGGCGCACTGGCGGGCGGTGGGGCGGCCGATCTGCTCGACGCGTCCGCCGTTCTCGGCGGCCTTCTCGGCCTGGGTGCGGCTCAGGTACGGGGTGCGGGTGCCGTCGTCGTGGGCGTGCTCCCACAGCACGGGCACGTCCTGCTGCACCTTGGCCAGCACGGAGGCGTACCAGCGGTGGCCGCCGCGGGTGATGGTCACGGACTGGATGACGGCCTCCCCGCGGTCTACGAGCCGCGCGAGGCGCTTGCCGGAGTCGTGGATGCGGATGCTGCCCAGGCCTGGCATCACCAGGCGTCGGTAGCCCTCCAGGCGGATGATCGGCCTCTTCACGTCGTGGAAGAGAGCGAACGATTCTGTGTGGCCTTTCTTCTTGAAGCGGGGGTATCCGTGGCGCTGGCCGGCGCGGCGGCCGGCGAGCGAGTCCTGCCAGTACTTCCAGGCGACCTGGGCGCGGTCGAAGCCGGAGGTGAAGCAGTAGACGTTGACCTCCCTCCACCAGGGGCAGCCGCCCTCCTCCTTGGGCAGATCCCGTTCCTTGCGCCACAGAGCGGTGGTGTCGGTGGCGGTCGGCGTGCGGAAACCGGCGCTGAACGCCTTGGCCTTGAGTGCGTTTACCGTGACACGGCTCTCAGCCAGGAGCTCGCGTTCACGGCTGGTACCGGCGGCGTCCGCGCGGGCAGCGGCCAGCCGGCGGACGAGGGCCTCCTGCCCGGCCGAGGGCTGTATCGCGGGCAGCGGCGGCTTGCCGGCGACGGTGAGCGTGAGGCTCTTGCGGTGGTGGTCCCACACCTTGATGCGGTCGGTGAGCTCGGCGCCGTCGGTCTTGATCCGCTCCTTCGCCTCGGCTTCACTCAGCCCCGCCTCGAGGTAGGCGGTCCGGCGGCCGGCCCATGCCTGGTGGGCTTGGGTCTTCTTGGCCACGGCGTAGTTGTAGGCCCACCGGCAAGCGCCGGAATAGCGGGACAGGGCGGCGCGCTCGACATCGGAGGGGTCCAGGGCGAACCGGTACGCCCGCAACACCTCCGTTTTGGGCATCGTCACGGCCGCGGGGCCTTGCCCTGGCCCTGGCCCTGGCCCTGCGGGATGGGATTTCGCCGCCACGCGTGGTGTACCTCCGGCTCCAAGTCGCTGTGCTGGACCGCAGATTGCCATGCGCCAAGGGTTGCCGGTCACGCGCCATACCGTCCTGATCACAGGCAGCCGAAAAGGACGCTTACACTGGCATTTGCCTCAACTCATGGGATGCAAAGGCCCTCGCTGACATGTGAAGCAAGCACTCGTGCCTTTTTTCGGTCCCTCCCGGTAGAACGCCTGGCGGTTCCTGTTGTGAGGCAAATGACGAAGTCACAGTCCGCTTTGACTGCCCGACGAACACGACGGTATGGCGCGTGACCGGCAGCCCTTACCCCATGGCAATCTGCGGGCCAGCACGATGACTTGGAGCCGGAGGTAGACCGCCGTGGCGGCGAACAGCAATCCCACCGTCAGAAAGCGCCGCCTGGGTGCCGAGCTCCGCCGGCTCCGTCAGGCCAGCGGGCTGAAGAGTAAAGAGGTGGCCGAGCGGCTCATGGTCTCCCAGCCCAAGATCAGCCACCTGGAGAACGGCCGCCGCGCCATCAACCCCCGCGACGTACGCGATCTGTGCGCGATCTACGGAGTGACGAATCAGCAGGTCATCGACTCGCTCATGCGGATGGCCAAGGAATCCGGACAGCCGGGCTGGTGGAACGTCTACGGCGACATTCCCCAGAGCGTCTTTGTCGGCCTGGAGGCGGACGCCGCCACCGTCCATGCCTACGAGCCCATGGTTATCCCCGAACTGCTGCAGACCCCCGCCTACGCCCACGCAGTCATCGGGGAAACAATCCCTCTACTCACTGCCGAACAGGCCGCCACACGCCTCAAGGTGCGGCTACGCCGTCAGCACCGGATCTACGACCCGGCCTGCCCGCTGCGTCTGTGGGTCATCGTGGACGAATCGGCACTGCGGCTCGTCGTCGGCGGCCCGGACATCATGCGCGAACAACTGGAGCACCTGAACGCACTCGGCATGGAGCCCCACATCACCGTGCAGGTCCTCCCCTACACCGTGGGCGCCCACCCGGGCCTCGCAGGACGGTTCTCCATCCTGAGGTTCGCCGACAGCCCCGAGACAGTGGTGCACCTGGAACGCTTCACGAGCGATCTCTACCTGGAGAAACCATCCGACGTGCAGCACTACAGCGTGATGTACGACCACCTCCAGGCCCAGGCTGCCGACCCTGACAGCAGCCGCGACTTCATCACCGAGGTCACCAAGACGTACGCCGACGCGGCGAGCCGCCCCTGAGTCCTGGTTCTGTTCGTGATCTGGCAGCACCGTAAGTGCGCCGCTTTCTGTCACGGCTGCCCCGCAGCGGCCAGCACGGCCGGAACGCAGACCAGCGTGTTCGCTGAGTGGTGAACCTGGGACGGGCGCGGGGTGTCTGCCTCCCGCGCCAGGAGCCGCGCTGGTTGCCGGCGATCATGCACAGTCGGCTCCGGCCGGGTGATGCCGTCACCCGGAACGGTCCAGGCGAGCCGGCCCGACGGGGTGCGCTCGTACACCAGGACGGGCTCGCACTCGGGCGTGCACGTGGGGTCGCGGCTGTGGCCGGTACGCAGGGCACAGGTGCGTTGCGCCTCCCACCGGTGCGCATCGAGGGCGACGGGGTGCCGGTGCCGTGCGGCCGCGGCCACCGCCGTCCTGGCCGTCACCCCCGCCCGCACCGCGACCACCACCCCGGCCGTCGGCCTCATCCCGGCCGGCGCACGCGAGAGGCTGACCATCCCGCGGCAACCGCCCTGCCCCCGCTCCGCCACGACACCGGCCACGTCCTGCACCGGCCGCCTGGCGACGCCGTCACCAAGCCATCGCGCAAGCCTGCCACCGGCGCCTGAACAACATCACCGCCACCGCGGCCCCATGACGACCATGACGACCAAGAACGACAGCTGCCGGGCCAGACCGGCCTCAACAAGGCGGAGTTGAGCAAGCCTCGCAAGCCCCGGCACGGTCTGGCCGACATCGAACTCGCCACCGCGGAATGCCACCGCGGAACGGGTCGACTGGTTCAACAACCAGCGCCTCCACACGCCGATCGCAGGCATCCCGCACCACGAACACCGAGACCACCTACTCCGCTCAACACCAGCCCCAACCGGCGGCTGGAGTCAACGTACAGAGCCTCCACCCGTCCCCGGGCGGTTCACTGTCTGCAGATCTCAGCCGGCGAGCTTGTTGGTCTTGCGGATCTGTCCGTCGAAGACCCCGGCGGGAAGGATACGGTGCGCCGCGCTGAGGAGCCGGGCACTCCGGCCGGCGGCGTACCGCACCTTCGGCTTGGCATCGGTCGCGGCCACCACGATCGCCTTCGCGACGGTGGCGGGGTCGTCGCCCTCCTCGTTGACCGCCAACGCCAGCCTGTCGGCGATGCGCCGCTGCTCCGCGTAGATCTGCATGGGCATGTCGGGCTCGACGGTGTTCGCCTCGAACGAGGACCTGGTACCGCCCGGCTGGACGACAAGGGCCCGGACCCCGTGCTCGCGGATCTCATGGTCCAGGGACTCGGTGTACCCCTCGAGCGCGTGCTTGGACGCCGAGTAGGTGGCCATGTTGGGCGCAGGGAGGAACCCGAGGACGGACGAAATGTTGATGACGCGCCCGCTTCCCCGGACACGCATGAACGGGAGAACGGCCTTGGTCATACGCATCACACCGAAGACGTTGATGTCGAAAAGGCGCTGGACCTGCGCGAGAGAGTTCTCCTCGGCGGCGGACCGGTCGGTGCGGGCTGGGGCGACCGGGCTGGAAGAACGCGACGGCTGATGGTGGCCTCGCTTCGACCGGGACGTGATGGTCCGCTCGCTGGCGGAGAACGCCCAGCGTTCCTTCCGGCACGAATGGACACAGGTCGCATGCCCCACCCTGGTCGTTCTGGCCCAATCCAGCTTCATTCCCTGCCCAGGAAGCCGACGAAATGCTTCGACAGCGACCCGCCACCACCATAGCCATGGGCATCCCCGGCACCGGCCACGACCTGCACCTGGAACAGCCTGGGATCCTGCACACCGCGCTCTCGGGCTTCCTCGAAGGCCTCGCCTGAAGGCCCTACGCGGTCACAACGACACCAAGGTCAGCCCCCGCACATGGCCATCGATCCACAGATCTTGACAATTACTCACCACAACCCCGCCCACCCCTAGGATTCGTCCGGGCGATCTCTGACGCAACAGCGCCTGACACTCGTGAATCTCGTTGTCGAAGGTCTCGCCGAGTGAGGTAGAAGGGCGGTATGGATGCTGCCGTACTTGAACAGATGCTGGATGAGACCTTCGATCACGCTGTCGTGCACCACGGATACACCAACTACATGCGCGACTACGAGGTCATCGTCTACGCGACGGCTGATCCCCGTACCGGCATCACGCCGGCCCACCTGCGGTATCTGTTCAGGTACTGCGTTGAGGCGCGGTGCGAGACGTCAGTGCCGGCGGAGACCTGGCGGGTCTCCTTGGACGACCGGCTCATCGACCACGAAACTGGTGCCGATCTCGACGGGTACGTCTGGGGCGTGAAGTGGCACTGCCTCTACCCGGGAGCCAAGCTTCTCCCCGCATCGGAGGCCACGCGACGCTGGTCGAACGCCCTCGGCATCGACTTCCACGAGGTACGCATGGAGACCAACGCGCACAACCTGACCTTGCTCTTCTCCGAACTTCAGGTGAGCGAGGCCCCGGTTGGATATGCACCGTTCGTCGCGGAGTAGGGATCAGGGTTCGTGTGATCTTGTGACCGGCGTTGTCCGGGTCGTTCTTCCTGTCATGGGGCGGGGTGATCTGAGTGATGCGCAGTGGGAACGGCTGCGGCCGTTCCTGCCCGTCAGTAACAGGCGTTGTGGCAGGTGGCGGGAGCATCGGCGGGTGCTCAGGCGCTGAAGAACTGATGGACGCGGGAGACGAACCATTCGGGTTGTGCCAGGTGCGGATAGTGCGTGCGCTTCGGTGCCTGCTCGACCACGGCGGCGGGGATGCGGTCGGCGAGCCAGTCGGCGTAGTCACCACCGGCATCCGTTCCATGCAAAGACAGGTACGGGACGCCAGGCGGGAGACTCGTGGTCCGTCGAGACCACGCTGCCAGGGTGTCAGCGTCCCAATCAAGCAACGGGGTCCAAAAGCCGCTGAACACGTCCTGGTCGAGGGTGCGGCGGCGCTCGATGTCGGCCACGAGCACAGGGTCCAGGTCACCGTACAGCGAGGCGAAAACCGTACGAACGAAGTCCGCGAAGCCCTCTCCCCTCACAGCGATGGCTATCTCCGCAGGCAGCGGGCCGACCCGCAGCGACTGGTCGACGTTGACCACACCACGGGTCGGATAACGAGCTGCGTAGGCAGTCGCAATCACCCCACCGAGGGAATGACCGACCATGAACGGGGACTGGTCCCCAGTCAGATCCTCGTCCAGCGACTCGATCAGATCGTGGATGTCCTCCACCGACTCGTCAATCCCGAACGGCGAGTTCCGAGGCGAGTCCCCGTGGCCGCGCAGGTCGACGCGCAGCACGCGGAAGTGCTGCTGCAGGCAGACAGGGGCCCAGAAGCTTCGGTTCTCGGTGATGCCGTGGACTGCCACGAGTAGCGGTCCCGTGCCGTTGAGGTCGTGGGCCAGCTGATTGTCAGGTGCCATGGTCACTCTCGGTCGCGATGCGGCTTCGACTGATCGGCGCCGGGCGCCGGCGTGGCGGACGGCGGCGACGGTGGCGGCAAGCGGTTCCTGGCTCATGGGATGCTCCTGAAGTTGATCGAAGTGGATCTACGTCTGGTTAAGATTTACTCTTATGCAATTGGACTTGAATCTGCTGACCGTGCTGGACGCCCTGCTCGAAGAGGGCAGCGTGATGGGTGCGGCCGA
>NZ_JBHXSG010000087.1:0-30086 GCF_042714835.1 Streptomyces sp. NPDC058678 | reverse complement strand
AGGTACTGCAACCGCCCGTTGATCTTGATGAAGACCTCGTCCAGGTGCCACTTGTCGCCGGGCCGGGGCTGCCGGCGGCGCAGCGCGTTGGCGTAAGCCTGCCCGAACTTGGCGCACCAGCGGCGCACCGTTTCGTAGGAGACGGTCACGCCGCGCTCGAGCATGAGCTCCTCGACCTCGCGGAAGCTGAGCGGGAAGCGGTGGTACAGCCACACACAGTGCGAGATGACCTCGACCGGGTACCGGTGCCCCTTGTACGACAGCGACGCGCTCCCCACGGACGACCCTTCCCAGGCTGATCAACCAGAAGATCATCCCACCGGTCAGCCAACGTGACAGTGCCCTTCAAAGGGCTGGACGACGCCTACCAGCCGTCGGTGAGGGGCTGGCAGAATACAAGGTCCGCGAGACGAGCGAGACGATCGTCGGCGCGATCACCGGCTCTCTGGCCGTTCCCCCTGCTGCTCGGCAGGTACCACGACGGAGGACGCTTGCAGTACACCGGCAGAACCACCACCCTCGCCCAGGCGGCAGGTGTTGCGGTCGCCGGTCTGCTCGCTGCGGGGCGGCGCGGTCATCCGACAGGCTGGTCGTTCTCCGCCGGGTGGGGCAGCTAGGAGAAGCTGAACGTCACACTGGTGGAACCCTAACTGGTCGTGGAAGTCGGCGTCGACTCGCCCGCGACGCCGCCGGCTGATGGCGCCACCCCGCACCGCTGGCACCGTGCCCGCCCCGACCTCGCCCACGCGGACGTCCCCCACCTGACGTCACCGCCGCACTGACGGCTGCCCCGGCGCGGCGGCCCCGCCGACGCGCAACCGGCTGAGCGCGCCTCGATCCCCGGCCGCGTCCCACGCCGCCCATCCCGCCCTCCTCATCCTCAACTCCAGCCAGCGCATGGCCGAAGGGGGTCGCAACGGGGACGTCAGCAACCCGACCACGCCAAAACTTGGCTGCACGGGATGTTCCTCATGCAGCCCGTGCTGGAGGGGGAATCGGCGCTGTCACCTTGCTTGACTGGATGGATCACCGGCGTTGCCGGCCTGCCCACCGCACCGTAAGTACACAGCCGGAACCCGACTCCACCACGCCCCGGCACACCGTCAGACCCCACACCCAACACCGTGACAACGCCTCCCAGCGGCTGGGCCGCGAGTGCCTCAGGGTTTTGCCTCGTCAACCCGAAACTTCTTGCCCAGGGGCCCTCCGTTGCCAGACCGCAGTGGTCCTGGTGTCGGTGGTGCCGTCTAGGTTGTGCGCATGGCCATGTTCAAGGACTTCAACTTCAAACTCATCGTCGTCGAGCAGCTGATGTACATCGATGAGAAGCTCACGCCGCAGTTCAGCCTCGCCGACCTCCTGAAGGAGAAGGGGCTCGGCGACGCCCCCTGGGAGTACGCCCAGCAGCACGGCCTGGCGTACCAGGTCGTGCCAGAGGCACGCAGCTACTTCGACTCACTGGAGATCAGCGACGAGCTCCTGGCCGACGTCGAGGAGCTGTGCATGGACGGCGGTAACCAGGTGTACCAAGAGTGCGCCCCGGTCTGGGACGGCGAGGACGACCTGTTCGACGTCGCTTCCCTCGACGACCTCGTGCTGCTTCCGAACCTCCGGCGCGTCCTTGGCTCCGAGTTCCTGGGCCCGGAGTTGCAAAACGTCCTTAGCGCCCGCGGCATAGTCGCCGACTAGCGACGCGAACGAGCGGCCTCGACCGACGTCAGACCGATCAGCAGCAAGAATATGAAGGGAGAGCATGCGGCATGGACACACCCGAAGACATCGCACGGGCCGTCGAGGAAGGCCTCAAAGCCCGTCAGAGAGGGGAGTCGTATCTGACGTGCCAGTACCCGCGGCCGTCCGCGCTGCGTACTGCGTGGATCGGCGGCTACTACGGCACTGCCCCGGCTACCGCGAGCCCCTCGTCCGACACGGGCGAGGAACCCAGGGATCCACAGTAGGGGCAGAGCAAGTCGCATAAGCACACGACACGACTTTGTCCACACTTCCGTTGCCTGCGTTCGGGGCTTCACCCAAGGCCGGGTAGCTAGCGTTTTCGCAGGTCACGCAAGTGGGGCTGGGACCATGGTGTTGTGGCGTAGAGACCGGGGCCGAGCTTGTGGAGGAGGCCGCTGGCGGCCCACCGATTCAGTTGTCTGTACATGGTCTCCAGGGTGATGTCGCCGAAGTGGGCGGCGATTTCACTGCCCGGCCCCCGCGCCAGCGAGCCAGCGCGATCGAGCACGAGAACCGGCAGCTGCGGCGCGAGTGAAGGAACTCGAGCTCGAGCGGGAATTCCTGCGGAGGGCCGTGAAGTATTTTGCGGCGGAAAGCAGCTGGTGAGCAGCCACTTCCAGTTCGTTGAGCGGGGCGCGTACATGATCACGGCCATTCCGGCGAGGCAGACCAGGGCGCCAGTGATGTCGAAGCGGTCGGGGCGGTAGCCGTCGGCGACCATGCCCCAGGCGATCGATCCGGCCACGAAGGTCCCGCCGTACGCGGCGAGGATGCGCCCGAAGTTGTCGTCCGACTGCCAGGTGGCCACGACGCCGTAGATGCCGAGGGCGATGACGCCGGCACCGATCCAGATCCAGCCCTTGTGCGCGCGGATGCCCTGCCAGACCAGCCAGGGGCCACCGATTTCGAAGAGGGCGGCGACGACGAACAGGGCAACGGAACGAGCGACAGTCATGATCGGTCGGTGAGCCTACCGACGGCCCGTGCCGCTGATATTCAGCGGGTCGGCGGACGCCTGGCAGCCGCACCCGCTCTCTCCTGGGGCCTTCGGGGCGCAGGAGCAGGGGCGGCGGCGACACGTAACCCGGCTCATGCGCCGCGGCCGACGTCTGGGTCCGTGACCACCAACGGCGCACGGACACCAGCGAATGGTCCACCGATAACACCTCGGTCCCGGCCCCGGCCTGGCGGTGAGGCACCGCCCTCGCCCCCACCGGCTTCCATGCGAGACCTCATACCACGGCGGGCGCATGGAACCTGAGCACCTCGTCCGCTCCGCCAGAGCCGTCCGCACCCGCTCCAGCTCAGCTTCGAGTTCGTCCACCCGCACTGCCGCGGTCTTCTGCCGCGCTATCCGAACCGCCCGCATCGACGGCATCCGCCACCCCACGACATCTCGGCCAGGAACGGACCGAACCTCCCGCGACACATGCGATCTCATGCCGACCAGCAGAATCCGCGCACGAGGTTCGAAGCAGAACGACCTCTGAGAGGGTGTGTCAGTCCTGCGCGATCACGACCACCTCGTCACGGCTGGTCCAGCAGCGTCGCTCGTTCTTGTCCGGGTTGATGCGCACTCCGTGGTCGGGAACGGCCATGGCCCGGTCGTGGCGGCGGTAGCCGATGGCACATTCGCTGCGCCGCTGCGCGGCTGCGACGACCGTGGCGAAGGACGCCTCACAGCCGGGCAGGACGTACGACGCCGCCGGCCGCAGGTGGACCTGACTGCCGGTAGGAGAGAACAGTTCCTCGAACACGGCGGCAAGGTGCCGGTTCTGGGAAATCTGGGCCATCAGCAAGCCGATGAGTTTTCCACTGATGATCACATCCGCTCCGGGGCTGACCGGCGCGAGCGTCCGATTGCGGTCGTCGGTCATCTCGGTGACCACCGGCAGCTCCCGTCCCGTCTGCCGTTCCAGTAGTTGCAGAACGAGGAGCGTGACGAGGGTCCGGTTGTCGGCCTCGTCCGGCTGCTGTCCCGCCACGGGGTCCGGGCCGAGCACGACAACGCTGTCGTACGAGTCGATCTCCAGACATCGAAGTGTCTCGGGCCGGGTGATGTCTCCAGGCCGGAACGTGACGGTCAGGCGAGGTGCGGAGTGTGTACCGATGCCCCTGACCTGTTCGGCTGTCACCTCGTCCCGGTCCGCCACCACGGCAATGACCGAACCGTGCGCGGCGGACCGGCCCAACTGTTCGACAATGAGCGAGGCCCGCCGGTTCCATCCGAGGATCAGGCGCCGTTCGGGCCGGGCGTTCGCCGGCCGCCAGGGCGTCATCACCGACTCGTCGACCAGCCCGGAGCAGTCGCTGAGCCGTGCGGTGTCGTCGTCCCGCGTGATGACGATCAGCCGGTCTCCGGGGCCGATCAGGGTCTGCGGCGGCGGGTTGAGCAAGGGCCTGCCGTCGCGCAGCAGGCCGACCACGCTGGAGGTGGCGTAGGCCAGCAGCGTGTCGCCGAAGGAGCGGCCGGTCAGGGCCGGATCGAAGGCGAGGTAGAACTCGTCTCCGGCGAAGTCCAGGAGGTCGCGGTACACCAGGGACAGTCCGGGACGGCGGGCGGACTGCACGATCAGCCGGGCGGTGATCGCGTCGCTCTCCAGGACGATGCCGCGCGATCCGGCGGCGAGGGTGGCCGCCAGCCGATACCGGTCGTCTCTGACGGCGGCGACGACGGGCGGCCCTTCCCCCTGGCCGAGTGCGGACCGCAGCGCCAACAGCGTTTTGACCACTTCCGGGTCCCCCGACGGATCGTCGTGGGGCAGTACCAGCACGGCGCTGGCCGCGCCGGGGTTGGTCAGGGCGAGCAGGGCGGGATCGGTGGGGGGACCGCTACGGCAGATCAGCCGGGTGCGGCCGGTGGCCCCCACCTTGCTCCTGAGGGCCTCCTCCATGGTGGTCTTGTTCCGGTCCGCTAGCACGGCCACCGCGCCGTACCGCTGGTTGGCGTTGGCGGCCACCAGCTCGCTCACCACCGTGAACACCTGCTCGGACCAGCCCAGCACCACCGAATGTCCCTGCTCGACGACGGTGGAGCGGCCCCGCCGCAGTGCGGTGAGCCGCTCGGTGAGTCCGGTGGTGATCAGGCCGACGAGAGTGGACACGTACACCAGGGCGACCAGGGCGAGCAGTACCGACAGCAGCACGCGCAGAAGCGGGCCTGTCGCTCCGCCGAGCCGCAGCGTCTCACCGGTGAGACGCCAGATCTCTGCCAGCCTCTCCGACCGGGACGCCGGCGCATGTGGGTCCGTCCACACCAGCACGGCGCTCGCCGGGAGGACGACTACGAGGCAGCCCATAGCAAGCCAGCCGACGAGCGCGGAGGTCCCCCGGGCCAAAGTGGTGTCGAACCAGTAGCGTGCCCTGCCTGTGAGTTCGGCCCTTCGTCCCACGCCTGCCCCCCTGTTCCGCCGAGTTCCCGCGGCATAGGCCATGCCGCTCCGGTTTGCCCCGCTGCTCCCCCACCGACCGCCCACGGCCACACGGAAGTGTGCCGACGAGGCGGCCGTGACACGCGGATCACCGCCTGTCTTTCATCCCTTCGGGGACGTCGCCGAGGGGCGCGGCTCTGCGGCCTTCCGACCCGGCGTCAGCGGTTCGACCTCGGCATCGCTCGTTCGGGGCAACGCCGCGGCGCAGGTGGGCGGGCCGGGTCGGCGGACCGGTACAAGTGCGTCATGACTGAAGATCACGAAGCCGTCGTGGCAGGTTCGGACCTGTCCAGGCGCAGCTTCGCAACGGCAGCGGGAATGGCTGCGGCGGCCACGACTCTGGCTGGTGGCGCGCCTGCCTCGGCAATGCCCGTACAGGCCGTCCCGGCCGCACCGGCGCCCACCCGGGGCGCGGACTTCGACAGGTGCCTGGCTGTGGCACGGGCCCTACTGGTCGTGGACGACAACGACCGGCCTTTGGTCCCACGCTACGAGCGAGTGCTCAAGGACGGACTGCCCGCTCAGCGGTCGGCCAAGCCCAAGAAGGTCCTCGTCGTCGGGGCCGGCCCGGCCGGTCTGGTGACGGCGTTGCTGCTGAAGCGGGCGGGCCACCACGTGACCGTTCTCGAGGCGAACGGCAACCGGGCGGGCGGACGCATCAAGACCTTCCGCCGCGGCGGGCACGAACGGGCAGCTCAGCCTTTCGCCGACCCCCGCCAGTACGCCGAGGCGGGCGCCATGCGCCTGCCCTCCAGCCACCCGCTGGTGATGGGTCTCATCAATCAACTGAACCTTAAGAAACGGCGTTTCCACTACGTTGACGTCGACGGTGACGGCCAGCCCGCCAACCGCACCTGGATCTACGTCAACGGCATCCGGATGCGGCGGGTGGACTACGCCCGGGCGCCCCGCCGCATCAACCGGTCGTTCGGCGTGCCGCGCGCCCGCTGGGATACTCCCGCCGCGGCCATCCTTCGGTCGGTGCTGGATCCGGTGCGCGACGAGTTCAGCACAGTGGACGCCGGCGGCAAGCGGGTCGACAAGCCGCTGCCGGAACGGGTGCGGGGCTGGGCCAGGGTCATCCAGCGATTCGGTGACTGGTCGATGTTCCGCTTCCTGACCGAGCACGCCGGGCTGGACGAGCGCACGGTCGACCTGATCGGCACTCTGGAGAACCTCACGTCACGCCTGCCCCTGTCGTTCATCCACAGCTTCATCGGCTCCTCCCTCATCAGCCCCGACACCGCCTTCTGGGAGCTGGAGGGCGGCACGGCGGTGCTGCCGGACGCGCTGCTGGCGCAGGTACGCGACACGGTCCGGTTCGACCGCCGGGTCACCCGCGTCGAGTACCACGATCCTGACCGTCCTTCCTCCGACACCCCGCACGTCGGCGGCAAGGGCCCTCGGGTGTGGGTGGACACGGTCTCCGAAGGGCGCGACGGCCCGGTCGTGCGCGAGCAGTTCACCGCGGACGCGGCCGTGGTCACCGTGCCCTTCTCCGGTCTGCGGCACGTACAGATCAGCCCCCTGATGTCGTACCGCAAGCGCCGCGCGGTCGCGGAACTGCACTACGACAGCGCCACGAAGGTGCTCCTGGAGTTCAGCCGCCGTTGGTGGGAGTTCACGGAAGCCGACTGGAAACGCGAACTGGGCCGGATCGACCCGAAGCTGTACGACGCCTACCGCACCGGCCGCACACCCGCCGACGGCAGCCTGCTCGGCGTCCATCCCTCCGTGCCGGGCGGCCACATCACCGCAGGCCAACGCACCCACTACGCCGCCAACCGTGCCGTCTCCCGCGACCAGCCTCAGGCCGCACACGTCGTGGGCGGCGGCTCGGTGTCCGACAGCGCCAACCGGTTCATGTATAACCCCTCCCACCCGGTGCCCGGCAGCTCCGGCGGAGTGGTACTGGCCTCCTACAGCTGGGCCGACGACGCACTTCGCTGGGACTCCCTGGACGACGAGGCCCGCTACCCGCACGCCCTGTGCGGACTGCAGCAGGTCTACGGCCAGCGCGTCGAGGTCTTCTACACCGGCGCCGGACGCACCCAGAGCTGGCTGCGCGACCCCTACGCCTACGGAGAGGCATCCGTACTACTGCCTGGCCAGCACACCGAGTTGCTGCCCTCCATTCCCCTGCCCGAAGGCCCGCTGCACTTCGCTGGCGACCACACCTCCCTCAAGCCTGCCTGGATCGAGGGCGCCCTGGAATCGGCGGTCCGCGCCGCACTGGAGGTCCACACCTCGCGACCTGATGGGCAGCCTGCCTACTGAGCGCACTTGGTGTTCAGCAGCGAAGTCGCCGAAGCAGGTCCAACACGGGGTGGCGGACAGTCGGGCACGGCGGTGGCCTGGCACTTGCGCAGCCGCAGCCCGGCGATGCCCAACTCTCAGTACCGTCAAAGAGCCGCTGCACGCCACTTTGCTATCTGGGCTGGTCAAGGGCCGTCGGGAGTGTAGTTGGGGGGAGTGATGCTCGGTGGAGTGGTGCTCGGTGGAGTCTTCGCCGAGCTCCCCTCCAACGAATGGAGCCGCCGCTGGTAATGGCAGTGGCGGGTGCTGCCTGGCGCCTGCGGCGCCAACGTGACCAGGTCAATACGTGTGCGCGAGCCGGCCGGCCGGCTCGGCGGTTCGGAGCGAGGTGCAGCGCCAGGAGCCTGCGCACCTCCGCCAGGGTGAGGGGGGCCAGGGTGGCGGAAGCGTTTCTGCAGCCCCCTTTGCCGCAGCATCGGCGGCCATGACCGCGAGGTAGGCGTGGGCGAGCATGGCCAGGGTGATGTGCCGATACCCGCCCGGGTAACGGCGGACTTCGTACTCGTCGAGGCCGTACTCGTTCTTCGCAGCCTGGAAGCACTCCTCGATCTGCCAGCGCATCCCGGCGACCCGCACCAGTTCGGCCACCGTGGTCTCCAAGGGAGCGTAGGCAAGGAAGTTGGCAAGTACGCCTGCCCCCAACTGGAAGAGCAAGACATCCCGTCAGCGCCCCGCGATGGGGTGTGGGAGGGGTTCTTCGCCGACCATGGACGACGTAGAACCCGAGATGCTGTCTCCCCAATCCCTCCTCTGCCGAGTCGCCCGCACATACCCCTCCTGACCGTTCCGTGCTTCCGCCCCGTCGGCGGGAAGGCGGCCAACCCCCTGGCCGGCATCGGAATCGACGTCACACCCGGCTTCACCGCCGCGGCCAAGGACCCCGGCCGCCTGCTCGGTGGCAGCCAGCGGACACAGAACTGTGTCGAGGACGCGCGCCGCACCCAACTCGACCCGCACGTCGCGCCCAGAGCGCGGCTCTACCTGGGCGCCCTCGGCCAACAGCCGTGGGCTTCGACCTCTCCCCCGCCAACAAGGGCAAGATCGTCGGCGTCGCGGGACTGGTCCTGATCGTCACCGTCGCCATGACCACCGTGGTCGCCATCCGCCTCGTCCGCCCCCTGCGAGCCCTGACGGCCGCGGCCCAGCAGCCGCCGCAGCGGCACACACGCGTCGCGGTCACCACCAAGGACGAGACCGGCTACCTGGCCGCCGCCTTCAACGACCTCACCGCACGCCGCGAGCAGCTGGAGACCCAGCGCAAGGCCATGGTCAGCGACATCGCCCACGAGCTGCGGACCCCGCTGACCAACATCCGCGGCTGGCTGGAGGTCACCCGCGACGGGCTGGTCGAGCCGGACCCGGAACTCATCGCCTCCCTGCACGACGAGGCACTCCTCCTGCAGCACATCATCGACGATCTGCAGGACCTCGCCGCCGCCGACGCCGGCACCCTGGCACTGCACCGTGAACCCGTACGCGCGGACGACCTCGTCGCCCAGACGGTATCGGCCCACCGCACCCGGGCGGAGTCCTCCCACATCCGCCTGCGCACCCACACCGATCCCGACCTCGTCCTGGACGCCGACCCGGTGAGGATGCGGCAGGTCCTGGGCAACCTGACCTCCAACGCGCTCCGGCACACCCCGGCGGGCGGCACTGTCACCCTCACCGCCCGTCAAGCCGGCGACCTGGCCGTCCTCACCGTGGAGGACACGGGCAGCGGCATCGCCGCCGATGACCTCCCCCATGTCTTCGAGCGCTTCTGGCGGGCCGAGAAGTCCCGCAGCAGACGCACCGGCGGCAGTGGACTGGGCCTTTCCATCGTCCGCCAGTTCGTCGAGGCACACGAGGGAACCGTCACCGTCGACAGTGAACCCGGCAAGGGGTGCGTCTTCACCCTCGGACTGCCCCGGCCCCAGCACACGGACCGGCGAACCCCGTGAGGTGCGCGGCATGAGGTGCGGCGGTGTGAGGCACGGCCGACGGCTGCCGCGCGGGACGCCATCCGTCCCTCGGCCGACCAGTGACCGAGGACTCAACCCATCGTCTTGGCGCTCTGCGCCCTCCGTCGCTGCGCCGGCGTGATGGCGCCAGGCTCTTCCTGCTCGTCCGGGCGCAGGCACTCGATCAGGTAGTCGCCGGTGTCGGGGCAACGGGTCACTCCGTGCGTCTCGCTGCCGAAGCCGGGGAAGTGGCGGTCGAAGGACTCCAGGGCGCTGAGGTAGCGCAGGAGAGGCCCGTCTTCCTCCCCGATGCTTTCGCCAGGCATGAGGACCGGGATGCCGGGCGGCGTCACTGTGACCATCGCCGCGGCGATGCGGCCCGGCGCGTCCCCCAGACGGATCCGTTCTGTGCCGCCGCGGATTAGGCGCTCGTAGCACAGCTGGGGCGGGGCGACCGGCTCCGGGAGCTGCTGGAAGGCTTGGTCGAGTAGTTCAACCAGGCAGGCATCGCGCAAGTGGTCGTGCATCTCCTGGCACAGGTCGCGCAGACTGCGCCCTGTGTAGCGTCGCGGGTGCTCGGCGACCAGGGCGGGCAGCACGCGGTCCAGCGGGGCGTCACCGTCGTAGAGGTCCTTGAAGTCCATCAGGGCGTCCAGAAGTGTGCCCCATTTGCCCTTGGTGATGCCCATGGAGAACAGCACCAGCGTGGTGTAGCTGTCGGTCTTCTCCACGACGATGCCGCGCGTGGTCAGATAGGCGGTGAGGATGCGCGCCGGGATGCCCCACTCGGACATCACACCGGTCGCGTCGAGCCCCGGGCAGGTCAGGGTGACCTTGATCGGGTCGAGCATGCAGTAGCCGTCGGTCAGGCCGGGGAAGCCGTGCCAGTCCGCGTCGGATGCGAGGTGCCAGCAGGATGCCTCGGTCCGCAGCAAGTCCGCTGGAGCCTCGTCGAACGGCAGCCGCGTCCGGCTCGCGGGGTCAGTCACCTCATCCGGCTGCCACACTCCGAAGAACCAAGGGGGCCGGTCCCCGGCGGCCTTGATCCGCCGTCCGATCCGCACCATCTCCTGGCGGAACCGGACCGCCTCCGAGATCGCCTCGTCGATCAGCCACTGCCCTTGCGGACCGTCCATCATCGCGGTGGCCACGTCCAATGAGGCGATCATCGGATACAGGGGTGACGTCGTGCCGTGCATCATGAGCGCTTCGTTGAACCGGTCGTGCTCCACCGGCGCCCGCGGGGCGGGCCGGACGTGCACCATGGCGCCCTGCGACAACGCGGCCAGCAGTTTGTGGGTGGACTGGGTCGCGAAGACCGTCGGCCGGTCGGGGCCGGTGAAGGCCTTCTCGTCCACCGACATGCCGTAGCGCCCCGCGTAGAGCGGATGGAAGCGGGCGTACGCGAACCACGCCTCGTCGAAGTGCAGCCGGGGGGTGCTGGCTGCGAAGGCCCGGGCCGCCGCCGACGCGTCGTAGCACAGGCCGTCGTACGTGGAGTTGGTGAACACCGCGTACTGGGGACGCGACGACACCGCGCCCGCTGTGAGAGGGCTCATCGCAATCCGCGCCGCCACCGAGTCCGCCGCGATCTCGGCCGGAGGCAGCGGTCCGGCAAGCCCGTAGCCGTTGCGGGTCGGGACCAGGTACACCGGTCGGGCTCCGGAGACGACCAGGCCTTGCAGGACCGACTTGTGACAGTTGCGGTCCACCAGGGCGATTTCATCTCGAGTCACACTGAAGTGGCCGACCAGACGGTTGCAGGTGGAGTCGCCGTGCAGGACGAAGTACGTACGGTCGGAGCCGAAGACCCGCGCGGCGTTGCGTTCCGCCTCGCCGATCGGGCCGGTGTGCTCGAACAGGGAGCCGAGCTCCTCCACCGAGATCGAGAGGTCGCTGCGCAGCAGCCGCTCCCCGAAGTAGTCGTGAAAGGCCCGGCCCACGGGCGACTTCAGAAAGGCGACACCGCCGGAGTGCGCCGGGGTATGCCACGAGTACTCGTGCGCGTCGTCGAAGCGCCGCAGCGCCTTGAAGAACGGCGGGAGCAGGGCGTCCTGGTAAGCACGCGCGGCGGTGGAGATCCGCCCCGAGATGAACGCAGGCGTGTCCTCCAACGGCCACACATAACCCACCACCGACTGCGACACCCACAGCGGCAACTCATGCAACCCCTCGCCCGCCATGACCAGGAACACCGGCAGATTCTGGAACCGGCGTCCGATTCGGCGCAGAACCATCGCGCCACCCGGCCCGTCCTCAGCTCCGGGCAGAAGATCCCAGGCCACCACCGCAGCAGCCAGACCGGCCTCCGTCCTGAGCACCGCCTCAGCGTCCGAGACGCTCACCACCCACCGGACCTGCAAGCCCGTCGCCCGGATCCCGTCGGCGATGCGCGTCAACTGCCCAGCAGTGGCGCCTCCAGCCTCCGGATGCTCTGTCACCGCCACCAAAACCGTGCCCTCGGCCATGCCGCCCCCTTGCCTGGTGGCACGCGCCACCTGCGACCAGTGTTCGCGGCCTCCGTGCGCATGATCGTCCAATGGCCGGTCAAACAACCCCAACGGGTGGCAGCGCGGACCGCTCTTTGACGTATCACCAAGGTGCGTTTGGGCCCGGGTGAAGTACCTGATCAACGGCCTTGCGCATCAATCACCCCAGGCCGACGACTGGAAGGCGATCACCGCGGCCGTGCTCGCCTTCGCCCGCGCCGAACCCGACAGCGACGAACAGGGTCAGCTCTACCGCGCCACGCGGCGCTGTCACGTTGGTTGACTGGGTGGGATGATCTTCTGGTTGATCGTGCGGGAGGGGCTGTTCGTGGGGGTCGTGTCGCCGTCGTACAAGGGGCACCGGTACCCGGTCGAGGTCATCTCCCACTGCGTGTGGCTGTACTTCCGCTTCCCGCTCAGCTTCCGCGAGGTCGAGGAGCTCATGCTCGAGCGCGGGATCGTCGTCTCCCATGAGACGGTCCGCCGCTGGTGTGTGAAGTTCGGGCAGGCCTACGCAGGCGCGCTGCGCCGCCGGCAGCCGCGGCCCGGGGACAAGTGGCATCTGGACGAGGTATTCGTCAAGATCAACGGTGAGCAGAAGTACCTGTGGCGGGCCGTCGACCAGGACGGCAACGTCCTCGACATCCTCGTGCAGAGTCGGCGGGACACCGCAGCGGCCAGGCGCTTCTTCCGCCGCCTGCTGACGAACACGGGTGCGGTGCCTCGGGTGGTCATCACCGACCAGCTCCGCTCCTACGGCGCGGCCCACCGCGAGGTCATGGCCTCCGTCGAGCATCGGCAGTCGAAGTACCTGAACAACCGGGCCGAGAACAGCCACCAGCCGACCAGGCAGCGTGAACGCGCGATGAAGGGGTTCCGCAGCGTCGGCGCAGCCCAGCGGTTCCTGTCCGCGTTCAGCGGCATCTCACCCCACTTCCGACCCCGCCGCCACCTGACGACCGCTCCCGGCTACCGGGCCGAGATGACCATCCGCTTCGCGATCTGGGACCAGGTAACCGGTCGGCCCGCAGTGGCCTGAGCAACAGGCCCGGAGCCCGACTGAACCATGCCTCGATACACCGTCAGGCCCCACCCACCCAACAACGTGACAACGCCCAATGAGACGCACTTTCGTTGAGCCTGCGACGTTGGCGTAGCCCCCGAGCTGTGGCGCTGGCGGCTAAAGGTTCAGTCGCCGCCACATGGGCCAGTAAGTGTTGCCCAGTCACGCTCACCGGCTATGAAAAGCCCGACAGTACCATCGACCATGCCGAAGGCGATGACTTTGCCCGCGAACTCCGGAGCGGCAGGTGCGAACACAAGCTCCTCATTGCCGTGGACCGATGTCGTGGCTTCAATCTCTGCGGCATAGGTCTCCATGACATCGTCTCGCGTGCTGCCGATATGGATGCCGGAGGCGGTGTGGATTTCCGTCGCCGGTGGCCTGACGCCGACCGCAACGAGGCGATCCTGCGTGAACCTCAGAAAGAGTCCTGTCGGTCCTCCGTCCACGGTGTGGTCTACACAGGTCGGACCACGGCTCTCCACAGGAATCGTTGCACCGATCGCCTTCGCCGCTTCCTCGGGGCTCATGCCCAACTTCACGGGGCCGATCCCATTGACAGTGACACGTTCGCGGCTCAATTCAATCCGGCTGAGGGCGGGCGAATCTCCGCCAGCGTCGTGCGTCACGAACTGCCTGCCGTCCCACGTCCAGCTGAGATGGCGAAGCCTGGACGGGGAACCGTGGGGGTCTCCCGGCCCGTAGAATTTTAGATCAGCGACGATCCGATCTTTCCTGATCGCCACAGACTCTGGCTGATACTCCGGAGGCAGCCATTCTCCGCCACTCAAGTGTGGAACGCGCGCTATCTCACTTCCGTTGCTGGAGCGATAGACACGCAACTCCTGCGTGAAGAAGTTACTCGGTTGGGGAGTGCAGAAGAAAAGGACAGCGGTCACGCTGCCGAGGGACGGCAGTTTACCTTGCGTGATCCGCTGAATTCGCACGTCCCAACGGTCATAGCCCCCGATGGCCTCGCCTCTCGCAGTTCCCTTACCCTTGCGAAGGGCCACTTTCACCGGGTCTTTGACGGTATCGTCGCACGTCAGGTTATAGGTGCGGTTCCGCCAGTCGATGTCTGGTCGCTGGAGGGCAGATTTCAGGTAGCCCGCCGCCTTCCACGCTGTCCGCCCTGTACCGGCATCAAGAGCCGCCTTGCCCCCGTACTGAAAGTGTGGACAGCCAAACGTGGACTCCGCGATGCACGCTGACGCCGTCTTTCGGGCAGCCTTATCGTTGGGCCCTTTGCAAATCAGGTCGCCGAACAGGCAGACGGACATTCTTCGACTCAGGAGATCGCTGCTTAGAGCGGGTGCCGCGACCAGGTCCCGCGAGGGATCTCCAAGCAGCACGATGCCCTTTATGTGATCGAGGATCAGAGGCTCACTTTCAAGCTGCTTCAATGCCAGGCGGATTACCAACGATCCCTGCGAGTATCCGCCGAGCACGATCCTCTGCTTGTTCTTTAGCTTCTTGTCGCAGACTTTGACCTGGAGCCGGAATTGGTCCACTAGCTCAGACGCGCCGACTTCGGTGGTTTTCGGTGGAGGACCTCCCAACTTCAACGACCGCTGGCCTTTTGCGGCTTCAGCGACGCTCCCAATGAAGAGCTGTGGAACAGTGCGCGCCTCATAGGGCAGGCCGTACACGCCTGTGCCTTTGGGAAGCCTTTCGTAGACCGCTTCCAGCGGGACACCAAGACCATGGGCACCCCCTGGATGATTGGGGCCTATTGGGTTCTCGCCGGAGCCGCGGACCCCGATCATGAGCGTCGGTGTGCAGACGATGGCAGCGGCAGCGACGTGTGACCGCGTGCCCTTGTCCCCAGCGGACGGCATCGAGACACTGTTCGCAAGCGCGGAGGGTGAAACCGCGCTCGCTCGGGGCGCAGCTGCCACATGGACGGCACCCGCCATAACGAGTGCCAGACCGACTGCGGCAAGCCGTCGCATTGTCTCATGCATACGGACCTCCCCGCCCAATTCTGTCTCCCTGGCTGATCAGCCTTCAGACCGAGGCTCACGGGAGCGAAGGGCGTAGGACCAAGCGCGCCTGTGGGAGCTACCAATCTCGCCTTCGATTTCTTAGTCGGCTCGTCTGGGATCGGTGGAAGCCCGGCCGGTGGGCTCACCGGGTATAGAAGCAGTCCCAGGCATCTTCAATAGTCTTCCCGTACACGTTGAACACACGGTCGAGAGCGGACTCATCAAATTGTGACGCGCAGACATCATCTACGGGGATGCCCTCCACCCTGGTCCTCGATGAATTCGCACAGAACCATTGATAGGCCGGGTACTTAGCACTCGAACTATTGATGAGCTTGAGCCCTTTGGACTCACACCATTTCTTGAGGTCTGGGCCCCCTGCATACGACCCATAGTCGGCACATTCCCAAGCACTGTAGGTTCGGCCCATAGTGGCGAGGCGATCCGTCACTCTGGCATCGGTATAGGTGTCTTGGCATGCCTGGGCTACGAAATTGTGGATTTCCTCTCGTGGACGGAATGACTGGAGGCTTCCGTCTTCATTGACGCACCGGATGGAGTACGCGTCGTTCCCGACCGTAGTCACTCCCTGGGCGTATCCCTGTTCCTTGCAGGCTGCATCGAAGGTTTGCTGCGACATGGGGCGGAGTACTTCGGGGTGCGGCCTCTGCGCTGCCGAGTCAGTGCGAGTTGCCGTCTGAGGCTCAGATGCAGCCGCGATAGGGATGTAAGGACTGAATGCGAACGCTGCCACAAATACGGCAGGCACGGAAATCGCGCGTCGATACATGCAGGGCTCCCGAAGCAACAGAGAAATTGCAGATTTGACGTCTGTCTTTCCCCGCCCCCAGCGAAAGCGTCCTCTCAACTGACGCTACGGCATATCACACGACCTCGCACGCGGAAACCTGTGCTCGCGCGTATGGTCTACAGCCCTTGGAGCCCCGGTATGCCAGGGTGTCACCAGCCCAAGCGCAGCACCCGTGCCATGCGGCGGCGCAGAACAGGCGCAGGCGATAGGCGCCGGGGTGCGGGTGCCTTCGTCCGCCAGCACGTCTTGGGCATCCGGCGACCGCGACTGTTGTATTCCGTGCCCCTTCACTTCCTCGGCGACGAACTGATCGTCACCGCTGTCGGCGATAACGGCCCCGTCGATGTCGCCCGGCACGACCGCTCCCGCCCCGGGCATCCGTTCGTTTATAGAAGACCTGGAGAGGGATAGACCTGCCGATGACCTCTGAGAGGGGACAAGATCATGAGACAGAAATGCCGTGTCCCTCAAATGAGATAACTGGGAAGGCCTTGACCACGACAGCGGAACAGGACATTCCGAATGCGGTCCTACAACCCGGGCGCTGGGGATCTGGGTCGCCGCGCGCGGCTCCGGCGCCGGCTCGATGGTCAACCACAGCTTGTTCGTTGCCACGGCCAACCCGCTCGAACACCGGCTGCTGTTCGAGCGGTTTCTTAGCGAGCGGCGTACGTCGCTGCCGGATATCGACCTGGATGTGGAGTCCGAGCGGCGCCTGGAGGTGTACGACGCGATCATCGAGCGGTTCGGGCGGGAGCGGACCGCGGTCACCGGCATGCCCGAGACCTACCGGGCCCGGCACGCCCTGAGAGACACCGGCCTCGCCTTCGGGATCCCGCCGCAGGTCATCGGCGACATCGCCATCGCCACGGGCGAGAACCTCTTCTCCCTCCAGGACGCCCGCAACCTGATCCGCTACGGCGGCCTGCGCCCCGACCGCGACACCATCCAGGTCGACCCCGCGCTCTCCTACGGTCTGGTGGAGTACCTGCGCATCCAGGACATGCTCCGTCAGCACGGCTGGTCCTCGCGCCGCTGCATCCCGCACGGCGGGCACCAGTTCTCCCTGCACATCGCAGCCGCCCTCAAGCTCGGCGGCAACGAGTCCTACCCGGGCGAGTTCCAGCCCACCGGCGGCTTCGCCGACGACGCCGTCGTCGAGAAGAGCCGCGTCGGTCTGACCGACACTCCCGGCATCGGCTTCGAGAGCAAGGCCGCCTTCTACAAGGTCCTGCGCGCCCTGCACAGCTGACGCCACCCACCGAAGACGCGCCCACCGCCGGGCGGGTGCCGTCGGCCGGCGCCGCCGGATACGGGCGCCACACACGAGATCGGGGGCGCGCGAGCCACGGCGCGTCCCCCGCACCCCCACGGGACAGGGCTACACACGATCGTCGTGCAAAGGAGCACCAACGATGACAAGCACCGCCGCCGCCGGCCGCCCGCAGCGGTCACGGCTGAGCCGTCTCATACGGGAGCTGTGGTTCCAGGTCGTACTGGCCGCCGTCCTCGGCATCGCCGTCGGCATCCTCGCGCCCGGGCTGGGTGAGGACCTGAAGCCGCTCAACGACTGGTTCATCGCGCTGGTCAAGATGATCGTGATCCCGGTCGTCTTCTGCGTGGTCACCACCGGCATCGCCTCCATGGACAACCTGCGCAGGGCGGGCCGGATCGGTGTGAAGGCGATCGGCTACTTCCTGGTGCTGTCCCTGGCGTCCATGCTGATCGGGCTGGTCGTCGCCAACATCTTCCAGCCCGGCTCCGGCCTGCACGTCGACCCCTCGTCACTGAACGTTGACTACGTGCCCAAGACCGCCACCGAGCACGCCACCTTCACCGGCTTCATCTCCTCCCTCATCCCCGCCTCCCTGCTGGGCGCGATCACCGGGGACGCGATCCTGGCCGCGCTGATGGTCTCGATCGTCTTCGGTGCGGCCCTGAACATGGCCGGCGAAGAAGGGGCACCGCTGACCCGCGGCATCAAAGCGCTGTCGGACGTCGTGTTCCGGATCGTGGGCTGGGTGATGCGGCTCGCACCCTTGGGCACCTTCGGCGCCCTGGCCACCGTGGTCGCCACCTACGGCGCGGAGAGCCTCAAACAGCTCGGCTACCTCATCATCCTGTTCACCGCGACCTGCATCATCTACGTCCTGGTCGTCCTCGGCGCCATCATGCGGGCTTGCCGCCTGAGCCTGTTCGGCCTCATCCGCTTCCTCAAGGCCGAACTGCTCGTCGCCCTCAGCACCTGTTCCAGCGAGGCCGTCCTGCCCCAGCTGGTACGCAAACTGGAGATCCTCGGCATCGGCCGGCCCGTGGTCGGCATCGTCATCCCCTCCGGGTTCTCCTTCAACCTGGACGGCTCCGCGGTCTACCTCACGATGGCCTCCCTCTTCCTGGCCCAGGCCATGGGCATCGACCTGTCCTGGCAGCAGCAGCTGATCATGGTCGGCATCATGATGCTCACCAGCAAGGGCACCGCCGGGATCGCGGGCGGCGCGTTCATCGTCCTCGCCAGCACCGTCACCGCGGTCGGCCACATCCCGCTTGCCGCCCTCTCCCTGATCGTGGGCATCGACCGCATCCTCAACGAGGGCCGCGTCTTCATCAACGTCCTCGGCAACGCCGTCGCCGCCATCGTGATCGGCAAGTGGGAGAACGACTTCGACACCGAACAGGCCCGCAAGGTCCTGCACTCCCGCACCACCACGCCGCCGCAGGCCCAGTCGGACACCACCAAGGTCGGCGCCGACAAGTA
This sequence comes from Streptomyces sp. NPDC058678, assembly GCF_042714835.1. Lineage (NCBI taxonomy): Bacteria > Bacillati > Actinomycetota > Actinomycetes > Kitasatosporales > Streptomycetaceae > Streptomyces > Streptomyces sp. NPDC058678. The sequence continues at coordinate 11,559 of NZ_JBHXSG010000087.1, read as the reverse complement.
GCCGTGCCCGTCGCGTACGGTCACCCCTCGACGGCATCCTCCAGGCCGCCGCGCACCAGGACAGTAGGCAACGCGGTCTTTCAGCTGACGGCCACGCTGGAGGCGCCGGGCGGTTCGGTCACCGCCCTCGCCCTCGTCTCAGTCGACGCCGACCGCCCGAACGGTCCTTCCCTGAGCTTCTCGACGAAGTGCCCTGCCCTGAGTACTCATCGGCCGGACGGCCACCCGGGACGTCGTCTTCGGGGCCCCGGCGGGAGCCGGCAGCCACCTGGCCCGCACCCGTTCGGAAGCCGCCCCTCGACCACGGCCGCGTTGAGGAGCCCGCGCGAGGCGCCACGCACCGACACGCGTCGCGGGCCTGGGGGCTCTCGCCGGGTTCCCGTAGCCGGGCGATCTGTCCGCCAGCGCAAGGCGGGGAGCCCGCGCAGGTGAATCGCGGGAGGTCAACCTCCCTTCGGGTAATTGACAGGGTACGAACGTACCTCTTAACGTACCCAAATCCGGGGGCGACGCCGTCAGCTCAACGAGGAGCACCGATGCAGCACATATACGACATAGACGTCCAGGTCCCGATGCGTGACGGCGTAGCCCTCGCCGCCAACGTGTGGCATCCGGCCGAAGGGGAGGCCCCGACGCTGCTCGTGCGCCTGCCGTACGGCAAGGACGTGATGGGCTTCGGCCAGTCAGCCATCCCCGACCTCCTGACTCTGGTGGAGGCCGGTTACGCGGTGGTGGTGCAGGACTGCCGGGGCACCCACCGCTCGGCAGGCGAGTTCGTTCCGCACATGGCCGACCGGGCCGACGGCGAGGACAGCGTCGCCTGGATCGCGGAACAACCATGGTCGGACGGCACGGTGGGCATGTACGGGCCGTCCTACCTCGGGATGGTCCAGTGGGAGACCGCCGTGACCGGCGCCCCTGCCCTCAAGGCGATCGCGCCGGCCTTCACCTCGGTCGACAACTACGAGTCGCCCTGGTACGGCGCGGGCGGTGCGCTCTCACTGAGCCTGGTCACGCTGTGGAACGCCATGATGTACGCGGCCGACGCGCAGCGGTCCCTGGCGGCCGGTGAGGGCTCCGTGGACCAGGTGCAGCAGCTCGGCCAGGCGCTGCTGTCCGCCGAGTCCCTCAACGAGGTGCTGCCGACGGCGGAGGTTCCGGTCCTGGCGGCGTACGGGAAGTGGTGGGACGACTGGATGGCCCACCCGTCCCACGACGGGTACTGGGACGCCATGGAGCTCACGCCCGAGCTCAAGAACGTCACCGCCCCGGCGCTCAACATCGGCGGCTGGTACGACCTCTACATCGGGCAGACCGTCCGCACCTACACCACCGCCCGCCAGAAGGCAGGCAGTGCGCAGGCACGTGAGGGGCAGCGGCTGATCATCGGCCCGTGGGATCACATGGCCACGACCGGCGTCTATTCCGACCGCTCCTTCGGCCCGCTGGCCAGTGCGCAGATGCTGGGCCTGACCGGCCTGCACGTGAAGTTCTTCGACCACTGGCTGCGCGGTGACACCACCGCTCTGGACGACGTGGCACCGGTGAAGATCTTCGTCATGGGCATTGACCAGTGGCGCGACGAGCAGGAGTGGCCGCTGCCCGACACACGGTGGACCGACTACCACCTCACCAGCGGCGGTCGCGCCAACACCGCTGACGGCGACGGCGCGTTGACCACCGAACCACCGACCGGCGTCGAGCACGACACCTACCTCTACGACCCGCGCCGCCCGGTTCCCTCGGCCGGCGGGGCATCCATGCCGACGACACCGGGATTCTGCGGCCCGGTCGACCAGCGGACCGTCACCGGCCGCGACGACGTGCTGTGTTTCGCCACCCCCGCGCTCGAAGAGGCTGTCGAAGTCACCGGTCCGGTCAGCCTGACCCTGTTCGTCTCCTCGTCGGCAGTGGACACCGACTTCACCGCCAAGCTCGTCGACGTCTTCCCCGACGGCAAAGCGATCAACCTGTGCGACGGGATCCTGCGCGCCCGCTACCGAGGCGGCCTCTCCGCGGAAGAGCTGATGGAGCCCGGCACGGTCTATGAGATCACCATCGACATGACGGCCACCTCGAACGTCTTCCTTCCCGGTCACCGCATCCGCGTGGACGTCTCCAGCAGCAACTTCCCCCGCTACGACCGCAACACCAACACCGGCGGCGTCATCGCCCGGGAGAGCGAGGAGCAGATGATTCCCGCGGTCAACCACGTCCATCACGGGCCGAGCCACCCCAGCCGTCTGGTCCTGCCGATCATCGACCGGAAGGACCAGCAGTGAGCGCCGCCGACCGGGTCGCCGAGCTGACCGGGACCTTCGCGGCTCCTTCCCTCGACGTGGCCGATCTGCTGTGCGACCGGCACCCTGCCGACCGCGTCGCGTTCACCGTGGTCGACGGTGACGGCAAGGCTTCCACGCTGTCGTACGGAGAGCTCGCCGCGGACTCCCACCGCTGTGCGCGGGCCCTCCGAGGGCTTGGGGTCGGTCCGGGTGACAGGGTAGCGACCCTGATGGGTAAGAGCGCCGACCTGGTCACCGTCATCCTCGCGATCTGGCGGCTCGGTGCGGTCTACGTCCCGCTGTTCACCGCGTTCGCCCCTCAGGCCATCGCCCTGCGCCTGGAAGGCTCCGGTGCGCACGTCGTGGTCGTCGACCCGGACCAGCGCCACAAACTCGACCCAGGTCCCGACATGCCGGACGACCTTCAGCGCCGCATCGTTGTCACCGGAACCGGCACGCAGCGCGATGACGCCTCGCTGGCCGACCTTGTCGCCGCCGTACCGCCGGAGCCGGTGCCCGCCGTCCCCACGAGCGGGGACGGCCCGCTGGTCCACATGTTCACCTCCGGCACCACCGGCAAGCCCAAGGGCGTCATCCACCCCGTCTCCTACATCGCCGGATGGCAGGTCTACCTGGAGTACGGTCTCGGCGTCACCCGGGACAGCAGTTACTGGTGTGCCGCCGACCCCGGCTGGGCCTACGGGCTGTACGCCGCGATCGTCGCCCCGATGGCCGCCGGCATCCCCAGCCTGCTGCTGTCCGGCGGGTTCTCCCCCGAGACGACCTGGCGCACCCTCGTCGACCACCAGGTCACCGACTTCGCCGCCGCCCCGACCGTGTACCGGGGACTGCGCTCCTCGACGGTGCCGGTGCCGCAGGGGCTGCGCCTGGAACGGGCGTCCAGCGCGGGGGAGCCGCTGACTCCCGAGGTCAACGAGTGGGCCGGCGCCGCGCTCGGCCTGGCCGTGCACGACCACTTCGGCCAGACCGAGGTCGGCATGCCCCTGGCCAACCACCACCACCCCGGACTCGCCCGCCCCCTCAAAGCCGGATCGATGGGCCGGCCAGTACCCGGCTGGAGCCTGACCGTCCTGGCCGACGAGAAGGACGAGCCCGCCGATCCGGGCGTGCTCGGCCGGGTTGCGATCGACGTCGCGGGGAGCGCGCTGATGACCTTCCGCGACTACCAGATCCCCGGGCAGATCCACTCCAAGTTCACCGCCGACGGCCGCTGGTACCTCACGGGCGACGCCGGGCGCATCGACGCCGACGGTGACTTCTTCTTCTCCTCCCGCGACGACGACGTCATCATCATGGCCGGCTACCGGATCGGGCCGTTCGAGATCGAGAGCGTCCTCGCCCAGCACCCCGCCGTCGCCGAGTGCAGCGTCATCGGCGCACCCGACGACGTCCGCGGCGAGGTCATCGAGGCGTACGTCGTCCTCCGCGACGGCCACGTCGCCTCGCCGGAACTGGCCACCGAACTCCAGCTGCTGGTCAAGACCCGCTACGCCGCCCATGCCTACCCGCGCACCATCCACTTCATCGACGCCCTGCCCAAGACGCCCAGCGGCAAGACCCAGCGCTACCTGCTGCGCAGCCGCCGACGCGCCGAACTCGCCGCCCCGGAGCCACGTTGACCGACACCGAACCGCTGCTCGTCGAGCAACGCGGCCCCGTCCGATGGCTGCTGCTCAACCGCCCCGAGCGGCGCAACGCGCTCGATATCACCCTCGTAGAGGCCCTGGACAAGCAGATCACCAGCGCCGAGGCCGACCCCGGCACGGCGGTCATCGCCGTGGCGGGCAACGGGCCGAGCTTCTGTGCCGGCGGGGACTTCCACCAGTTCCTGGAACTGCACGAGCGGGGCGAGAACCCAGTCGAATTCCTGGCCGACGTGTCGGCCTGCTTCAGCCGCATCGCGGCCAGCCCGAAACCCTGGGTCGCCGTCCTTCACGGTCACGCCGTCGCCGGGGGCCTCGAACTCGCGCTGGCCTGCGATGTCGTCGTCGCCGCCGACACCACGCTCATCGGCGACGGCCACGTCATGCGGCGGCTGGTACCGGCCGGCGGGTCAAGCGTCCGGCTTCCCGGTGCGGTTGGACGCGGACTCTCGCGCTGGCTCCTGCTCACCGGCGAACTGCTGCCCGCCACCGCCTTCGCGCACACCGGCTGGATCCACGCGATCGTGCCCGAGGCCGACCTCGACGCCACAGCCACCCGCGTCTGCCACCAGTTGGCCGACCGCAGCAGCCCAGCCCAGCACCGGCTCAAGACGCTGCTGCACCGGATCGACGGCATCGCCCCCGAGCAGGCCCTGCGCGAGGAACTGGCCACCTTCGCCGACAACTGGTCGGCGAGCTCGGTGGCCGACGCCCTGCGGGTCTTCCTCACTCCCGACACCACGAAAGCAGACGACAGGTGAACCGCTACCAGGGACGGGTCGTCGCCATCACCGGGGCGGCACAAGGTCTCGGCCTCGCCATGGCGACCCGGTTCGCCGCGGAGGGCGCCACCGTCGCGCTGGCCGACGTCAACGAACAGGCCCTCACCGAAGCCGCCGGGACCATCACCGACGCCCACGACGCGAAACTGCGCACCGACGTGGTGGACGTGACCGACTCCGCCCAGGTCAACGCCTGGATCACCGGCGTCACCGCCGACCTCGGCCGCCTCGACGTGCTGGTCAACAACGCCGGCATCATCCGCGACAACCGCGTCGAGGACATCACCGACGACGACTGGCACGCGGTCATCGACGTCAGCCTCACCGGCGGCTTCCACTGCGCCCGCGCCGCGTTCGGCCCCATGAAACGCCAGGGCTACGGACGCATCATCAGCTTCTCCTCCATGTCATGGCGCGGCAACTTCGGCCAGACCAACTACGTGGCCGCCAAGGCCGGCATCGTCGGCATGACCCGCACCCTCGCGCTGGAGGGCGCCCGCCACGGCATCACCGCCAACGCCATCGCCCCCGGCCTGATCGAGACACCGATGCTCGCCTCCATGAACGGCCCCGCACGCGACAAGCTCACGAGCAAGGTCCCGATGCGCCACACCGGCAAGCCCGAGGACATCGCCGAAGCCGCAGCCTTCCTCGCCAGCGAAGCGGCCGGCTACATCACCGGCATCGTCCTCGACGTGGACGGCGGCATCTCCATCGGATCCTCGATCCGGTAACGGCTAATCCGGAGCTGGAGGCTCAAGAGGGCTCGACGCGGGTACGTTAGACGGTACGCTAGTACCCGTTTGCTAGGGTCACTCTTCCTGCCCGGACGGTCATCCGCTGCTCTAGGTGGAGATGCTCATGGGAGACTGCTGCGGTGACGGCCCAAACTGACTCGCGTGACCGACGCCCGCGCCGAACGGCGCGCAGGCGGGTCGTCGACACTCGGCGGCGGGACGAACTGCTGCGCCTGGCCGAGGCGATCATCCTCACCGAAGGCTTCACCGCGGTGACCATGGATGAGCTCGCCCAGCGACTGGAGTGCTCGAAGGCGACGCTGTACAGCCTCGCCTCCACGAAGGAACAGTTGGTCCTGGCGGTCACCCGCGCCTTCTTCCGGGATGCGACAGCCGAGATCGAACAGGCCGTCCAGGCCGAGCCCGACCCCCGGCAGCGCATCCGCGTCTATCTCACCGGCGTCGGCACGGCCATGCGCCGGCATTCCCACGCCTTCTACGACGACATGGTCGGTTACGAACCGACCGCGCAGATCTACCGCAAGAACTCCGCCGCCGCGGCGCGCCGGGTCCACGAACTGATCGAGGAGGGCGTGCAGTCCGGCGTTTTCCGCGCGCTCAACGGGCACTTCGCGGCCCAGGTCGTGGCGGTCACCATCGACGCGGTCCAGTCGGGGGTCCTTCTGGAGAGGACCGGCCTGACCGCCGGCGACGCCTTCTCTGAGCTCGGTGACCTCCTGTTGGACGGGCTCAGCTCGGAGCAGGGCACATCCGAGCCTCCTTCCACAGCGGTGCGCTCGCCCAAGGACCCGGTCTAGGCGCCGAGGTGAAGCCCGGGCAAGGGGCGCACCTCGCGGATCGTCAAGGCGCCGCCCTGCGCGTACCTCACGGTCACAGCACTACAGCGCAGAGGGCTCAAGACTCAGCCGAACGACCCGACATCACCCAATCAAGTTCAGTAGCCTCGCGCTTTCACGAGGTTTGGGTGGCCGATGCTTGATCAAATAAGCGGGGAGTGCTCCTGACCTGGCCCTATGAGGGCTGGGGCTTCCCTCCCGGTTCGTTCGGAGCACTCTGCGCAGGGGAGCCGAGTCCGGGTCAGGAGGCCCGCGATGCAGGCTTACGTCGGGATCGATGTGCATCGCCGCCGGTCGCAGATCGCCGTGATGGACGAGGGCGGCCGGACGGCGGTGAACCGGAACGTCCCCAACAGGCGCGAGACGGTGCTGGGAGTGATCGGTGATCTGCCTGTGGGCACGCCGGTGGCGTTCGAGGCCGCGTACGGCTGGGGCTGGCTGATCGAGCTGCTCCAGGACTACGGCTTCGAACCGCACCTGGCCCATCCCTTGCAGTGCAAGGCGATCGCCGTGGCCCGGTTGAAGAACGACAAGGTGGACGCGGCCACCCTGGCCCACCTGCTGCGCACGGATCTGCTGCCCGAGGCATGGATCGCGTCCCCGGACATCCGCGAGCAGCGTGCCGTGCTGGGCGCCCAGCTCGTGCGGCTGAGCACCTTGCTGCGTAACCGCATCCACGCGGTCCTGGCCGATCACGGCTGCGATCGCGGGGCCAACTGCTTCAGTGGCGTGGGCCGCCAGTGGCTTCAGACGCTTCCGCTCCCGGACAGTGCCCGGCAGACGGTGGCCGACCGGCCCGAAGAGGAAACGGTCCAGAACGCAGGTTGGCGGCGGCCTTTGAGAGGTGCCCGACCTCCGTGAGCGCGGCTTCACCGGCTCCTACTCCGTCGTCCGCGACTACCTCCATCGCTTCCGCCGCGCGCCGGCCGACCAGCCACCCCCCGCCCGGCCGCCCGGAGTCCGCAAGGTAACCGGCTGGACCACCCGCAACCCCGACCGCATGAACGACGACGACCAGCAGAAACTCAAGGACATCCTGGCCCGATGCCCCGAAACTTGAGGCCGCCACCGGACACGTCCGATCCTCCGCCGCGATGATGGCCACCCGCAGCGCGAGCCGGCCGCCCGAGTGGATCGCCACCGCCCGCGCCGACGCGAACCACGGCCTGCGCGGCTTCGCCGACGGCCTGCTGGCCGACCGCGACGCCGTCATCCTCGGGCTGAGCACGGAATGGAGCTCGGGCTGCGTCGAGGGGAGAGTCACGGACATCAAGCTGCTCAAGCGGCAAATGGCAGGCCGAGCCGGACTCCCCCTCCTCCGCAAGCGCGTCCTACTCGTCGCCGCCGACCGCCGACAACACAGAGTCACGAACCAGACAGCTCGCTGATCGGCTTCACGGAAATCTTGACCGAGCCGCTTGTCATGGCCGTCGTCACCTGACGTCCTGACGACAGAAAGGTGACGCTGACCTGCAAGGATGCATGTGTCGAGTTCGTACCGGTCCAGGGGTCAGGAACCCTTTCCGGTGGTCAGGCCTACCGGGTGGGGCCATGGGCTGTCGGTGGCGGCCGATGGGAAGGCGCTGGTTGTTCACGCGGGAGCAGTGCTGCCGTGGAGGCCGGCGGACGCTGGAGCCGGCCAGGTCCGCGCGGGTGCTGCGGTGCAACGACGGATCCGCCGTTACCGCACAGGCTGTGATCCTGGCCACCGGGTTCTCCTACCGGTGGCTCGCTAGGCCCGCTCTGGAGGTGCTGACCGGCAGGAGCGTCGTCTGCGGCTCAGCCAGGGAGCACCGGTCCATGGATAAGCCGTCCTCTCCCGCCCCTTCGCGGGCGCGCCTACGGTCGGGGCTGCGGGCGCTCACCGGCCCGCCGTAACCAAGGAGCAGGACCCTCATGAAGATGACCGGCAACACGATCCTGATCACCGGCGGAACATCGGGCATCGGCCTCGGTCTGGCCCTGCGACTGCACGAAGCCGGCAACAAGGTGATCGTCGCCGGCCGGCGCAAGGAACTCCTCGACGACATCACGGCCGAGCACCCGGGCATCGACGCGCTCGTCCTCGATGTCGCTGACCCCGACTCGATCGCCCGTGCCCGTGAGACCGTGGCGGCGAGCCACCCCGAGTTGAACGTCCTGGTCAACAACGCCGGCATTCAGCTGCTGGAGAGCGTCCTCGATCCGGCCGGACTCCGGGTCGCCGAGGATCACGTCGCGACCAATCTGCTCGGCACGATCCGGATGACATACGCCTTCCTGCCCCTCCTGGTGGGCAAGGCCGACGCGGCCGTCATGAACGTCACTTCCGCGCTGGCGTTCGTCCCGTTCCCGATCACGCCGACCTACAGCGCGACCAAGGCCGCGCTGCACTCCTTCTCCGAGAGCCTGCGCATCCAGCTCGCCGGTGCCGACGCAGGCGTCCAGGTGATCGAGGTGGTCCCGCCGGCTGTGCGCACGACCCTGATGGGCCAGCAGGACAACGAGCAGTCCATGCCGTTGGACGACTTCCTCACCGAGGCCCTCGACCTGCTGCGGAAGAAGCCGGATGCGAAGGAGATTGTCGTCGAGCGCGCCAGGTTCCTCCGTGACGCGCAGGCCAACGGCTCCTACGACGACGTCCTCGCCATGATCAGCGGCAGCTGACCGACCCGTGACCGACGCGGAACAGCAGCACGCGGGCGGGTCCTGTTGGGCCACATCATGGATGAACGCGAGCTGGACCCGCTGCGGGGAGGTCCTCACCGAAAACGTGGAACGGTAAGGAAGCGCCTTCTGCTTCGCCCCGTCGTCGCACGGGAGAGGGCCGGCTCCGTCCTGAGCACCGAGGGGTACGCGAGCGCCCCGCTGGCATGGCGAACATCGTCGTGTAGGCCGGGCCGGCGACGAGGCCCGGGGCCGGTCAAAGCGTTGCGTCCAAAGCGTTGGGTGTCCTCGACGGGGGCCCTCGCGGCGGGCGGTCTTCCATGCCGACGGCCTGCTGTGTACCGCCGACAGCCAGCGTATTTCCTAGCGGGTCCTCGCAGGGGCAGGTGATCATCGGGGCGGCTCGCTGCGAGCGCCCTCGGCGTCGGCCGTCAGAGCGGCTTCGCTCGGGTGGGAGAGGACTGCTCATCCATGGATCGGCGGTCTCTGGATAGCCGGGCGGGATGCGGCGAGGATGGGGGGCATGGACAAGAAGGAACTGGCGGAATTCCTGCGCCATCGGCGTGAGGCGCTGCGGCCTCGTGATGTCGGGCTGGTCGAGGGGGCGCGCAGGCGTACGCAGGGGCTGCGCCGCGAGGAGGTCGCGCAGCTCGCCGGCATGTCCACCGACTACTACGCCCGGCTGGAACAGCAGCGTGCTCCGCAGCCCTCCGTCCAGATCACTGCGGCCCTCGCCCGGGCATTGCGGCTGACCCTGGACGAGTGCGACCATCTCTTCGCCCTCATCGGCCACAACGCCCCGGCCCGCTTCCACCGCTCCGAACATGTCAGCCCGACCCTGATGCGGGTCCTGGACCGCCTGGACGACTCTCCGGCCCTGGTGACGACCGACCTGTCCGACACTCTTGCGATGAACCCGATGGCCATCGCGCTGCTCGGCGACCAGACCCGCCACACCGGTCTGGCCAGTAGCGGCTACTACCGCTGGTTCATGGACCCGGCCGAACGTCTGGTGTACCCCGAGGAGACTCACGAAAGCCACGGCCGCGCCCAGGCGGCACGCCTGCGGGCCGCGCTGACAGCCGGCAGCGACACCCCCCGGGCCGCCCAGATCCTCGCCGAACTCCAGGAACACAGCCCCGAGTTCGTCCGCATGTGGGAACTTCAGGAGGTCGCCCGCTACGGCGACTGCAAGACCCTCCTCCATCCCGAACTCGGCCGCATCGACGTCGACGCCCAGCTCCTGTACACCGAGAACCGCGCCCAGACTCTGGTGGTGCTGACCACCCGCCCCGGCACGGAGAGCCAGAGCAAGCTCGAACTGCTCTCCGTCATAGGGCACCAACAGCTCACCCCCTGACGTCCTGGAGGTAGGACCGGGCTCCGCGCTGGAGAGGCCGGATAGGGGTCGCCTGGAATGGTGCAGCCCGCACGGCTCCCGCGCTCTGCGGCTGCTCAATGTGTTGGCCCCCTGCGGTGCCCGGGCTCCGAGCTCGGGCCGCCCATTTGACCGGACGCTGCCTCCATTTTACTCTCGACCAAGTACGGAGGCAGCATCCGTTTTGATGCGGCCGCAGGATCATGGCAGGCGGGAGGGCGCATGAGCGCCGGTGAACAGCGAGGGCGCAAGCCCCGCGCGGACGTCCAGCGCAACCGCGCGGCCCTCCTGGAGACCGCGCAGCGTCACTTCCTGCAGCACGGGGTCGGCACCTCCCTCGAGGCGGTGGCCAAGGAGGCGGGCGTCGGACCCGGCACCCTGTACCGGCACTTCCCCACCCGGGAGGCGCTGCTGGCGGCCGTGCTGCAGACGCGTTCTGAGGAGCTGGTGGCCCGCCAGGCGGACATCGAGCAACTCGGTGACCCGGCCGAGGCGCTGGAGCAGTGGCTGCGGGCGATGGAGGAGTACTTCAGCGCCTTCAGCGGGCTGCCGGACCCGCTCATGGCCGCCGCCCGGGCCCAGGAGCCGGACAACCCGCTCACCATCCCCTGCCACATCCTCATCTCCGCCACCGATCAATACGTGCGAGCCGCGCAGCTCGCGGGGCGCGTGCGCGCGTCGGTGCGGGGGCACGACCTGTTCCTCGCGGCCTGTTCCGTTGCCTGGATCAAGGGCACCGGCACCGAGGAGGAGTCGCTCGACCGGCTCCGCACGCTCATCGCGAGCGGCTACCGCCAGCAGGACACTCAGGCGTAAATCGCCGGGCACCCCGCTCCGCCCCGCAACGCCAGGCGGCACCACCACCCATCCACCACGGCGTGCTGCCCTCAGGGGCGGCACAACCCCCTAAGGAACAAATCATGAAAATTACTGTCATAGGCGCTGGCGCCATCGGCGGGAACCTCGCTGTCAAGCTCAGCGCGGCCGGGCATGACGTCCAGGTGGCCGACGCCCGCGGCCCCGAGGCCGTCCGGGCGGAGGTGCTGGAGTCCGGGGCCCGCGCGGTGGAGCTCGCCGACGCTGTCCAGGGCAGGGACGTCATCGTCCTGTCGATCCCGTTCGGGGTGGCGGGCCAGCTGGCGGACCTGTTCGCGTCGGTGCCCGACGAGACGGTGGTCATCGACACCTCGAACTACTACCCCGGCATGCTCAG
>NZ_JBHXSG010000086.1:0-30704 GCF_042714835.1 Streptomyces sp. NPDC058678 | reverse complement strand
GTCCCTGCCCGCCCGACGCTCTGCGTCCTGTTCGCACGGCAACACCGTCGAGTACACGACGGAGTTGGAGCTGCTGGAAGATCTGGGGGCCGGGCCGGCACATGGCGGGCGACAACACCTTCACCTACTTCCTCGACCGAAGCCGGCGCGCATGACACGGCCGGAGCCGCGCATGTACTCGTCGACCCCGCGCATCTCGAAGGGCGCATGAAGTGCATGACGTCGCCGATGTGCGGATGGCCGAGCGTGTCGGACAGCCGGAAGCCGAGGGGACTCGGTAACCGGCCTGCATCGCGGGCCCGCTCAGGCCGAGACCGTGCGGGAGGCCGGCGGGAATCCGGTGATCGGCGATCTCATCACCGACCAGGTCGATGACCTCGCGCGGAAGATGCAGGGCCATGACGCGGTGGTCTTCTCGGCCGGCGCGCACGGCACCGGCATGGACAAGACGACCCTCATCGACGGCAAGGGCCTTCAGGCGGCCGCCGACGCGGCCGCGCTCGCCGGGGTGACGCGGTTCGTCCTGGTCTCGGTGTTCCCCGACGCGCTGCGCGGCGGCGAGGGCGGCGAGGGCTTCGAGCACTACATCAAGGTCAAGAAGACTGCCGACGTGTACCTGACGCGCACGGACCTCGGCTGGCTGATCGTCCGTCCCGGAACCCTCCTGGACACCCCCGGCAGCGGCCGGGTCACGGCGGGCCCCGCCGTCGAGTACGGCGACGTGCACCGCGACGACGTCGCCGCGTTCATCGACGCCGCCCTCCACGAGCCCGCCCTGAACCGGGTGATCGTCGAGCTCACCTCCGGCGACACCCCCGTCGCCGACGCCGCAGCGCAGCTCGCGGCCGCCTGACCTCCTACCCCAGTCGGCAACCGCACCACCAGCAAGGAGTAGCACCAGTGACCGCCGTAGACTCCTACAGCCACGACGTCTCCGGTAAGAAGGAGTTCGGCTTCGCCCAGGCCATCAAGGTCGGCGACACGATCTACGTCTCCGGGCAGCTCTCGCACGACGACGAGGGCAACTTCCTCTACCCGGGCGACTTCGACGCTCAGCTCCGACAGTCCTACGCCAACTTCGAGAAGGTGCTCGCCCACTACGGTGCCACGCGCAACCAGGTCGTGTCCGAGACCCAGTTCATCGTGGACCTGCCGAAGTACAGCATGGCGATGGCCGCGGCGAACCTGGCCTATTTCGGTGACCACCGCCCCACCAGCTCCACCATCGGAGTCGCCTCGCTGTTCTTTCCGGGTCAGCTCATCGAGGTCAACTTCGTCCTCGACACCCGCCTGCCGGCCTGACCATGAGCCCGGCACGGGCCGGGTGACGCAGGCAGGGCGGACCGCCGTCGGCCCTGTCCCTCGCGAGGACATCGCCGCCGTACTGCTCGCCCTGCTCGACGAACCGCGCCTCGACGGCCGGACCGTCGAAGTCATCGGCGGCGACACCCCAATCGCGGACGCCGCGGCTTCCCCCGCCGCCCGCTGAACGCTTCCCACCACTCTCCCCTTAGACGCCTGCCTTCTTACGGCCTGCCCTTCCCCACCCGAAAGAGAAATGCCGTGAGCGTGCTGTTCACCCCCCTCACCCTGCGATGTCTTGAGATACCCAACCGGGTCTGGATGTCCCCGATGTGCATGTACTCCGCCGCCCCCGAGGGCCCGGGGACCGGTGCGCCGACCGACTTCCACCTCGCCCACCTCGCCTCCCGTGCCGCCGGTGGTGCGGGCCTGGTCATGGCCGAGGCCACCGGTGTCCGGCCCGACGGGCGCATCAGCCCCTGGGACCTGGGCCTGTGGAACGACCGCCAGCAGGAGGCGTTCACCCGCATCACCGAGGCCATCAAGGCGCACGGTGCCGTCCCGGCCATCCAGCTCGCCCACGCCGGCCGCAAGGCAGCGGTGGACAAGCCCTGGTTGTCCGACCGGTACCTGCCCGAGTCCGAGGGCGGCTGGCAGCCCGTCGCCCCCAGCGCGATCGCGTACGACGGCCTGCCCGTCCCGCACGAGCTGACCGTGGAAGAGATCCAGCAGCTCGTACGCGACTTCGCCGACTCCGCGCGGCGCGCGCTGGCCGCCGGGTTCCAGGTCGCCGAGGTGCACGGCGCCCACGGCTACCTGATCAACTCCTTCCTCTCTCCGGCTTCCAACCACCGCACCGACGCCTACGGTGGCAGCTTCGAGAACCGCATCCGCTTCGCCCTGGAGGTCGTCGACACCGTCCGCGCCGTGTGGCCCGAGGACCTGCCGGTTTTCTTCCGCACCTCCGCCACCGACTGGCTGACCGAGAATCCCGAGGACACCCGCGAGGGCTGGACCGGTGAGGACACCGTCCGCCTGGCCAAGGAACTCCAAGCCCGCGGCATCGATCTGCTCGACGTGTCCACCGGCGGCACGGTCCGCGACGCCAAGATCGTCGCCGGACCGAACTACCAGGTCCCCTTCGCCACCCAAGCCCGCCAGGCCACCGGCATCCCCACAGCAGCCGTCGGCATCATCAACGAGCCGCAGCAGGCGGAGGAGATCCTCACCAGCGGGCAGGCCGACGCCGTCTTCCTCGGCCGCGAACTGCTCCGCAACCCCTACTGGGCCCAGCACGCCGCGCTCGAACTCGACGCCGAGCCCCGCTGGCCCGCCAGTACGCCTACGTCGTCAAGCGCCGCAAACGCTGACCGCTCCACCCCTTCACAGCCTCCGCCGCACTGCCCTCACCAGGGAATGCGCGCTGAACAACCGCACTGAGAGATCCCCGTAAACCACCTGCAGGACAAGGTCGTCGTCATCACCGGCGCTTCCTCCGGCATCGGCGCCGTCAGCGCCAAGGCCCTCGCCGCCCGCGGCCAGGAAGACCTCGACCAGCTGGTCGCCGACATCGAGAAGGCCGGCGGCACCGCCGCCGCCCGGCTCACCGACGTCGCCGACGCCGCGGACATGCAGGCACTGGCCGACTTCACCATCGCCACCTACGGGCGCATCGACGTCCTCGTCAACAACGTCGGCCTGATGCTGTTCTCGTACTGGAAGGACCTCGCGCTCGACGACTGGAACCGGATGCTCGACGTGAACATCCGCGGCTACCTCAACGGCGTCCACGCCGTCATGCCCGTGATGCTCCGCCAGAAGTCCGGACACATCCTGAACATGGATTCGGTGGCCGGCCACCAGGTCGGGGACGGCGCCGGTGTCTACAGCGCGGCGAAGTTCTTCGTGCAGGCCATGACCGAATCCATGCGCAAGGAACTCGGCGTCCGCGAAGGCATCAAGGCATCCACGATCAGCCCCGGCGTCATCGACACCGGCTGGGCCGACAAGGTCACCGACCCCGCCGGGCGCAAGGCCGCCCAAGAGCTCAACACCATCGCCATCAACCCCGAGGCCATCGCCGACGCCGTCGTCTACGCACTCGACCAGCCCGCCGACGTCACCGTCAACGACCTGGTCATCTCCCTCACCCGCCAGGACTGGTAGCACCCCGGGCCCCGGTCGAGGGCCCTTGCGCCCCGAATTTCCCACGCGTGCTCGTACGCGGTCTTCAGCCGCTCGGGGTACAGCTTCCCGACCGAGGCGACCTCGATGCCGAGCCGCTCGGCCAGGTACTCCACCACGCGAGCGACCATAATCTCGCCGCCCTCACCCACGGTGACCGCGCGGCCTGGGAAGGCACCGCGATCTTCCACGAACTCATCCGTGTCACGTTCGAGGACACCGACCCTCTCACCGCGCTCCCGGACATCTTGGCTCTTGTCCACCCCGACCACCGCGGCCGCTACGCCACTGTCCTCGCGCCCGACTGGCACCCCGATCAGGCGACCGAGTTCAACGGTGCCGTCTGGCCCTGCCTGGGCTCCGCCGTCTGGGCCCTGCGCACCACCACCAGCTTCGAAGAAGCGATACGCGCGACGATCGACCTCGGCGGTGACCGGAGGCCTCGCGGGGGCGTACTACGGGCTGGACGCAATCCCTGCCCACTGGACCCAGCCGCTCCATGTCCCTCTCCCAGGCTTCGACGGACGCGTGCTGCACCTGGCAGATCTGCTTCACCTTGCACACCGCCTCGGAGGCTGAACCGGGTCCTGCTCCGCGATGGCACCTTCGACGAACTCCAGCCCTCAGCCGCAGCCATCTGGCCAGCGGCTCCGCAAGGAGGACCACTCGATCAGCTATGACATCGAAGCCGAGCACCGGATGGCCACAGGCACCCTACGGATCCATCCGCACCGGCTTGCCCAACCGCCGCCCGATCTCCCGCAGGAAGCCGCAGAACACATCAAGTCGCCCCTGTCCCTGCAACTTGCGCAGATCAACGTCGAAATCGATCTCCTAGTCCGAAGAGAAGTGGAAGATCGCCAGCACTTCAAGTGTCAGCCTGACACGCGCATTCGGGCACTCGGCATCCGCTGGTCGAGACAGCGCGGCCTCCGCCCGAGGCAGGGGAAGCACCCGCCCCTCCTTCGGAGTACTGGCACTTCCAGCCCCTCTGCAGTTGTGCACCGAGGCATTGGGGACACGCACGTCCGGTAGCGATCCCACGGCGACAACTACGCCTTGGAGCAGGACGAGACCGAGCTCCCCCAAGACCCGTCCCCCCCTGGTCTGCGGGGCCCGGCATGGACGCACTCCAGGCGCGGCTCGAGGGGCCCGGGGGCGAACGCCACGGTGGAACGCTTCCGGATCACGCCCGAGGCCTCCGCATTGCGTCGAGGGTGGTCGCGATCTTCGACGTGGCCGTCGGCACGGGCTGAGCCGACGGGGAACCTCACGGCCCGGGCGAGAACGCCTTCACTCGTACTCCGGTGTCGCAGATACGTACCGCCTGCTTCTTCCCGCTGGTGTTGGTGAATGCAGGTGTGAGGGGTCGGGACTCGCCGGGCGGGACGATGTCGAGTCCGGTGATCGGGTCGCACTCGTCGAGGCCGGCGAAGGTGAGCGAGGCGGAAGCGGAGTCTCCGGGAGCGAGCGTGAACTTCGCGGCGTCGGCGGCTGATCCGTCCCAGTCCACCGGCAGCTCGGTCCGGCCGGCCTTGCCGGTGAAGAGGAGGGAGGGGAAGCCGCGTACCGTGCAGGAGTCGGCGCCCTTGTTGGTGATCACGACGGAGGCCCGGCCTTGACCGGTGCTGCGTGCCACGGCTTTCAGGTTCTTCGTACGGCAGTGGTCTGCGGCGGGGCTGGGGAGGGAGTCGGCTCCGAGGAGGACCCCCGGCGGGGAGGACGCGCTGCCATTGCCATTGCTGCCACCGCCACCGCTGCCGTCCGAGGTGCCGCTTTCGTCGGCGCCCAGTGACCCGCCGCTCTGCGGACCGCCGGCCTGCGACCCGCCCCCGTCCGCCGCGCTCGACGAACCGGAACCGGAACCAGAGGCGGTAGCAGAACCGCTTCCCGAACCGTCCGCAGCACCCGACGACGACGAGCATCCCGCCGTGCCGACGGCAAGGACGACGAACAGGACCGTGCTTCCTACGGACATCAGTGGTCGGCGCATGTCTCCTGCCGGTTGTTCGAACGAATTGACGGACCCGGTCCCACAGGTGTGAGGGTATTGCATAGAATCCACGCTGATCACGTTCACCGGCGCTGCGCAGGGCACCGCCTTTGGGGGGGAAGGCACGGCTGTGCACCCGAGCGACAACAGCATGGACCCGGGAGCTATACACCGCAGGCGCTTTCTGGGCGCGGGAGCGGTCACGCTGGGAGCCGCGAGCGCGGTGGCCGCCGGCCAACTGCTGCCGGGCAGCGCCTCGGCCTCCGTCGGCGGGTCCGCCGCCACGGCCGGTGCCGGTACGTCGGTCAGCGGCACGGTCTTCAAGCTGGGCGTCGCCTCCGGCGACCCGCTGCCCACCGCGGTCGTGCTGTGGACCAGGGTGCTGCCCGCGAATCCGGGCAGCTCCGGCATCCTGCCCCCCACCGTCGCGGTGACCTGGGAGCTCGCCTCGGACAGCGGTTTCACCACAATCGTCAAGAGCGGTACGGCGACGGCGAGCAGCAGCCTCGGTTACAGCGTCCATGTGGACGTCACGGGCCTGAGCCCGGCCACCGACTACTGGTACCGGTTCAAGGCGCTGAGCCGCACCTCCCGCACCGGCCGCACCCGCACCGCCCCCGCTGCCGGAAGCACCCCCCAGAAGCTGCGGATCGCTCTCGCCTCCTGCCAGAACTGGGCGCACGGCTACTTCACCGCCTACCAGGACATGCGCGACCAGAAGCCGGACCTCGTGCTGTTCGTCGGCGACTACATCTACGAGAGCCCGGCCTACTCCACCCGCGTACGCCGCCACGAGGGCACGGGCTCGCCCGTCACGCTCACCGAGTACCGCGCCCGGCACGAGCAGTACAACACCGACCCGGACCTGCAGGCGATGCGCGCCGCCGCCCCCTTCGTCGTCGTTTTCGACGACCACGAGGTGGAGCAGGACTGGGCCGGTGACGTGGCGAACGACCCGGTCACCTGGCCCACCGACAAGTTCCTGGCCCGCCGGGCGGCCGCCTTCCAGGCCTTCTACGAGCACATGCCGATCCGTGCCGCGCAAAAGCCCAGCGGCCCCGACGTCTTGATGTACCGCAAGCTCGACTTCGGCACCCTCGCCCGGCTGCACGTCCTGGACACCCGGCAGTACCGCGACGACCAGGCGACCACCGCCGACGGGGCCACGCAGAGCGGCCGCGTCATCATGGGCGACACCCAGCGGAACTGGCTGGTGAACAGCGCACGCAGCTCCGGCAGGCAGTGGAACCTGGTCGCCTCCCAGGTGATGATGGCCGAGACCGACTTCCTCGCCGGGGTCGGCAAGGAGTGGGCGTACGACGCCTGGGACGGCTACCAGAAGGAACGGGCCTCCCTGCTCGCGGAGTTCAGGGACGTCCGCAACCCCGTGGTGCTCTCCGGCGACCGGCACCGCACCATCGTCAGCGACCTCAAGCTGGACTTCGACGACGTCAACTCGCCCGTTGTCGGCGCCGAGTTCGTCGGGACGTCCATCTCCAGCGCCGGAGACGAGGACCTGGCGGCCTTCGCCGCCGAGTGGGCGCCCAAGCTGGCGGACAACCCGCACTGGAAGATGATCGACGCCCGGCGCGGCTACCTCCTCCTCGACATCACCGCGGAGCGCATCGAGGCACAACTGAGGACGGTCTCCACCGTGTCCACGAGGAACGGGACGACCACCCAGGCCGCGATCTTCCGGGTGGAGGACGGTGTGCCGGGCGTCTACCAGGTCGGGGTGCAGACCGCGTCCTCGCCCTCGGCGAGCACGAGCGCCAAGGAGTCCGCGCCACCGACGGACACGGCCACCCCGGCCGGCACGGCCGAGACGACGGCCTCAACGGATCAGACGGGTTCGGCCGAGTCGGCAGGGCCGTCGGCCACAGCGACCGAGTCTGCGAGCGCCATCCCCACCACGTCCTCGGCGACCCCCTCCACCACACCCTCCACCACCCCCTGATCCTCCGGGAGAGAACGTGTTCACCACTCGGCCCCGGCTGCGCGACGGGGGTCACAGACACCGGCGCCCCCTGGCCATGAAGGCATCCGTGCTGGCCGGCACGGCGGCGGTGCTCGCGGCAGGCGTCTTCACGGTGCTGCCCGGCGACGCGGACGCGAACGCCCCGGCGCGCGGCGACTTCGACGGCGACGGCACGTCCGACCTGGTCTACCGCAACGTCGCGGGCCAGCTGTACATCAACACCGGCCCGGCCGAGACCATGGTCGTCGACGCGGACGTCGCGAAGGTGAAGGACGTACTCACCCCGGGCGACCTCGACTCGGACGGCGTCCAGGACGTGCTGACCCTCAGCTCGAGCGGCGTGCTGTCCTTGCATCCCGGCATCTACGCACGCGTCCCCGGCGGCCTGGGTTCACGGCGTACGGTCGCGACCGGCTGGCAGGCCTACAACAAGATCGCCGCCCCGGGCGACCTGAACGCCGACGGCAAGGCCGACCTGCTGGCCCGCACCCCCACCGGCACCCTCTACTACTACCCGGGCAAGGGCACCGGCGCCTTCGCCGGCCGCGTCAAGATCGGCACCGGCTGGCAGCAGTACGACGAACTGATCGGTGCCGGCGACCTGAACGGCGACGGCGTCGGCGACCTGTTGGCCCGCACCCCGGCCGGTGCCCTCTACCGTTACCTGGGCAAGAAGGGCGGAACCTTCAGCGCCAAGGTCAAGGACTCCAAGACCGAGTGGGCGTCGTACAACCAGATCATCGGCGGCGGCGACTGGGACGGCAACGGCAAGACCGACCTGCTGGCCAGGGACTTCACCGGCAACCTGTGGTTCTACGCGGGCAACGGCAACGGCACCTTCGCCACCCGTTCCGCCCGCAGCAAGGGCTGGGGTAAGGCCACGCAGTTCGCGGGAGCCGGCAACAACCCGCACTTCGGCAAGTTCGGGATCATGGGCCGTACGTCGGCCGGAAACGTCTACAGCTACGAGGTCACCGGCACCGGCACACTGACCGGCAAGCTCCTGGTCGGCGGGGCATGGCCAACCTCCAGCACCCGCCTCGCCTACGCCTCCGCGCTGCGCGACAACGGCCTCGCCGACCTCATCGTCCAGTCCATCAGCAGCGGAAAACTGACCAACCCGGCGTACTACGCCCTCGCAGACCCCCTGCTGGCCGCCGGCTCCACCTCGTACAAGCGCGTCATCGGCCCCGGTGACCTGACCGGTGACGGCAAGGGCGACCTCCTCGCCGTGACCAGCACCGGCACCCTCTACCTCTACCAGGGCAACGCCTCCGGCACCTCCCTCGCCGGCCGCGTCAAGCTCGGCACCGGCTGGCAGCAGTACAACGCCCTCGCCGGCGCGGGCGACTTCACGGGCGATGGCCGCCCCGACCTCCTGGCCCGGGACACCTCCGGCACCCTGTGGCGCTACGCGGGCACCGGCTCGGCCTCCGCCCCCTTCTCGGGCCGCGTGAAAATCGGCACCGGCTGGCAGCAGTACACCAAACTCTTCTCACCCGGCGACGCCGACGGCGACGGCAAGGCCGACCTCATGGCCACCAACTCCTCCGGCGCCCTGTACTTCTACGCCGCCACCGGCACCGGCACCTTCAAACCCCGCACCACGAAGGCCACCAACGGCTGGACAGGCTGGACAGACCTGCTGTAAGCACCACTGCCGGCCCACCCAACACCGGCCGACACCCCACCTGGTGCCCCGCCCAGCCGCGGCCTTGTCGTGCCGGTTCTGGAGGAGAATGTCCAGCACGTTGCCGTTCTGGTCGGCCGCGTGCCGGAGTTGATCGTGATGAAGACCTCGTCGAGGTGCCCCTTGTACGACAGCGGCACGGACGACACCAGCGGCACCCATCACGGCACGATCAACCCGAAGCTCCTCCCACTCCGTCAACCAAGTAGCGGTGCCGTCAGAGGCGTTCCGGGCTGTGGATGCCCAGGAGGGACATGCCCTGGCTGAGGGTACGGGCCGTGATGTCGCACAGGAAGAGGCGGTTCTCGACCTGCTGCGGCGTCTCGGCCTTCAGGACCGGGCACTTGTCGTAGAAGGACGTGTAGAGGGCCGCCAACTGGTAGAGGTACGCGGCCAGTTTGTGCGGGGTGTACTCCGCCGCCGCCTCCGTGACCGTCTCGGCGAACGCGTCGACGTGGAGGCCGAGGGCGCGCTCGGCGTCGGTCAGCGACAGCTCGGGGTGGGCCGTCGGGCGGGCCGCGCCCGCCTTGCGGAGGATGGACCGGATGCGGGCGTAGGCGTACTGGAGGTAGACGGACGTGTCGCCCGTCAGCGAGACCATCTGGTCCAGGTCGAACTTGTAGTCGCGACTCGCCGACGTCGACAGGTCCGCGTACTTCACCGCGCCGATGCCCACTTGGGTGCCCCGCTCGGCGATCTCTTCCTCGCTCAGGCCCTGGGCCTTCTCGCGGACGATGCCGGAGGCGCGGTCGATCGCCTCGTCGAGGAGGTCGACCAGGCGGATCGTCTCGCCCTCGCGGGTCTTGAACGGCTTCCCGTCCTTGCCCAGCACCGTGCCGAAGCCGAGCTGGAATGCCGTGACGCCGTCGTTCAGCCAGCCGGCCCGGCGGGCGGTCTCGAAGACCATCCGGAAATGCAGGGACTGGCGGGCGTCCACCACGTACAGAAGTGTGTCCGCCTTCAGGTTGAAGACACGGTCGCGGATCGCGGAGAGGTCGGTGGCCGCGTAGCCGTAGCCGCCGTCCGACTTCTGTACGATCAGCGGGACCGGATTGCCCTCGGGGCCCTTGACGTCGTCGAAGAACACGCACAGGGCGCCCTCGGAGCGGACCGCCACGCCCGACTCCTCCAGGAGGCGGCAGGTCTCGGCGAGCATGTCGTTGTAGCCCGATTCGCCGACGATGTCCTCCTCCCTGATCTCCACGTCGAGCTTGTCGAAGACGGAGTAGAAGTAGATCTTCGACTCGTCCACGAGCCGCTGCCAGATGGCACGCGTCTCGGCGTCGCCGGACTGGAGGTCGACCACCCGGCGGCGGGCGCGCGTCTTGAACTCCTCGTCGGCGTCGAAGAGGGCGCGCGAGGCCTTGTAGACGCGGTTGAGGTTGGTCATGGCCTCCTCGCCGGCGGCTCGGCCGGACTTGTGGGCCAACTCGTCCGGGTGCTCCAGGAGGTACTGGATGAGCATCCCGAACTGGGTGCCCCAGTCGCCAATGTGGTGGCGCCGGATCACCGTCTGCCCGGTGAACTCCAGGAGCCTGGTCACCGAGTCGCCGATGACGGTGTTGCGCAGGTGGCCGACGTGCATCTCCTTCGCCACGTTCGGCTGCGCGTAGTCGATGACGGTGGTGCCGGGGGCGTCGGCGAAGGGCGCGCCGAGCCGTTGGCCGTCTGCGGCGCGTACCGCGAGGTTCTCCGTGATCGCCCGGTCGGAGACGGTGATGTTCAGGAAGCCCGGGCCCGAGACCTCCACGTCGCCGATCAGGTCGCCGGTGACGATCCGGGAGACCACCTGCTGGGCCAGCTCTCGCGGGTTCGCCTTCGCCCTTTTGGCCAGCGCCAGGATTCCGTTGGCCTGGAAGTCGGCCCGGTCACTTCGTCGCAGCAGCGGGTCCGCGCCGGCGGCCTCCGGCAACGCTGCCGAGAGGGCGTCCGCGAGGCGCTGGTGCACATGAGACGTGAGTGAGGAGACCGAGGCCATACGAGGGATCCGTTCCGTGCTGCGGCGTGGTCGTGCGAAGGCGGTGCAACTGGCGCGACCTGGGCATCGAGCCAGTATCACATGGGGGGCGCCTGCCGGGTCGGGGCCGGCGTGGGCGCCCGGAAGCGGCCGGCCACGAGGACCCCGGCGAGGGCCACGAGCGAGAGCGGGAAGAAGACGGCTAGGAAGGCCTCGGCCGGTATCGGGCCCCCCGCCGCCCGGCCGTCGCCGGTCGCGCCGCCGCCCAGCGCGGCGAAGACCACGCCGCACACGGCGAGCAGCAGGACGTTCGACAGGCTGTCGGACAGTTGCAGCGCGGCCGAGTTGTCACCGGCCTCGGCCGGTTCCGAACGCTCCATCAGCAGCACACCGAGCGACGAGATGACGATGCCCATTCCGAAGCCGCCCACGGACCAGGCCAGGGCGGTGGTCCACGCCGGGACGCCGTGGAGCAGCGGCAGCGCGGCCCCGGCGATCGCCGCCGCGACCAGCACCATGCCCGCCTGACACAGCGTCTCCCGGTGCCGCTGGAGCGCCGGGCGGCTCTGCAGGTACGAGCCGAGTGCCCAGGTCAACCCACCGCCCGCGAGCGAGAGTCCGGCCAGGGTGACGGACATGTGCCGCCGACTCACCAGCATCAGGGGGAGGAAACTCTCGGCCGCGATGAACGACCCGGCGGCCACGCCGCGCAGCAGGATCACCGCGGGGAGCCCGCGGGCGGCTCGGAAGGTCCCGTGCGGCATCAACGCGAGAACGGCCGGGACGAGCAGCGCGGCACCGAGCGCTGCGGGCAGCAGGGCGAGAGGATCCAGCCGTTGCCCCGCGTACTGCAGCAGGGCGGCGCCCGTGGAGACGGCCAGCGCCAGCCGGATACGCCGCGGATCGGGCGCCACCGGGTCGCCGCTCACCGGGCCGGACGCGGTACGGCGCACCGCGGGGAGCGCCAGGCACAGGGCGGGCACCATGGCGGCCGGCACCGCGAGGAAGACCCAACGCCAGCCAGCGTGCTGGGTGATGAGCCCGGCGAGGAGCGGCCCGACGATGCCGGGCACCACCCAGGAGGCGGAGAATGCGGCCATGACCGCGGGCCGCAGCCGCTCGGGGTAGGCGCGGCTGACCACGACGTACAGCGCGACGATGACGAGTCCGCCGCCCACACCCTGCAGTGCCCGCCCCAGCAGGAACACGCCCATGACGGGGGCCGCCCCGGCGAGCAGCAGAAGTACGAGCTGGTGCGCGAAACCCTCGCGCTGCTGAAGCCGGGAGGCATCTACGCGGTCGACGACATGCTGCCCCAAGAGGACTGGCCCACCGACCACTACCCGCTGGCCGCCGGCATGGTCGACGGTCTGGTCTCGCTCGACGGCGTGCTCTCGGTCGGCCTCACCTGGTCCAGCGGCCTGGCCCTCTTCACCGTCGCCCCGTAGATCCCGTCGGCCGGATACAGCCCCGTGCCCCGTCGGGTCGTTGCTGCCGAACCGCGTTCGCGATCACGTCCCCGGCATGGCGCGCAGAGCGCCCGGGCGGGCGAGGGCGCTCTCCCCTCATTGAGCCGCACCGGGACGACTGCAATTGAGTTGAGTGAGCAGCGTGCAGGCACGAGCGGTGGTCCGAGAAGACTGCGGTGCGTGTACTCAAGCGGTGGGACGGGAATGCACGCTGACGGCGTAGCCGCCGCCAGGACGGTAAGGGTCGCCGGCCCAGGTGGCGAAACGCTGCTGCAGTGTCAGTCCGGCCTCCGTGCACCAGTGGTCGAACGCCGTCAGTGTCACCGTCGGTTCCGGCAGTGGCAGGTGTTCCGCGTCCAGTCCCATGCCGGTGATCAGCAGTCCGCCAGGTCGCAGTACGGTGGCAAGTTGCCGCACAACAACTGGTTCGGTACCGGGGGCCAGCAAGGGGATGACGTTTCCCGCGGCGAGCGCCAGGTCGAATCCGGGTTCCAGACTGAGGCGGTCCAGGTGTGTCAAGTCACCGTGGAGCCACTCTTGCGTGGGAGCGTCGCGGCGGGCGACGGCGAGCATAGAGCGGTCGACGTCCACGCCCGTGCAGAGGTGGCCCAGCTCGGCGAGTCGGATCGCGATCCGGCCGGTGCCGCAGCCGGCATCGAGTATCCGGGCGGCAGGTTTCAGCAGGGCGTCGCAGAAGGCGGCCTCGCCGTGGACGTCGTGGCCTGATGCAGCGAGCCGCGCAAAGCGCCGGGCGTAGTCCTCTCCGGCTTGTCCGCCTGTCAACTTCGCCCAGCGGTCGCGTTGGCTGCTCATAGTCTGCGTGCCTTCCGGTAGATGGGACGAGGGGGGTGTCATCGCCTTCCTCACCGCCTCCAGCGCGGCGAGCAGCACGACCCTAGCCAGATCGACGCCATGAGCGAGGTGATGTCATTGACGGTCCGACCCTGGCTGACATCATCACCATGATCGTCCTCCACAGCCGGAATGGATCCTTCGAGAGGCTCCTGGGAGTCCACCGACCCCAGTACCGTCGTCTGGATCTGCCGCCGGTCCGCGCCTGCTGGCCCGCCACTGCCCAACTCCGCACCCCGCCCTGTTCGGCTCCATCTCATCGTGCCACCAGCAGTATTCGTCCTCCAAAGGGCGGGGCGAGGGCGGCATGCGGCAGTCTCTGACGATCTGCTCGCTCCAGCCGAGGAAGACGAAGGCGTCCTGCGGCCCTTGACCGACGACGGGCTCGACCGGCACCCGGACCCGGCGCCGTCTTGCAGTCCTGGCTGGACGCGCCCGAAAGGACGGACTGTGGTCGCGCCAAGACGTTCACCAGGCCGTCCTGCGCTCCCGGCACAGCGCTATGGACCGCCTTCGGCAGCTGCCCTTCGATGAAGTACTCACCTGGGACGCCCCTGTCGTAGCGCTGCCCTCACTGCTCGACCAGTGCGGCCCTTCGAAATGCGACTGCTGGTACCTGGCGCCGTCGACGTCTGACGACCAGGTCTCCGAAGGCAGCGGCACGGTGGGGGCTGAAGGCCCAGCTGTCGCGGGATGCCCCGGAGCCCTCCGGTGCAGGACGGCGCAGTGGAAGTCCTCTTCGAGATACATCCAGCGACCTGCCTCCGCGGGCTCGCCGTACAGCCGACCGGTATACCTCGGGCAGGCGGCGACGAAGCATCAGGTCGTCGGGAAGGACGACACTGAACCGCGCAGGTGCTGGCGTGCCATATGGTCCCGGCCGGCAGCCAGGTCCGCGTCGACTCAGGCGACCTGTCAGAGGCCTGCGTCCATGATCTGTCGGGGCAGGCGGTACGGCATCGCGGCCTCGTGTCCCGTGGCTCGGATCCGGCTCCTCGCGTCGGCGTGGTGAGTGACCCCACCTCGGCCGTCGTACCTCCCGAGGAACCGATCGACCTCTTGGCCGCAGGCCAGTCGTGCGCCGGGGGCCTCACGTTCGCTCTGTAACGCTTTTCACGCCTCCCTCCAAGAACAGGTGAATGCCTTTGAAGAACTCCGGTGGACCTCGACAAGGAGGAGGCCGGGAAGCCTCCGACGAGAAGGAGACGCCTGTGGATGGCGCGGAACGGTTACGGGGTGGGCCCGCCGAGGCGGTACGTGACCCGCAGCTCTTCGAGGAGTTCTATCGGCGCCACGTGGACGCGGTGATGCGTTTCGTGGCCAGGCGCGTCGACGACCCGCACACCGCGGCCGACCTGACGGCAGAGATCTTCATCGCCGTCCTCGACTCGGCCCACTCCTACCGGCCGCGCCTCGGCAGTGAAACGGCCTGGCTGTACGGCATCGCGCGCAACGTGGTGTCGTCGGAGCGCCGCCGGGTCGCCCGGGAGGCCGAACGTGATCTGCGCTTCGCCGGGCGGCGCTTGCTGGAGGCCGACGACATCGCCCGCATCGAGGACAAGCTCGACGCGGAGAGCCCGGGGCGGCGCGTCCTGGCAGCGCTGGCAAGACTTCCCGAGGGCGAGCGGGCCGTCATGGAACTGGTCGCGGTGGATCAGCTCACGGTCACGGAGGCGGCTGCCGTTCTGGGCATCCGCCAGGTCACGGCCCGCGTCCGACTGCACCGGGCGCGCAAGGCGCTGCGCGCGGAGACAGACTTTCAGGCCGCGGAGGCGGATCCCGCGGCCGCGCAGGCAAGTTCCACGGGAGCGGAGACGCCGGACGCGTCGCTGTCGTACGTCATTGGAGGAGAGGCATGAGCACGGGGACAACGTTCGAGGACCGCCTCCTGGACGAGTTGAAGAGGGAGATCGAGCTGCGCGAGGCCGGAGGATGCCGCATCGAGCCGGCTGAGCTCGGAACGGGCGAGGGCAAGGCGAAGACTTCCGTGCGCCGTCTGTTCGCCGCGCGCCGGGTCGCGGTCGTTGCGGCGGCCTGCGCGGTGGCCTGGCTGGCCGCGGGGGCCGTGCCCGGGCCGTCGGCCGACTCGACGGCGTACGCCGTGGAACGCCACGGCGACGGCAGCGTCACGCTCACCGTCAAGGACCAGACCATCGGGGTCGAGGCCCAGCGAGAACTCGCAGGGAAGGTGCGCCCGTGGGGCATCGAGGTGACCATTGACGTGCTCGCTCCCGGCTACGTTTGCGAGCGCAGCAAGGTCACTCCGCTCGTGGCGGTCGACCGGCAGGGCAACCCTGTACCCCTCATCCCCATCAAGGCCAGCTGGGACATGACCCTGCGCCGGGGCAACGTGCTGGCCTTCGAGAACACCAAGGGCGACTCCCGACCTCGCGCGGTCGAGTTGTACCGGACCAAGAGCGAGGCCGAGCCCTGCGTTCCGCTGAAGGTCGCCCTGCCGGACAACTAGTCGACGGTGGGGGCACCCTGCAGCACAGGCGATGGGAAGGGGACGGTGAACTCTCCTCCTTTCGCCCTCACTTGGCCTAGGCGCAGCCACTGGCATCCCTCGGGGATCGCGGGCTAGAGGTTTCAGCAGCCGTGTTCTGGCCCCCGCCCCGCCACCCTGCGGCCGCATCTTCGACAGCCAGATCAAGGACTTCGCGATCACCTGCGCCCCGTCCTGACCACACCGACCCTCGCCTCGGGATCAGCGCAACGAGCGCCTCAGCACCGGACTCGGTGAACCCACGGAACCCCCCTCCCATCCCCCTGACCAAGGAAGTCACCACCGTGACACCACGATCACCCGCTTCCACCGTGCCGACCGGTCTGTCGCGGTTGGGCTGGCTGGACGCACTGCGTGGCATCGCGGCATTCGTCGTGGTGTTCGACCACTCGTCGTACACCTTCATGGCGGAGTTCCGGCGAGAGCTGATGCCGGAATTCAGCACGAGCCGGTACGGCATCATGGTGTTCTTCCTGGTGAGCGGCTACATCATTCCCGCGTCGCTGGAGCGCCGGGGCTGCGTCCGGACATTCTGGATCGGACGGATCTTCCGTGTGTACCCGCTGTGGGCGGCCATGGTGACCGTGGTCCTTGCCCTTCATGTGGGGGGCGTCGCAGACATTCGCGATGTGGGGAGTCAGAGCGCGGCCACGGTGGCTGTCGCGCACGTCACCATGCTCCAAGAGCTGCTGGGTACCCCTAATCTCCTGCTCATCCTGTGGACGCTCTCGTACGAGATGGCCTTCTATCTGCTGGTCGTCGCGCTCTTCACGGTCCGCCTTCACCAACGGTCGGCGACGGTCGCCGTCACCCTGGCCGTGCTCGCCGCCGCGAGCGTGACGGCAGGGATCGGGCTGCCGGTTTCCGCCCTCTCGGGCATGGCCGGCACCGGCCCGCTCGTCGTGTTCACCTCGATCGCCATGGTGGCCGCCCTCTGCTGTGCGAGTGCCAGGTCACCGGTGCTTCGGATGTTCGGGGGCATGCTGGGCGGGGTGCTGGCACTCGTCCTGGTGTCGTTCAACGGCACAGTCCCCCTGTGGGAGGGCTTGGTGATCCTCGCCGTGATGTTTCTCGGCACGGCTGCCTACCGTGCCGAGCACGGGCAGAGCACCTGGCGGTGCGCTGCCCGCACAGGTGTCGTCTTGGTGGCCTGCGCCGTGGGCAGTGCGTACCGGTACGGCGACGGCTCCCACTTCACCCGACGCGGATGGATCGTGGCGTTCTTACTGGCCGTAGTCACCTTCGGCGCCGGACTGGCGTCACGTCGTCGGCAGATACCGCGCCCGCTGATCGGACTGGGCACTATCAGCTACTCGGTCTACCTGGTGCATCCGGTGCCGCTGGCAGTGATCGACCACACGATCGGCCGGTGGCGGCAGGACCATCTCGTACTCGAAGCGGCCTTCTTCGCCGTGCTGCTGCCGTTGTGCGTGCTGACCCACCGTTGCATCGAGGCTCCCAGCCAAGCATGGGGCCGGAAGCTGGCACGCCGCGTGCAACCGCCCTGACGAGCACCCATGCCAGATCGCCGTCGAAATGCGACTGCTGGTACCTGGCGCCGTCGACGTCTGACGACCAGGTCTCCGAAGGCAGCGGCACGGTGGGGGCTGAAGGCCCAGCTGTCGTGGGATGACCCGGAGCCCTCCGGCGCAAGGCGGCGCAGCAGAGCCGGGCAAGCTGGGTCGGCATGTGGCTCGGACGGGGTGCATGGCGGGGACTGCGACGGCGATGACTATGCGGCCCATGGCTCATGCTCCGGCTCCATGCGGCGGACGCCCGGGCCCGGGCCTCCGCCCGCCCCGCCGCCCGGCGGCGCCCCGCCTGGCGGCCCCTCACGACAACAGGTCCTCCGGGAACCGCTCGGAATGGGGTCGCACCGCCGAGTTACCAGGAGGCCCTGCCTGCATGCGCGTACCGGCGGAAGATCACCCGGCCAGGAACCCTTGCCGCCTCTTACGTTCCAAGATCGGTTGCGGGACGGCGTCAAGTACAACCCAGCCTTACCAAACGGATCACGCCCACCTACCACGCCGAGGACACCGTGCGACCGCAATGGTGCAGGCCATCCTCGTTCTCCACCACGTCGAAAACCCGACCTACCAAAGATGAGAAGCGCTCAGCCATGCCGACCGACCCTAGTGATGAGTTTTCGCGCCCCCACCCGTCACACCTACGACGGGACACGACGAGGCGGAAGGATGACGTGATGAGTGCGGACACGCGGCTGGAGGAGCTGGGCGTGAGCGGGCTGGGCGAGATCGACGAGCCGGCGTTCTCGGGGCTGGCGGAGCGGCACCGGCGGGAGCTGCACGTGCACTGCTACCGGATGCTCGGGTCGTTCGAGGACGCCGAGGACACCGTGCAGGAGACGTTCCTCCGTGCCTGGCGGCGGCGGGATACCTTCGAGGGGCGGTCGACATTCCGGGCCTGGCTGTACCGGATCGCCACCAACGCCTGCCTGGACCTGCTCGCCAAGTGCCGCCCGGAGCCTGCGACCGGCGGCGAGGTGCTGTGGCTGCAGCCCTACCCGGACCGTCTGCTCGACGAGCTGCCCGCGGGCGACGCGGACGAGCCGGAGACCGTCGCCGTCGCGCGGGAGACGATCGAGCTGGCGTACCTGGTCGCGGTCCAGCACCTCGCGCCCCGCCCGCGGGCCGTGCTGATCCTGCGGGACGTGCTCGGCTGGCCGGCGAAGGACGTCGCGGAGCACCTCGGGGACTCCGTCAACTCCGTGAACAGCGCGCTGCAGCGCGCCCGCGCCGGGATGCGGGAGCACCTTCCCGCCGAACGGCAGGACTGGACCGGCGGCGAACAGGACGCCGGGATGCGCGAGCTCGTGCGCCGCTTCACCGACGCCAGCGTGGCCACGGACATCCCGGCGCTCGCCGCGATGCTGCGGGACGACGTCCGCTGCTCGATGCCGCCCACACCGGGCCTGTACGTCGGCCGCGACGCGGTGGTGAACGACTGGATCGAGGACGGCTTCGAGGGCATGAAGGGCCTGCGCGCCGTCCCCACCTCCGTGAACCGGCAGCCCGCCGTCGCCTTCTACCTCTGGCAGAAGCAGGAGGGCGCGTACCTGCCGCTGACGATCGACGTCCTCCGCGTCACCGGCGGGGCGATCACCGAGATCGTCATCTTCCACGACGACCAGTTCCCGCGGCTGGGGCTGCCCGAGCGCCTGCCGGCGGACGGCGCGGAGTAGTCCCGGTGCGGACGCTCGCGCTGCGCGATGGCGCGCGCGTCGCGGTGGTCGCGGCGGAGTGTTGCGACGCGTTCGGTGTCGTCGCCCGCGGGCGGGTGCAGCTGGAGCTGCACGACGGCGAGCCCCGGACTGGTCCTCGGACGCGACGCCGGGTTCTGGCTCCGCGGCACCGGCGTCCGCGCTCTGGGAAACCCGGCCGTCGCACGGCGAGGATGCGCATCGTCACCACCAGGGCCAGGACCGTCACATGCCAGTCAACGCCCGTATGCCTGTTACCGAATGACGGAGGAGCGACATGAACAGCATGAATGACACCGGGGTCGTCGCAGGCGCGGCATCGAGCCGGACCAGCCACACCCGTCGACTCCGCGGGCTCGCCGGCACCGGCTTCATTGCCACGCTCGCCTCGATGGTGGCCACCACCCTCGCTGCGGCGCTTGCCCAGGCCGTTGGCGTCGACTTCGAGGTCCCCGATGGTGGCGAGACGATTCCGTTGTCCGGGTTCGCCGTGGTGACCGGCTTCTTCTCGGTCGTGGGCATCGTCATGGCCGTCGCTCTTCTTCGTTGGAGCGCTCGCCCCGCCGAGCGATTCGTGTGGACGGCAGTGTCGCTGACCGCGATCTCGTTGGTCCCGCCCCTCCTCTCCGGGGCAAACACCGCCACCACCACCGCCCTCCTCGGGCTACACCTCGTCCCTGCGACGGTGATGATCCCCACCCTGGCGCGGAGTCTCCGCACCCGGACCGATTGACGATCCCGCAACGCGACAATGCGCGGCGCAAGGGCGTGCGCGAGCGCACTGCCGAGGTTGAACTCATGGTGTCGTAGGAGGCTGACGGACAGTAGCGCCCTGCGGCATCACCGGGGCATGCGGTATCCACAGGGCGGGCTGACCGCCGAACGGCAGCAGTTCCGCGAGCCATTACGGCTTCAGGCTGCGAGCGGTTCGCACGGGGTGAGGCGAGTTCGGTGATCGCCAAGGACCTGCGGGTCAGTGTCCGGACGGTGCAGCGGTGGCGGCAGGCATGAGACGAGGGCGGTCCGCGGGCTCTGCCGTCAC
Source organism: Streptomyces sp. NPDC058678 (assembly GCF_042714835.1). Classification (NCBI taxonomy): domain Bacteria; kingdom Bacillati; phylum Actinomycetota; class Actinomycetes; order Kitasatosporales; family Streptomycetaceae; genus Streptomyces; species Streptomyces sp. NPDC058678. The sequence continues at coordinate 10,508 of NZ_JBHXSG010000086.1, read as the reverse complement.
AGGGGCCGGCGTCGCTGCCGAGGCTGAGCCAGTTGCATTTCACCCAGTTGGAGGCGGAGCTGGTCAAAGGGCCGGCCGCGCACGGCTGGGAGGACCAGCGTTGGACGCTGGAGCGGGTCAAGACGGTGATCGGCCGGCGCTTCCAACTGACCTACACGATCCACCGCCGCAGGCCAGGACCTGGTCCAAGCGCGGCCGCACCTCAGTGCTACGAATGCGAGGCCGTTCCCGCAGACGGATATCCATCGCCGCGCTGACCTGCTACAAACCGGGCCCCCGGTCCCGGCTGATCTACCACTGCGCAGGGACGACGGCCGACGAACGGGCGCAAGAGCTTCTCCTGGCGCGGCTACCGGGACCTGATGATCGCCGCCCACCAGCAGCTCGGCGGCCCGATCGTGCTTGTCTCGGACAAACTCAACGTCCACAAGGCCAGCGACCTACGGCAGTGGGCGGAGGGTCAGGACTGGCTGACCGTTTACTGCCTGCCGCCCTACGCGCCCGACCTCAACCCGGTCGAAGGGATCCGGTCCCTCCTGCGACACGGCTGGCTCTCCAACGTCGCTCTCAGCACCCCCGAACACGTCGTCCAGAGCATCCGACGCGGTCTACGGGCACATCCAGTACCGCAGCCACCTCATGACGGCTGCCTCGCCGAGACCGGCCTGACCATGTAACTGAGTACGCTACTTGGCCACTGAGCGCCGTAGTTGGCCGCTTCGGCGCTCAGTGAGCGAAGAGCGTCTTCTCAGTCGAGGATCGCGGTGGCTTCGATCTCGACCAGGTGGTCGGGGACGTCCAGTGCCGTGACGCCTATCAGCGTGCTGGGCGGGGCCGCCACGACCCCCAGCTTCGCGGCTGCGCGGGAAATCCCTTCCAGGAGCGGCGCCATCTTGTCGGGGGTCCAGTCGACGACGTAGAAGGTCAGCTTCGCCACGTCGTCGAAGGAGCCGCCGATCTCGGCCATAGCAGTGCCGACGTTGAGATAGCTCTGCTCGACCTGGGCGGCGAGATCACCTTTCCCGATCGTGACTCCGTCGGCATCCCATGCGACCTGCCCGGCGATGAAGACAAGCCTCGATCCGGATGCGATCGACACCTGCTGGTAGACATCGATCTTGGGCAATCCGTTGGGGTTCACAAAGGTGATGGCCATGCTGCCTGCCTCCTCGTCCTGAGCGTCTGCCGGCTCGCGTCCGCGACGACACCCGTGGTCTCTTTTGGTTACTCGGAAACTCTAGGAGAGTGGTCACTGACGTGGAAGAAGGCACTTTTTGGTGACTGAAGAACCCTATGGTGACCAAGCAGTTCACGGGCTCGCCCGAGGACGCAGACCTAGCGCGTGCGGGCTCCTTGGCGAGGGAGATCTTCTCCGACGTCGCCAACAAGTGGCGTTCCTGATCGTCGAGGGTCTCGGTGATCGCACGCTGCGCTTCAGCGAGCTGCGGAACGAGATCGAAGGCATCAGCCACAAAGTGCTCACCCAGAACCTGCGCATGCCGGAGCGCAACGGCCTGGTCGAGCGCACCACCGTGCATCCCACTGTCCCACCGCGGGTCGCGAATAGACCCTCACTGAACCGGGCCAGGCTCTTCGCGCGACAGTCGACGGGATGTGCGGCTGGACCCGCCTGAGTAGAAACACGACTTCACGAGGTCAACCTCAGTGAGACAGACGCACGAAGACAGCCAGCGAGCCGCGCGGGACCCAGCCGAGGAACGTGTAGAGCGCCCGCCCCTCCTGGGTCGCACTGAGTACCGCGCTCCGGGCTCCGGAGGCGGGGGCGGCCTCGGTGAGGACATGCATCACCAGGGTCCCCAGGCCGCGGCGTTGGTGCGTGGGGTAGGTCTCGACCCGGTCCACGACGGCCACCGCCCCGTGGACCGCCACGTAGCCGGCCGCCGCCGTCTCGCCGTCGGCGGTGCGCACCCGGACATGGGTGACGGCACCGTCACCGACGGTGTCCACCTCGTAGTCGTCCGGCACCCGGGCGGCGATACGGCGCAGCGGGGCGGTCATCAGCAACTCGGCGTCCCGGAGCTGCCATGCGGGCCCGAGCACGGCCGACGCGCGCTCGGGGGCGAGGAAGGTCAAGATCCGAGAAGTCGGCTCAGCGGCATGCGCGGCGATATCACGCAGGGTGTCCTCATCGCCGCGCAGGAGTACGTACCGGGCTCGCTCGCGTGGCCGCCCCACGTCGACGCGCATCCCCCACGGCAGCTCGACCGGCACCGGGCTTCGCCGGACGAGTGCCAGGCCCACGACCCAACTGCGCGTCAGTTCCAGCACCATCGGACCGCCCTCCCCGAGCAGTGATCGCTCACGTACGCTACTGGCAAGTCACAGCGATCGGACCGTCGTCGGCTTCGATCCGGCTCGCACGCCGGCCCCGCGGGTTCGTCCGTCGGGACGCTCGACCCGAAACCGGCAGGCCAGGATGCTCGTCCGCTTCCAGTCGTTCTGGCCTCTCGCCGGCGGCTTACGGCGGCCGACGGGGACACGGCCCGCATCGCGGCGGAGTCGGCTCGGATCACGAGACAGCGGCCGAAGCAGCGCTGTCGGCCCCGCCCTCGCCCGCGATCACGTAAGCGCGGCCGCTGATCACGGTCTGCCGGGTCGAGACGTAACGCCAGCAGGTGTCGAACATCGGAGTCGGCTGCGGCATCCGGCCCGCCGCGCGTACCGGTGTCGGCACGGAGTCGAGCGGCACGGGAGTCTGACGGTCTTGCAGCAGCGTCACCATGCGCGCAGCATGTACGCGGTATGTGTCGCCTGTTCCCGAGTAGGAGCTGTGGAGTTGCTGTGCCATCAGCGGCCAGGTCGGTCGTTTGTGTGGTTATGAGTGGGGACCTTGCTGATGTCAGGTTGTGGGCTCAGCGTCCGCGCCCCGTCCCGATGAGCCATCACCGACACGCGGCGCGTCGTCAGGTCGTAGCGGACCCCGATCCCGGCAACGGCGTACTACTCAGGCGTGGAGCACCCACGCCTGTCCCCCTGTCTGGTTTAGATGTTTCGTCGGACAACCGTGGATGACACCCTGACGACGTGTCCGGAATCCGCCGGCGGGGAAGCCGTAGTCGAAGCCCGGTGGAACAATTCGCGTCCCGAGTCCACGCAGCACAGCCGCCCGGGTGACCGGCGAACCACTCCGTCACCGGCGCTGCAGAGAACCGCAAGGAAGCGTCAGCATGATCGAGTGGGTGTCCCTCAGCAACGGAGCCAGGCCGGTCCCCCAGCCCGTCGCCACCCCGAAGGTGTGGGCCACGGCGTTCGGTGGCGCGCTGCTGCTCGTGGCCCTCCTCAACACCCTCATAGGGCCAGGCCGACCCGGACTCGCCCTGGCCGCGCTGTCCGTGCTGGCGCTCCTGCTGGGACGGCGCGCACGCTTCACCGCGGCCCCGGGCACGGCCTTGCTGTGCTGGCTGTTCCTCAACGGCTTCGCCATCCCGCCTGCGGGCACCCTCAGCTGGACCGGCCACCGCGACACCTTCTGGCTGACCTGCCTGCTGACCGCAGCACTTACCGGCACAGCAGCCGCCCGCCTCGTCAACGCCCGCGCCGCCTACCGCCGCCTGACCGCAGGGGCCCATTCCGCGAGGACAGAACCAGGCGAGAGCACAGGTGGCTCGTGACGTTCATGGGGGGGCAAAGCTGGGGCCGGGTGTGCGCAGCTGATCCTGCGGGCCACGACACGACCAAGTCCGAGGGAGCACTGCGCGTGCCGACGCTGCAACGCTTCTGCCTGACGGGGGCCGAGGCCGTGCAGGGCCTCGACCGGCAGCGGCCCCAGCCAGACGGCCCGTTCGGGAGCGACGGCGAGGACACGACCGGGCGCCTCGATCTGGCCGGAGGCGGTCGCCGCGACCGCGATGGACGGCCCGATGCCGACCCGGACGTCGACCCCAACGAGGGACAGGATCCGCACCCGCAGAACCTCCCCCGGCCGACGGGCATCCGCGCCGTGCAGCAGGCGCAGCGCCTCCTTACCGGCGCGGCCCACGTCCCGTGCCGCGCGACGGCCAGGGCTGCAGCCAGGTCCAGGTCCAGGACGGTGATGCCGGGCATGGGAAGCCAGATGTTCAGCCGTGCCGGGCCGGGCGCGATCGACTTCGACCAACGCGCACGCCGGGGCGTACAGGAACACCAGCCCGTGTCGGCATGGGCGCGGTGCATCAGACCGCATTCAAGGACGTTCCCTGGCCGACCGCGGCCATCGCGGTGCCGTCCATCATGATGCGCTGCACCAGCCGATCGGCCTGTCGGTGCCGTACTCGGCGGCCGCCACTTGCCGGCGATCGGCAGCCACTCGGCGGCCGCATGCGCTACGCGGTCAGCGGCGTCTTCCCACGCGATCGCCACCTCAGCCTGTTCTCCTGCCTCGCCGGCATCACCGTCCACAAGTGCTGCGGCCTGAACGGAGAGCCGCTCACGGCGGCTCAGGGGCGGAGGGCTGAGGAGGAAGCATCACGTCTCCGGTGCGCTTGAGCCGCTGCCAGGGCAGACGGTATCCGTTGATCGCGGTGAGGCACGCCTGGATGAGGACCAGATACATCAACTGGCGGTAGACCACCTGTTGCAGGGGAAGCGCCCACAGAGGCCGCAGCCTCTCGCCGTCGAGACGGAACGCGTAGAGGGCGCACAGCGCCTGCACCGCCAGCACGGCAGTCCAGGCCAGCAGCGTGCCGAGCCGGTTCTGGAACACCAGACCGTAGAGGGTCAGGATGTCGATCAGTGGGGCGAGGAGCGGGGTGAAGATCTGGAAGACGGCCAACAGCGGCAGGCCCAGGCGGCCGAAGTGCCCCGCATGACCGGACTCGAACAGTGCGTGACGGTGCTTCCACGCGGCCTGCATCGTGCCGTAGCTCCACCGGTAGCGCTGGCGCCACAGCTCCCGCAACGAGCCCGGTGCCTCGGTCCAGCCGTGCGCGTCCTCCGCGTAGCCGACCTCCCACCCGGCCCGGTGGAGAGCCATGGTGATGTCGGTGTCCTCGGCGAGGGTGTCGCCGCTCATCATCCCGGCCTCGCGCAGGGCCGTACCGCGGAAGGCCCCCACGGCGCCGGGAACGGTGGGCAGGCAGCGCAGCAGGTCGTACATGCGGCGGTCGAGATTGAAACCCATGACGTACTCGATGTGCTGCCACCGACCGAGCAGACTCCGGCGGTTGCCGACCTTTGCGTTCCCGGCGACGGCCCCGACGCGGGGGGCCGCGAACGGCTGGACGAGGTGGCGGACGGTCGAGGACTCGAAGACCGTGTCGGCGTCCATCATGACGATGAGGTCGTGGGAGGCCAGCAGGATGCCGGTGTTGAGAGCGAACGGCTTGCCGCCGTTGGGCCGGCGGACGACGGTGACGTTTTCGATGGCGAGTGCTTCCGCGATGTCGGCGGTGCCGTCGTCGGAACCGTCGTCCACGACGATGACCTCGACAGGATGGTCGCTCGCGGCGAGGGAGCGGAGTGTCTTGGCGATGCACAACCTCTCGTTGTAGGCGGGGATGACGACGCTCACGGGTTCGGTGACGGGCCGGCCCGGGGCGGTGCGTGGGTGCGAGCGCCGACGCGCGTGGCGATGGGCCAGAACGACCAGCAGCGCACACCGTGCGAGCACGAGCGATCCGACCACCAACAGCAGCACGCTGATGACCGACACCGCCGTCCCGGACACGGCCACCGCCGCGACGAAAACCCGGCCCTTCCAAAGGTCCAGGCCGTCGACGGGGCGGGTGAGGCTGTCGGCGCCGACGACGTCGGCAAGGGTGGTGAAGCGATAGCCCTGCGCGGTGAGTCGGGGAATCAGGGTTTCCATGGCTTCGACCGTCTGGGACCTGTCCCCTCCCGCGTCGTGCAGGAGGATGACCGCGCCGTTGCCCGGTACGTCCGGCATGGCCGCTTCGACGATCGCCCGGGCGCCCGGCCGCTCCCAGTCCCTGGTGTCCTGGTCGATGAACGCCAGAAGGTATCCCTTGTCCCCCAGGCGCCGGGCCACAGACCATGCCGGGTCGTCCAGGGCGGAGGGGGTCGCGGAGTAGGGCATCCGTATGACCGAGCTGTTGAGGCCCCCGGCTCCCGCGATGGCCAGTTGGGTCAACGCCAGTTCACGGTCGACTGCGCCGGCGGACTGGGTGGCGAGGTCCGGGTGGGAGAAGGTGTGTACGCCGATCTCGTGGCCGGACCTGATCACATCGCGCAGCACGCCGGAGTAGCGGGCCGCTTTCTGCCCGGTGACGAAGAAGGTGCCGGGTATGCCGAAGCGGTCGAGCGTGGCTCTGATGCGAGGCGTCCAGGTGGGATCGGGGCCGTCGTCGAAGGTCAGCACGATGGTCTTCCTCGGCGCGCGGAAAGTGCGCAGGTGATCACCGGTGGTGTCGACGATCGGGCCGCCGTCCACGACCTCCCTCGGAACGTCGGTGGCCGGTTGCCCCGCGCGCCCTTGCTGATCACCGGCGAAGCCTCGGGTGGTGTATCCCTCGACCAGGAGCACCGAGACGAGAAACATCAGCAGGACCAGCGGAACGACGATGCGGAAGCGGTGCCGGGGCCGCCGGGGCGCTAGGCTCCGCCGCGCACCGGGCCCAGGCGATGGGCGGTCGACCGACCGGTGGCGACTGGACCGCATCAGGAGGCCTGGTCCACCGGTACGTCGGACGGCGGAACCGTGCTGGGGTCGGACGGCGCCTCAGACGGTGCTGCTGGGACGGTCGCCGACGGCGTGGGCAGCGGCGTTTCCGCCGGGGGCTCGGGCAGGGGCGCGCTGGGCGGGGTGCCGGTGTCCGGAGCCGGTGCGGGCGAAGGAGCATCGGGAGCCGGGGACTGGTCCGGCGGTGGTGGTGGCACAGGTGTTTCTGGCGCTTGCGGTGCATCTGGGACTTGTGGTCCGGGGGCTGCCGGTCCCGCCGTGGCTGGGGGCACCGGTGCACTGATGAGCGGCGAGGTCCCGGGCGTGGAGGGCCGGAGAGCACCGGGCGGGCCGCCGGTCACCGTGGTGAGCCCCGGGACCAGCAAGGCGCTCGGACCGGCTGCAACCGTCGAGTTGCCGGGCATCAGGCCCCCCGGCACAGGCATCCGGCCCCACACCCCTGGCGTGCCGCCGGGCGGCGACGGCATCAGGCCCCGAGGATCTTGGAGGAGGGGAGGAGGCAGGGCCGGCGGGAGATGCGCGCCGCCCTTCCCGCCAGAACCGAGGGCTCCCGGTTCTGGCGCGGCAGGCGCGCCGGAGACGCCGGGGACGGGCAGGAGGACCCCTGGCGCGAACGGCGTTGCTCCCAGCAGGCTCAGTCCCAGCACGACCACATAAGTGGAGGCCACCCCGGCCAACCCGTATCCGGTGCGCCGCAGCATCCGCGCGCGGTGACCGGTGGAGTCGACGAACACGGGGCTGCCTGCGGTGGTCGGCGAGCCGCTTCGCATATCGGGTGATATATGGGTATGAAGCGCCATAAGGTCAGCCTACGACGCCGCTGGGCGTGCCCAGCAAGGGGCGTGCGCATGATCTTCCACCGCACCCACGGGCAAGAGGGGGAGCCCCGAAGGTCTGGCGGCGCGCTCGCTGGAAAACGAGCAGGTGCTGAACGAGCCGGGAGTGCGCACCACAACCAACGCGATCCAGTTCGCCCTGTGGGCAGGGTCGGGGCCCGTGGTCGCGTTCGCCATGAAGCCTCCCCCGTGGACCGCGAATACTTCGACGACTCGACGGGCCAGCGCAAGGTTCGCGGGGCATCGGCCGGGAATGCTCGTGATCATCGTGGCCTCGTGATCACCGTGGCCTCGGGTTGCTCGCGAACCGGCACTCAATCAGGGCTTCGAGTTCCGCGATCTCCCGGTCGATGATCATGACCGACCCGAGCCGGTTCCCGTACCCGGGAGCCGGGCCCGGCGGGGCGCAATGAACGCGCAGCACGCCGTGTCCCACCGGCCGGGCCGGCTTTGGGTTTACACGGTCGCTTCCTGCACAGCTGGCCCCTGAGGCGGAAACGGTGATACCAGCGCGGCGGCTCGGGGTGACGCCGCTGGACCGCTGCCGCTCACTGGTCGACGCGGCACTGGAGCCCTGTCGTCTGCGCTGGGATTGCTCCGGACCCCGCAACGCGGTACGGCTGTTCTCTCCCGATCGCATGCCACCGTCTGGGATGCGCTCACTTGCCGAACCTGGACCGCGCTTCAGCGAGGCAGCAGGACGCTGACCTGCCCTCGGATGTCCTGCACGATCTCTTCGACGCTCAAGGCGATGTTCACGCTCGCCGCCATGCTGAGGAACATCACGGCGGACACGATGTGCGCCAGCGTCGCGGCATCGCCCTCTGCGACCTGCTCGTCTCGGCGCAGCACGGCGGCGATGGCCTCCTCGGCCTGCGCGGCGATGGCGAGCGCTTCGCCGTGCCGGGGCTCCTCGGGGTCGCCGAAGACCGCTTCTCGCAGGTAGGTGCGTCCGTTGTCGATCTGGGTGCGGTTGCATTCCACGATCGGCCGGACGATCGCCAGCACCGCGTCCAGCACGCCTGGGATCGTCTCGGCATCCGCCCGGCCCCGGTCGAGCGCTTCGGCGTACTTGACGTTCTGCACAAGCAGGAGGAGTTCGCCCTTGGTCTTGGCGTACAGGAACAGCGTCCCGGTGCCGATGTCAGCCTTGTCGGCGATCTGCTGGGTCGTGACCTCGTCGACGCCGCGTTCGGCGAACAGCTCACGGGCGGCGGCAATGATGCGGTCCAGTTTGTCCTGCTTATTCCTCTCGCGCCGTCCTACCGACTGGGAGGCGACAGGCATGACGATGCCCTCCGGGAATAGATTCTGACTCAACTCAGTTTTGAGAGTAGTCGCAAACGTGTCGGCTCGGAAGTGTCTTCGCTCATGTTCCCACAGCGGGGCGCGGAGCCATCGCTCCATCCGTGCGCAGTGGCGCCGGCCGCGCCTCGTACCCCTTGGAAAGGAATCTCAATGATCGCGTCAAGCCGCCTGCGTGACCGGCGGGGCGGAGGTGAACAGCCTCTTGTCACGCAGCATCGCCCACAGCACATCGACCCGGCGCCGGGCCAGTGCGAGCAGCCGCCGCATGCTTCAAATGCAACTTGGTCAATGAGAGATTTACTCACACGCATGTGATTCGCGGTGCACGCCGCCACGCGGCATGCCGCGTGTCCGTGACAGCGTACGGACGATGACCTTGCCCGAAGGGCCGCAGTCGGACTCGCCGCCAATGGCGACGACACTTGACTGCTGGTCGTCGCACCCATGTCTGACATCCAGGAAGGGCTAGTGATTGCGTCGCAGTAATTTATCAAGTCGGATACTTGCACTTGATGTTAAGTGAGGGACTCCCTAACGTTCCCGGCATGAACCTCACCGTCCTCGCGGCCTCCGGCCAGACCGGCATCGCCCTCACCCGACAGGCGCTGCGGCGTGGTCACACCGTGACCGCCATCGCGCGTGATCCAGGGCGGATCGCCCTGCCCGACTCCCCGAACCTGCGCAAAGCGGCGGGCGACGTGAGCGACGCGGGCGGTATCGCCGCCGTCGTGGACGCGGATTCGGTGGTCCTTTCCGCGCTGGGCACGGACCGGGCCGGGATTCTCCTGGCCGGCGCCCGGGCCGTCGTCGCCGCCGGCCCGCGGCGGGTCATCTGGCTCGGTGCCTACGGCACGGGCAGGTCGGCCGAGGTGGCGGGGGAGGGTGCGGGCTTGCTCGCCAGGGTGCTGGGCGACCGGCTCGCGGACAAGGTCGAAGCCGACAACACGGTTCTCGCGGCCGGGGGCACCGTCTTCCATGCCGGGATGCTCGCGGACGGGCCGGAAAGCCCCCGTCGGCGCACGGTCGGCCTGGAGGCCGCACCCCCCTTCGACCTCGGTGCGAAGGTCAGCCGGGAAACCGTCGCCGCGGCGATGCTCGACGAAGCCGAGACGCCTGGCTTTCCCTGTGCCGTGGCCCTGCCATTGGCGCAATAGGCCAGGTGGTCAGCAGGCGGTGATCTCCTCGATCGACGCCCGGACCTGCTCGCGGAGCCAGGCGTGGGCGGGGTCGGAATCGTAGCGCTGGTGCCAGTTGCAGTTGATCGTCGCCGCCGGGGACTCGAGCGGCAGCGGCAGGGCGAGGAGCCCGAACGCCTCGATGAGCGGGCGGCTGTGGATCGCCGTGCAGGTGACCAGCGCGTCGCCACGGGCGGCGATCTGCAGGGCGGTGGACACCGTCGCCACCGCCGCGACCACCCGGCGCCGCAGGCCTTCGGCGGCCAGCACGTCGTCGATCGGCGCGGCGAGACGGCCACGCCGGGAGATCACCACATGCGGCTGCGCCGCGTAGGAGGCCAGGTCGAGTCCGGCGGCACAGGGGTGGTCCGCGCGCATCGCCACGACGAGCCGGTCCTCGCCGAGCGGCTCGGACCGGAACTCGGGCAGACTCGGCCTGCCGCCACCGAGTTCCAGTTCGACGCGGCCGTGTCGCAGGTCGTCGGTGTCGACGGAGTTCTCCGCCAGCACCCGCAGCTGCACCCCGGGGGCCCGCTGCTGGATCCTGTCGAC
>NZ_JBHXSG010000085.1:0-31153 GCF_042714835.1 Streptomyces sp. NPDC058678 | reverse complement strand
CCCGCCCGGTCGTCGTCGTGACGTCAGGCCACGATCAGATAGATCCCGTATCCCACGGCCGCGGCACAAGCCGCGAAGCACGCGTACGCACCCGTGACCGCGGCCGCGGCCGTGCCACCCTGCGCGGCTGCCCGCTCGCGGCGGGACAGGCCCACGATGCCGAGGGTGAAAAGGGCCACGAGGGTCACGGTGATCAGGAGGCTGATGCCGAAGACGGAGCCGAGGGCCGCCCAGTCGATCTTCATGCTGGTTCTTCCTTCATGCCGGTGGGTGCCTGGGTGGCGGGGCTCAGACGGTGGTCGCGGCCGACGGGGCCGCGGGGTCGGCCGCGGTGACCGGGGCCGGGATCGTGGCCGTGAGTTCCTCGGTCACCGTGCCGCCGACGGGCGGCGGCGTCACGGCGGCCATCGCCGTGGTGATCACGCCGGCCGGCTCCTCGCTGTCGTTGACGTTCGTGTGGTCGACGACCTCGCGGCGCGAGAGCTTCCAGATCACGGCGCTGGAGGTGATGAGGAAGACGGCGACGAGGGCCGTGCCCCAGGCGCCGAAGCCGGTCACGTACTCGGCGAGCGCGCCCACCAGGGCCGCGGCGGGCAGGGTCAGACCCCACGCCACGAACATGCGGGTCGCCGTCGACCAGCGGACCACGCCGCCCTTGCGGCCGAGGCCGGCGCCCATCACCGAGCCGGAGACGGAGTGCGTGGTGGAGAGGGAGAAACCGAGGTGGGAGGAGGCCAGGATGACCGTGGCCGCGCTGGTCTGGGCGGCGAAGCCCTGCTGCGGCTGGAGGTCGGTCAGGCCCTTGCCCATGGTGCGGATGATGCGCCAGCCGCCGAGGTAGGTGCCGAGCGCGATGGCGAGGCCCGCGGAGAGGATGACCCAGGTGGGCGGGTCCGAGTCGGGGGCGACGGCGCCGCCGGCGACCAGGGCGAGGGTGATGATGCCCATCGTCTTCTGGGCGTCGTTGGTGCCGTGGGCCAGGGAGACCAGGCCGGCGGAGGCGATCTGGCCGGCCCGGTAGCCCTTCTCGGCGGCCTTGCCGTCGGCCTTCCTGCCGAGGGAGTACGACAGTCGCGTGGCCAGCATCGCCGCCAGGCCCGCCACGATCGGAGCGGCGATCGCCGGGATCAGCACCTTGGTGACCAGGACGTCACCGTGCACCGCGCCGACGCCGGCCGAGGCGATGGTGGCGCCGATGAGGCCGCCCATGAGGGCGTGCGAGGAACTGGAGGGGAGCCCGACCAGCCACGTGAGCAGGTTCCAGAGGATCGCGCCGACCAACGCGGCGAAGATGACCTCGGGACGGATGCCGGTCTCGTCGACCAGCCCCTTGGAGATCGTGTTGGCGACCTCCACGGAGAGGAAAGCGCCTACAAGGTTGAGCACGGCGGACATGGCCACCGCGACCTTGGGCTTGAGCGCACCGGTCGAGATGGTGGTGGCCATCGCGTTGGCGGTGTCGTGGAAACCGTTCGTGAAATCGAACGCGAGTGCGGTTACTACCACAATCGCGAGGATCAGCGAGAAGTTTTCCATTTACCCAGGCAATCGTTCGAGGTCATTGGCCAGATGAACGTAGGTAACCAGGGTGAACGGAAGATGAACTGAGCGGGGCCGCACGGTGTCCGGATCCGGCGTTTCTCACTCCATCGGGCTCCAGTTGGTCCGCGCGGCCCCCACGCCGCAGGATCAGTCGCCCCTGGCGAACTCCCTCAGCTGGGTCCGGGACCCGTTGAAGAGATTCTGGTCACCCGGCAGGCCGCCGCTGTTGTCGTACTGCCAGATGGTCCAGAACGACCAGCCGGCCGGCAGCGCTCCGGCGTTCGCCGAGTCGTAGCGGGCGACCCACAGGGCGTGGTTCGAGGCGAAGGCGCTGCTGCCGCCGGTGCACGTGTTCCACCAGTGGGCGGTCGTGTAGATCACCGGACGGCGACCGGTGAGCCGCCTGACCTCGTCGCTGAACGACTTGATCCAGCCGACCATCCTCACCTTGGTCAGGCCGTAGCACTTGTGCTTCTTGTCGTACGGGTTGTATTCGATGTCGAGCGCGGGCGGCAGTGTCCAGCCGTCCGCACTCCAGCTGCCGCCGTTGCGCACGAAGTGCGCCGCCTGCGCCGTGCCGGACGACTTGTGGGGCAGGGCGAAGTGGTACGCCCCGCGGATGATGCCCGCGTTGCGCGCGCCGTTGTACTGCTGGCCGAAGTACGGGTTGCGGTAGGTGGTGGACTCGGTCGCCTTGACGTAGACGAACTTGGCGCCCTTCGTCCTGGCCTGCTGCCAGTCGACGTTCTTCTGATGGGAAGAGACGTCGTGCCCCCTGGGCAGGCTCGCGGCCGAGGCGGGTGTCTCGGCGAGGGCCGTTCCCCCGACGGTGAGTGCCGCCACGGCCGCCGCCAAGGCGTGCGAGCGGCGACGGAACGGATTGCGATCACGGGCCATGTGTCCCCCCGGAATGGCGGCGTGCACGACAAAATCCCCCAGAGATTACTGGAAGATCATCTAATCTGCGGTGATCTCCGGCCAAGCGATCGAAAAAGCATGTGTATGCCCATTTGTGCTCTTTCGGAGGTGCCGGTTCCGGCCTAAAGTGCCCTCGCCCGGGGGCAGGTCGACGCCGCGCCTGGCAGGATCGCCGCATGGCTGAGGAGCGGCGGGATCCGTGGGGCGTGCGGGGCGGCCGGGAGGGCGCACAGGAGGTGCGGGAGCCGCGGGGGAGGAGTGTGCGCCCCGAGGAGGCGCACGCCTGGGAGGCGCTCGTCGCGACGGCCCGGCGGACGGTGTCCGACGGACTGGTCGTCGGCACCTCCGGCAACGTCTCGGTACGTGTCGAGGACACGGTCCTGGTCACACCGTCGGGCGTCCCCTACGACCGGCTCGCGCCGGACGACGTCACCGGCGTCGACCTCGACGGCCGGCAGGTCCTCGGCACCCTCGTCCCCACCAGCGAACTGCCCATGCACCTCGCCGTCTACCGCACCACCGACGCCCTCGCCGTCGTCCACACCCACGCCGTGCACGCCACGGCCGTCTCGACGCTCGTCCCCGAGCTCCCGGCGATCCACTACATGGCCGGGTCACTCGGCGGACCCGTCCGGGTTGCCCCGTATGCCACGTACGGCACCGACGAGTTGGCCGAGAACATGCTCCACGCCCTCGCCGGCCGCTCCGCCTGCCTCCTCCAGAACCACGGCACCCTCACCTACGGCACCACCCTGGACCAGGCCTACGACCGCACGGCCCAGCTGGAATGGATGTGCCGTCTGTGGCTGACGGCGTCCTCGGTACCGGGCCTGTCGCCGACCCTGCTCACCGAGGCGCAGGTGGCGGAGGCGGGGCAGCGGCTACGGCAGTACGGGCAGCGCGGCTGAGTCGCCGGCCGCCGCACGACTCCCGGCCCGCAGACTCACCCCGAGCCGCCCTCCCACTGGCCGCCGGCGAGGTCCGCCAGGACACTGGACGCGTGCGCACTGTCACCGCAACGGCCGCCGCCGTCACCGCAGCCCTGGCCGCCGGCGCCGCCGGGATCGCCGTCGGCCGGCTCGCCTGCGACGCCGCGCTCAAGGCACCCCCGGGCCGCCCCCTGCCCACCGAACCCCGACTCACCGTGCACGCGACGGCGGCCGGCCGGGTCGCCCTCACCCGCGACCTGGCCGCCCTGCGCCCCGGCGTCCACGGCCTCGTCGGCGACGGCTCACACGCGGTCGTCGGCCCCGTCCTCGGCGCGGAGTCCCACTCCGCCGACACCGTCGTACGCCGCCTGGAACGCGTCACGCACGGCACCCTGAAACCCGGCGACAAGGTCTGGCTCACCCCGAACATGTACGTCGGCGACCCCGGTACCGCCCTCGGCCTGGACCACACCGACGTCGACGTCCCCGGTGAACTCGGCTCCCTGCCCGCCTGGTTCGTGCCCGGCGTGCGCGGCACCTGGGTGATCGCGGTGCACGGCCTCGGTGCCGGCCGCGAACACTCCATGAACGTCATGGAGTTCCTGCACCGCCACCGCTTCCCGGTGCTCGCCCTCGCCTACCGCGGCGACCTCGGCGCCCCCCGCCCACCGGACGGCCTGAACCACTTCGGCGAGACCGAATGGCGCGACCTGGACGCGGCGATGCGTTACGCCGTCCGCAACGGCGCCCGGCGACTCGTCCTGCACGGCTGGTCCACCGGCGCCACGATGGCGCTGCGCGCCGCCGCGCGCTCGGGGCTGCGTGAGCGGATCTCGGGGCTCGTCCTGGACTCCCCGGTCCTCAGCTGGGAGGCGACCCTGCGCGCCCTCGCCTCGGCCCGCCGCACCCCGGGCGTCCTGCTGCCGCTCGCGGTACGCGCCGCACAGGGCCGCACCGGCCTGTACGGCGACCGCCTCGACGCCACCACGACCCGCGAGTGGCTCGACATGCCACCGACCCTGCTCTTCCACGGCCCGGACGACACGGTGGCCCCCTGGGAGCACTCCCGCCGCCTCGCCGGGGCCCACCCCGGCCGGGTCGGACTCCACACGGTCCGCCAAGCGCCCCACGGGGCCATGTGGAACGCCGACCCGAAGGCGTACGAAGAGGCCCTGCGCCGCTTCCTGACACCCTTGATGTGACACGACGCCTCAGCCGTCCCGTCCCCGCCACCCCGCCGCTGCCGGTCCCAGAGGTTCCGTTTAACGCCGTACCAGTGGCCTGATCTCGGCCTCCGGCCGTCCGCGAGGGCCCGGCGTCGGCCCTCCCCGTCGCCCGCCGTGCCATTCCGTTTGGGTTTTCGGACCGTCAACCGGAAGACTGCACCCGTGACGTCCCGTATCCCGCGCGACTCCAGGCTTCGACTCGTCCGCCCGCGACCCCTGGCCGCCGCCCCCACAGCTGTGAACCAGCGGCGCCCGCGCCGCCCCGCGCCCCGCCCGCCGGAAGGCACCCCGGCCCCCGCGGAACTGGCCAGAATGGCGCGCTCCGGCCTGGCCCCTGCCGCCCGGGTCGCCCACTGGGCGGACGCCGCGCTGCGCCCCGGCCGGGACGGAGCGAACCCCGACGGCAAGGGCACCCTCTCCGGCGAGACCGCCGAACGGGCCGCCGCCGACCTGGGCCTGACCGCGGCTCAGGTCCGCGCCGACTGGGACACCGCCCGTCTGGCCGGCCTGGTCGAGGTGCACGGCGACACCGCCCGCCCCGGCTGGCGGCTGCGTGCCTGGGACCGTGACGACAGCGCCGTGCTGCGCGGCTGGGTCGCCCTCTTCGACGCCTGGTCGCTCGCCTGCCCGGAACCGGCCGACCACGAGGCGGCCGCCGTCGCCGAGGTCGTCTCGGCGATGCCCCAGGTGCTCTCCTTCCTCCAGCTGTCCGCCGGCCCCGTCCCCGTGGAGCAGCTCCTCGACCTCCTGGAGCAGCGGGTCACCGAGCTGCGCACCGAGCGCTGCGAGATCCCGTACGGCCCGCAGCCGGTACCGGTACCGCCACCGGCCCCGGCACCGCCGCAGCCCACCGACGCCCCGCTCTCCCCACTCCTCGACTGGGCCCTGCGTGCCCTCGCCTCCGTCGGGGCCCTCACCTACGGCGACGGACAGGCCACGCTCACCCCGCTCGGCAACTGGGCGGTCTGGGTCAAGCTGGAGCAGATCTGCGTCGCCGCGCAGAGCCCCGCCGGGAACATCGAGCAGGCGGCCGAGGGCATGCTCCGCGGCTGCGCCCAGCTGCGCCCGAACGCGGCCCGCGCCGAGTACCGCGCCTGGCTCGCCGCCCGCCCCGTCGGCAGCGCCGTGACCGAACTGCTCGGCGCCGCCCGCGGCGAGGACGCCCTGCTGCGCGGTCTCGCCTTCGAGGCGCTGCGCGTCGTCGGCGCTCCCGCCGAGCCCGACGTGCGCTCCGTGGCCGACGAGCCCACCCTGCGGCCGTACGCCCTGCTGTGGCTGGCCGAGCATGACGGTATCGACCCGGAGGACGCCCACGAGGTGCTCACCCGGGAAGAGGCCACCTGGCTGTGGGTCGACACCGCCGCCGCCGTCGCCGACCACGGCGAGGCCCCGATGCTGGTGCGGCACCTGGAGTCCGCCGTGCAGCCGACCGTCCCCATGCTGCTCGACGAGGTGCGTGCCGTCGGTCACCCCCGCACCGTGCAGGTCCTGGTCGCGCTCGCCGCCGCGCACCCCGACCCGGCCCTGGCGAAGGCGGTACGCCGGGCGGCCTTCCAGGTGCACACCGGAGGGAGCTGACGCGGGAGGGTCGGACCCCGTCCGCCGTCAGCCCTCCATCTCGGGGGCGTACGTGCCGAAACTCCAGATGTTGCCCTCGGCGTCCCGGGCCATGTAGTCCCGCGAGCCGTAGTCCTGGTCGGTCGGAGGCATCAGGATCTCCAGGCCGTGGTCCACGGCCCGCCGGTGGTGTGCGTCGACGTCGTCCACGACGACGTACACCCCGCTCGGGCCCGCGCCCTTCATCGCCGTGTCGAAGATCCCGCCGCGGCCCTTGGAGCCGATCATCACCCCGCCGTTGCCCTGCATCAGCTCGGCGTGCAGCACCGAGCCGTCCTCACCCTCGTACACCGACAGCTCCGTGAAGCCGAGCGCCTCCGTGAGCTGCCGGATCGCCGCTTTCGCGTCCGCGTACAGCAGTGTCGGGAAGATGCTGGGCCGCCCGCCGTTCGTTCCTGCCATGCCGATCACTCCTTTGTGATCCCTGCCGCAAAACTCACCTGCTGCCCAGTCTGGCAGTGACCACTGACAACGTCCCGCGAGCGGCGTCCGCCGCCTGCGGGCACACCCCCTCCGACAACCCCGGAGGGCCTCTCGAACACCCACACGCAGAAAAAGTGGTTGCACGGCCCCGTTAGACTGGCCCCCATGGCCATTCTCCTCGCGCATTAGACGGCGGGAACGTCCTCAGCCGCCCTTCCCGTCACCCCATCCGCCCTGGAGTCTGTCCGTGATCTCCGCCTCCGGTATCGAGCTGCGCGCCGGTTCCCGCATCCTCATCGAGTCCGCCACCTTCCGCATCGCCAAGGGCGACCGCATCGGCCTGGTCGGTCGCAACGGCGCCGGCAAGACCACCCTCACCAAGTGCCTCGCAGGCGAGGGCATCCCCGCCGCCGGCACCATCACCCGCTCCGGCGAGGTCGGCTACCTGCCGCAGGACCCCCGCACCGGCGACCTCGACGTGCTCGCCAGCGACCGCATCCTCTCCGCACGCGGACTGGACACCCTGATCCGCAAGATGCGGGAGAACGAGCAGCGCATCGCGAGCGGCTCGGGCGCCACCCGCGAGAAGGCCCTGCGGCAGTACGAGCGCCAGGAGACCGAGTTCCTCACCAAGGGCGGGTACTCCGCCGAGGCCGAGGCCGCCACCATCGCCGCCGCGCTGAACCTGCCCGACCGGGTGCTCGGCCAGCCCCTCCATACGCTCTCCGGCGGTCAGCGCCGTCGTATCGAGCTGGCCCGCATCCTGTTCTCCGACGCGGACACGCTGCTCCTCGACGAGCCGACGAACCACCTGGACGCCGACTCGATCGTCTGGCTGCGCGACTACCTCAAGACCTACCGCGGCGGCTTCATCGTGATCTCCCACGACGTCGACCTGGTCGAGACGGTCGTCAACAAGGTCTTCTACCTGGACGCCAACCGCTCCCAGATCGACGTCTACAACATGGGCTGGCGGCTGTACCAGCAGCAGCGCGAGGCAGACGAGAAGCGCCGCAAGCGCGAGCGGCAGAACGCGGAGAAGAAGGCCTCCGCGCTCCACTCGCAGGCCGACAAGATGCGCGCGAAGGCCACCAAGACCGTCGCCGCGCAGAACATGGCCCGCCGCGCGGACAAGCTGCTCGCCGGACTCGAGGCGGTGCGCCAGAGCGACAAGGTCGCCAAGCTGCGCTTCCCCGAGCCCGCGCCCTGCGGCAAGACGCCGCTGATGGCCGAGGGCCTGTCGAAGTCGTACGGCTCGCTGGAGATCTTCACCGACGTCGACCTGGCCATCGACAAGGGCTCGCGCGTCGTCATCCTCGGTCTGAACGGCGCCGGCAAGACGACCCTCCTGCGGCTGCTCGGCGGCGCCGAGAAGCCCGACACCGGCGAGGTCATCGAGGGACACGGGCTCAAGCTCGGCTACTACGCGCAGGAGCACGAGACCCTGGACCCGGAGCGCACGGTCCTGGAGAACATGCGCTCCGCCAACCCCGACCTGGACCTGGTCGAGGTCCGCAAGACGCTCGGCTCCTTCCTGTTCTCCGGCGACGACGTCGACAAGCCGGCCGGCGTCCTCTCCGGCGGCGAGAAGACCCGTCTGGCGCTGGCGACCCTGGTGGTTTCCTCGGCGAACGTCCTGCTCCTCGACGAGCCGACCAACAACCTCGACCCCGCCAGCCGCGAGGAGATCCTCGGCGCCCTGCGCACCTACAAGGGCGCGGTCGTTCTCGTCACCCACGACGAGGGCGCCGTGGAGGCGCTGCAGCCCGAGCGGATCATCCTGCTGCCCGACGGTGTCGAGGACCTCTGGGGCGCGGACTACGCGGACCTCGTCGCCCTCGCCTGAGCCCTCCCCGAACCCTCGCCCGAGGACCGGGACGGGTCGGGAACGCTTGATCGAAGACGTGATCCACTGCGTCTGGATCATTCGGCCCATCGGTGATCCATCATCTGTGTGAGATCTCCTCGTACCGAGGTGTGTCCTACATCGATTTCACGGCCGAGTCCTTTATCGACAAGGGCTCGGCCGTCGTACGTCCCTGACCTGGCACTTCGCGAAAGAACCCGTTCGGCGGTACGAACGTCCCCGCGCGGAATTTCGGATTCCGCTTGTGGCGACGCGCTCCCGTCGTCAAAACCGTGTCTCACGGACCTTGCCGAATGGGTGGCCATGTCGGCCCGGAGGGGTGATCATGAGGAGACCAGAGCGCACTTCCCATGAGGAGGCACGGGTGGCCGAGACTCTGAAGAAGGGCAGCCGGGTAACCGGCGCCGCGCGCGACAAGCTCGCGGCAGACCTGAAGAAGAAGTACGACTCCGGTGCGAGCATTCGAGCACTGGCCGAGGAAACCGGCCGCTCGTATGGCTTCGTCCACCGGATGCTCAGCGAGTCGGGTGTCACGCTTCGTGGGCGTGGCGGGGCGACGCGGGGCAAGAAGGCCGCCTCGTCCTGAACCCGGGCGAACCATCGGCTTCGATGGTGACCACCCGGTCGGTCGGCTGATCGGCCGGGTGGTTACTGTGCAGTCACTTAGCATCGCTCTGTTGACCGCACTCATCGGAGGCGCCCCATGGCTTCGCCCGACCAGGAACTCGTTCCCCTGCTCGACAAGGACGGCGTACGGCTCACCGCGGACGACGCGCTCGCCACGGTGACACTGACCAACCCGGCCAAGCGCAACGCCCAAAATCCCGCTCTGTGGCGGGCGTTGGCGGAGGCCGGGAGGTTGCTGCCGGGCTCCGTCCGGGTGGTCGTGCTGCGCGGCGAGGGCAAGTCCTTCTCCGCCGGGCTCGACCGGCAGATGTTCACGCCCGAGGGGATCGAGGGCGAACCGTCCTTCATCGAACTCGCGCGCAGTGGCGACGCCGAACTCGACGGCGCCATCGCCGAGTTCCAGGAGGGCTTCACCTGGTGGCGGCGTAACGACGTCGTGTCCATCGCCGCCGTCCAGGGCCACGCCATCGGCGCGGGCTTCCAACTCGCGCTCGCCTGTGACCTGCGCGTCGTCGCCGACGACGTGCAGTTCGCCATGCGCGAGACCAGTCTGGGGCTGGTGCCGGACCTCACCGGCACGCACCCGCTCGTGGGCCTGGTGGGCTATGCCCGGGCGCTGGAGATCTGCGCGACCGGCCGGTTCGTGCACGCCGAGGAGGCCGTGAGCACCGGGCTGGCGAACGTCGCCGTGCCCCTGGACCAGCTCGACGGCGCCGTACGCGACCTGGCGGCGGCACTGCTGACCGCTCCCCGGGACGCGGTCATCGAGACCAAGGCGCTGCTGCGCGGCGCCCAGGACCGGGACTACGACGCCCAGCGCGCCGCCGAACGGGCCGCGCAGGCACGTCGGCTGCGCGACCTGGCCGGCGCCGGCGAATAGGACCTCAGCCGACCGCGGTCACCAGCACCGCCACCGTCGGATGATCCGCCAGCGCCTGCTCCACCTTCGCGCGGACCTCCCGGGCCACGTCCAGGGCCGGGTGGTCCGCGCGCACCGCCAGTTCGACCCGCACATGGCGACGCGGCAGGGTGTTCTCGTCCTGCCGCTCCTCGACGTGCACCGGCCGGCCCAGCAGGCCCGTCAGGTGGAGCACGCCCGGGACGGCCAGTGCGGCGGCACCCGCGCGGCCCTCGTCACCGGCGCCGGCCTCGGCAGCGCGCGCCGGCTCGGGCTGTCGTACCGGAGGGGCTTCGGCCGCCTCGTCCAGCACGGCCGTCACCCGCAGGTCCACCTCCGCCACCGCCAGGCCGAGTGCCTCCGCCGCGGCCGCCAGTAGCGCGCGTACACGGGCCGCGGTCGTCGGCAGCGGCTCGGACACCGTGGCCGCGAACTCCGCCGTCACGCGCAGCGGACCGGGCGGCAGAGCGCTCGGCGGCGGCGGTACGGCGGGCTCGTGCGCGTCCTCCGGGTCGGCGAGCCCGATCCGCAACGGGCCCAGACGTACGCCGGGCAGATCCCGCGCCGCGCGCAGGAGCACCGCCTCCGTCGCCTCCTCGGAGATCCACGCGCCGTCGCGCGGGCCGCCCAGGGGAAGGAGTCTGCCGAGCCGCAGTCGCTGTCGTACCGCCTGTGTGAACTGGTCCGCCGTCATTACTCCAGCCTGCCGCATCCCCGGCGCGCGATCGCGTAACCCGGCTTACCGTGGTCGAAGAGGGACGACCGGAAGGGATGTACGGCGATGAGTGACATGACGGAGCGGAACCGCACGCAGGGCCCCGAGGGTGCTGCCGATCCGCCGGTGCAGACCCGCAAGGCCGTCAAGCGCGGCGGCGGGGACCCGGCCGGCCGGGGACGGACGACCATTGCCGACGGCGTCGTGGAGAAGATCGCCGGGATGGCCGCCCGGGACGTGGTCGGTGTGCACGCGATGGGCAGCGGACTGAGCCGTACCTTCGGAGCCGTGCGGGACCGGGTGCCCGGTGGAACCAAGGCCGTGACCCGCGGGGTCAAGGTCGAGGTCGGTGAGGTACAGACCGCGCTCGACCTGGAGATCGTCGTCGAGTACGGCGTGGCGATCGCCGATGTGGCGCAGGCTGTGCGGGAGAACGTCATCGCGGCGGTGGAGCGGATGACCGGCCTCGAAGTCGTCGAGGTCAACATCGCGGTGAGCGACGTGAAGCTGCCGGACGAAGAGGAAGAAGAACCCGAGTCCCGGCTCCAGTGACGCGCCGAGGACCGGGAACCGAACGGAGGCACCATGAGCATGGCCGTGGTCGGGATGATCGCCGGCATGGCACTGGGATTCGCCGGGTACTTCGGCGGGTTCGGCGCCTTCCTGCTGGTGGCGGCCCTGGGCGCCATCGGTTTCGTCGTCGGCCGGTTCCTCGAGGGGGACCTGGAGTTCGGCGACTTCTTCCGCACCCGCGACAACCGGCGTGACGGGCGGCGGTGACGTCCGCGAGCAGCGGGGCCGGTGAGCTCCGCGGACCCCTGGCCGTGGTCCCGCCCGGCGAGCGCGGGGCGACCCGGATCGCCGACCGGGTCGTGTCGAAGGTCGCCGCGCAGGCGGCGCGGGAGGCACTGGGAGAGCTGCCCGACGACGCTTCGCCGCCGTCCGCCACCGTCGCCGTCCGCCATGAGACCGCCCGGATCCGCTTGCACCTCGAACTCGACTATCCCTGCGACATCGGAGCGCGTTGCCGTCGGGTGCGTCGTCATGTCGTGGAGCGGGTAGGCGCGTTGGTGGGCATGGAGGTGCCGGAGGTCGCCGTCCAGGTGGAACGGCTGCATCCGGTGACGGCGCACGGCGCGGCACAGGGGAGGACGCGATGAGCGAGCCCCAGGGCTCCGAGGGCACCACACAACGACTGCCGGTCATGGAGAAGGAGGCCGGCACAGGCGGGGAGTACGAGGCTCCACCTGTGCCGGCCGGCGACGCGGACGAGGCCGGGAGCAGCGGGCGGTTCTGGTCGGCACGCCGGGTGCCGGCCGGCATCGTGGCGCTGCTGCTCCTGGTCGTCGCCGGCGCCTTCCTGTACGACGTCGCCGCCGTGCGGGCCGGCCGGGACGCCCTGGCCTGGCGCCGGGAACTGGCCCGGCAGCTCGCCGAGCGGCCGCTCGACGACACCTGGGTGCTCGTCGGCGCGGGCGTCGCCGCGGCCCTCGGCCTGTGGCTGATCGTGCTGGCGGCGACGCCCGGCCTGCGGGCGGTGCTGCCGATGCGGCGCAGCCACGCCGACGTACGCGCGGGACTGCACCGGGAGGCGGCCGCCATGGTCCTGCGCGACCGGGCCATGGAGGCCGCCGGAGTGCAGTCGGTCCGGGTGCGGATGCGCCGCGCACGCGCCGACGTCCGAGCGGTCTCCCACTTCCGCGAACAGGACGATGTCCGCGCGGACTTGGAAGCCACCCTCACCGAAGCGGTCAGGGGGCTCGGACTGTCCCGGCCGCCCACGCTGTCGGTGCATGTGGTGCGGCCCGGACGGAAGGGGTGAGTACGGTGCTCAGGACCCTCAACCGCGTACTGCTCGGCGTCGTCGGCCTCGTGCTGATCGTCGTCGGGGGTTCCGTACTCGCCGTAGGACTGGGCGCCCCGGCGCCCTCGTGGTGGATCCACGACGGCCGGCACGACGTCCTGCTCGGCGACGCCGAGCGCACCCGGTGGCGGGACGCCGGCTGGTGGTGGCCGACCGTCATCGCCGTGCTCGCCGTCCTCGTGCTGCTCGCCCTGTGGCGGCTGACCGCGGTCCTGCGCAGGCACCGCCTCTCCGAGGTGCTCGTCGACACCGGCGACGGCGAGGGCGCGCTGCTGCGAGGGCGCGCCCTGGAGGGCGTACTGGCGGGCCAGGCCGGCGAACTGAACGGCGTCGCCGACGCCAAGGCCCTGCTGACGGGCCGATCGAGCGCCCCGGAGGCCCGCGTACGACTCCGACTGGAACCGCATGTGGACCCCGCGACGGCCCTCCACGACCTCACCGACCAGGCGCTCGCCCACGCCCGGCACTCGGCGGGCCTGGCGTCGCTTCCGGCGGAGGTGCGGATGAAGGGCGTCAAGCACCGTGCGGAAAGGGTGAGTTGAGAGTCCGAAAGGGCCGGGTGGGGGCGACCGGCCCCCACCGGACCCGCGGACGGCTCAGAACCCGTGCCGCATTCCCCCGTCGACCGGCAGCATGACGCCGGTCAGATAGGACGCGGCGGGCGACAGCAGGAACGCGGCCGTACGTCCGAACTCCTCCGGCCTCCCGTACCGCCGCAACGGAATCCGGGACTCGTTCGCCGCCCGAGTCGCCTCGGGGTCGGCCGACAGACCGTCCAGCTCGCGCACGCGGTCCGTGTCGATGCGGGCCGGAAGCAGCCCGACGACCCGGATGCCGCGCGGTCCCAGCTCGTCGGCGAGGGACTTCGCGAACCCGGCCAGCCCCGGCCGCAGCCCGTTCGAGATCGTCAGGCCCGGGATCGGTTCGTGCACCGACCCGGACAGCACGAACCCGATGACACCGCCGGCCTCCAGCTCACCCGCTGCCTCCCGCGCGAGCCGTACCGCGCCGAGGAACACCGACTCGAACGCCGACTGCCACTGCTCGTCCGTGTTGTCGGCGACGAAGCCCGGCGCCGGCCCGCCGACGCTGACGAGAATGCCGTCGAAGCCGCCGAAGTGCTCGCGCGCGGCGGCGATCAGCCGGGCGGCCACCTGAGGGTCGGCGTTGTCCGCGGCCACGCCGACCGCGTTCGGTCCCAGGGCGGACGCCGCGTCGGTGACGCTCTTCTCGTCCCGGCCCGTGACGATCACCCTCGCGCCGTCGGCGACCAGCTCGCGCGCGGCGGCGTTGCCGAGGCCGCGGGTGGCCCCGGTGACGACGTACACCCGGTCCTTCAGTCCAAGATCCATGGCCCCTATCCTGCCTGCTCGCTCCCGAACAGGGCGAGTGCGGTGTTCACCAGGCCGATGTGGCTGAACGCCTGCGGGAAGTTGCCGAGCTGCATGCCGGCCACCGGGTCGTACTCCTCGGCCAGCAACCCCACGTCGTTGGCGAGACCCACCAGCCGTTCGAACAGCTCCCGGGCCTCTTTCGTACGGCCCGTCATGTGCAGCGCGTCCGCGAGCCAGAAGGAGCACGCGAGGAAGGTGCCCTCGCCGCCGGGCAGCCCGTCGACGGGCGACTCCTCGGCGCTGTAGCGGTGGACGAGCCCGCCGTGCCCCAGTTCGTCGCGGACCGCGTCGATGGTGCCGACCACGCGCGGGTCGTCCGGCGCCAGGAAGCCGACGCGGGGGATGAGCAGCAGCGCGGCGTCGAGTTCGCGCGAGCCGTAGTACTGCGTGAAGGTGTTCCGGTCGGGGTCGTAGCCCTTCTCGCACACCTCTTGGTGCACCTCGTCGCGCAGTGCGCGCCAGCCGTCCAGGTCGCCGCGGAGCTTCGGGTAGTCCTCCAGGGCGCGCACGGCACGGTCGGCGGCCACCCACACCATCACCTTCGAGTGCACGAAGTCACGGCGGCCGCCGCGCACCTCCCACAGCCCCTCGTCGGGCTGCCGCCACGACGAGCGGAGGAACTCCAGCAGGACGCTCTGCATGGACCACATGTGCGGCTTGGCGGGCAGACCCGCCCGCCGGGCCAGCGACAGTGTGTCCATGACCTCGCCGTACACGTCCAGCTGAAGCTGTTTCACGGCCTCGTTGCCGATCCGTACGGGCCGGGAGCCGGCGAAACCGGACAGCCAGGGCAGCTCGAACTCGGGCAGCCGCCGCTCGCCGGCGAGGCCGTACATGATCTGGAGGTCCGCCGGGTCACCTGCGACCGCCCGCAGCAGCCAGTTCCGCCACGCCTCGGCCTCCTCCTGGTACCCGCACGACAGCAGGGCGCCCAGGGTGAGGGTGGAGTCGCGCAGCCAGCAGAAGCGGTAGTCCCAGTTGCGCACCCCGCCGAGCTCCTCGGGCAGCGAGGTGGTGGCCGCGGCCACGATGCCGCCGGTCGGCGCGTAGGTGAGCGCCTTCAGGGTGATCAGGGAGCGGACCACGGCGTCCCGGTGCGGCCCGTCGTAGCGGCAGCGCGCCGCCCACGCCTGCCAGTCGGCGACGCTGTGCTCCAGTGCCTCGTACGGGTCGACGAGCGGCGGGCGCGGCTCGTGCGAGGGGTGCCAGGTGAGCACGAAGGCGACCTTCTCGCCCTCCTCGACGGTGAACTCCGAGTGCGTACCGAAATCCTCGCCCCAGGTGTGCACGTGGGGCTCGCTGCGCAGCCACGCCGAGTCCGGTCCCGCCACGGCCACTCGATGGCCGTCGGACCGGCGCATCCACGGCACGACCGAGCCGTAGTCGAAGCGCAGTCGCAGTGTGCTGCGCAGGGTGACCCGGCCGCCGAGGCCCTCCACGACGCGTACGAGGTCCGGGGCGCGGTGGCGCTGCGGCATCAGGTCGGTGACGCGCACCCGGCCCTCGTCGGTCTCCCACTCGGTGTCCAGGACGAGGGTGTCGGGGCGGTACCCACGCCTCGTGCACCGGTCGGCGCCCTTCGGGGCGATCCGCCAGTGTCCGTTGTCCTTGTCCCCGAGGAGCTTGGCGAAGCAGGCCGCGGAGTCGAAGCGGGGCAGGCAGAGCCAGTCGACGGAGCCGTCCAGGCCGACCAGCGCGGCGGTCTGTTCGTCGCCGATGAGGGCGTAGTCCTCGATACGGGGATGCACGCAGTGCGGGTTCCCGCGCGCCAGGGGTGGCAATCCGGGGCGGGGCCGGGTGGGTGAAGCGGTGCGGTCACACAGGGAGGGGCCGTACGGGCTGCGCGGGTGAGGTGGTTGCACCGGGCCGCTGCACGACGAACGGGACGGCCACATCGGTGAGGTGGCCACACCAGGGCGGCTGCCCGACGGGTGAGGCGGCCACATCGGTGAGTCGGCTGCACCGGGACGGCTCGGCTGCCCGACGGGTGAGGCGGCTGCACCACCGGTGCAACGGCTACACCGGCGCCGGTTCCGACTCCGCCGTGGCCTGCTCGGCCTGCGCCGCCCGCCGTTCGCGCAGTTCCCGCCGGACCAGGACCACCCAGCCGACCGGCACGCCGGCCGAGAACAACCACCACTGGATGGCGTACGCGTAGTTCAGTGCCGCGTCCTCGTCGCCCGGGCTGCCGACCAGCTCCGGGGTGTCGCCCTTCGGCTCGGGAGCCGTCTGCGCGATGTAGCCGCCGAGCACCTGGGCGTCGAGGCGGCGCGCCTCCTGCGCACTGTTGATCAGCATGACCTGCCGGTCCGGCAGCCCCTTGAGGTTCTTGATGCCGCTCGCCGCGGTCGTCTCGTCGGGCATCAGCCGTCCGGTGACGGTGATCTGGCCGCCCGGCGGTGCGGGGATCTTGGGGAACGCGGTCTGGCTGGGGCCGTTCGCGGGGATCCAGCCGCGGTTGACGAGCAGCACCTTGCCGTCCGTGAGGACGAACGGGGTCAGGACGTGGTAGCCGACCTCGTCGTCGGAGTTGGTGCGGCGGCGGACGACGACCTCGTCGTCGGTGTCGAAGCGGCCCTTCGCGGTCACGTTGTGGTATCGCTCGCCGGTGGTGACGGTGTGGCCGGGGGAGGTCAGCCGCTCCACGGGCACCGGGTCGGAGGAGAGTGCGTCGGAGACCAGCTGGTTCCGGGCGGTGCGCTCCTCGTAGCGGTGCATCTGCCAGATACCCAGCCTGATCATCGTGGGGATGAGGAGGAGGGCGACCAGTGTGAGGATCACCCACTGCCGGGACAACAGGAAGCGGTACACCCCACGACCGTACAACCGGGTCGTGGGGCGCACGGAGGCGGGTACCGGAAGCAGGACTTCCGGGTCGTCCTCAGACCTTCCTCAGACCTTGTCGACGATGCCCACCTTGCCCTCCGCGCGGGCGCAGTGGGCGCCGCAGAACCAGTGGCCCTCTACCTCGACGCCCTGCCCGATGATCTGCACCCGGCAGTGCTCGCAGATCGGGGCCATGCGGTGGATCGCACAGGAGAAGCAGTCGAAGACGTGCACCGAGCCCTGGGCGTGCACCTCGAAGGTCATTCCGTAGTTATTGCCGCAAACTTCGCAAGTCGCCATGGGGCACAGGGTGAGCGTTCGGCGCGGCGCGGGCGAGCGGCTGCCGGGCGAGTCGCGCGGCAATCACCCGTCCGTACGGTCGCTGCCGGGGGTGGCGCGGTCACCGACGCGCGATCCGCACGGTCAGCCCTGTGACCGTACGGTCATCCCTCCGACGCCGGTGCGACATCCCCGAGGAGTTGCCCGAACGCCGCCTCGTCCACCACCGGCGTTCCGAACTGACGGGCCTTGACCACCTTCGACGTGCCCGAGTCCGGGTCGTTCGTGACGAGCAGGCTGGTCAGCCGGGACAGGCTCGTCGCGACATGCAGCCCGGCCTCGGTCGCGCGGTCCTCCAGCAGGTCGCGCTCGGTCGAGGTGTCCCCGGAGAAGGCGACCCGCATGCCCTGTTTGAGCCTCTTGCCCGCTTCGTAGCGTCCTGGGTTGGGATAGGGGCATGCCGGCCTCTTGCGCGAGGGGCGCCAACTGGTCTGCCGGTAGCTGCCGTAGCCCGCCTGCTGCCGGGGCACGGCCCGGTCCGTCCACTCGGTCAGCGGCCGGCACTCGTGCAGCGGCAGCCGTACGCCGCCCGCCGCCGCGGCCCTGAGACTCGGCCGGAACGCCTCGGCGAGGACCCGCGCGTCATCGAGGGCATGGTGCGCCCGCTGCTGGACGACGCCGAAGTGCGCCGCCAGGGCCTCCAGCTTGTAGTTGGGCAGCGGCAGGGCCAGCTCCTTGGAGAGCGCGATGGTGCACAGCCGCTGCCGCACCGGCGCCTCGCGCTCCGCGCGCGCGTACTCCCGCGCGATCATCTGCCAGTCGAAGACCGCGTTGTGCGCGACGAGCACCCGGCCGTCCAAGCGGGCCGAGAACTCCTCGGCGATCTCCTGGAAGAGGGGAGCGCCCTCCAGCACGTCGCTCGTCAGACCGTGGATCCACACCGGGCCCGGGTCCCGCTCCGGGTTGACGAGCGTGTACCAGTGGTCCTCGACCTCTCCGCGCGCGTCCAGACGGTAGACGCCCGCGGAGATTATCCGGTCGTCCCGGGCCAGGCCGGTGGTCTCCACGTCAACGACCGCGTATCCCTTCGGATACGCGGCCGGCCAGGCGGTGGGGGAGGACGCTGCCCTCATGCGGTCTTCGAGCATGGTCCCTGAGGATACGGGTCGCGACTGACAGTCCCCGTCCTCAGGTGTGTTGTCGGGTTCGGCTGTTCGAACTTGCTCCGTCCGTGCGGAGAGGGCCTGGAGGTGTCGCGTGCCGAAGTTCCTTTCAAGGGTGGGTGGTTTGCTGTCCTGCGGTCTTTGAGACGCCGACGAGGCACACGGCGGGAGCGCCCGGCTCACACCTCAACCGGCTGCGCGCGGTGGCCCTCGGCGCAAGCGACGGCATCGTCTCCACGGGGGGGCCTCGTCCTCGGCGTGGCCGACGCCATGGACGACCGCTCGGCACTGCGACCACCGGCCTGGCGGGCCGTCAGATCGCCCGCCTCGGTGAAGGCCTCCTGGACCGTGGCCGCCGCGAGTCGCTCGTGTTCGGGCAGCGGGGCGGACCTCGTCGGCCCCTTGGCGGAGATCGCCAAGAAGCAAGCGCGTACCGTCGGTAATACTTGTGGGTAACAACGTCTAGCCGCGGCCGACCAGCGGTTCTACGGTGCCCTCATGCCGAACCTGCCCGATGTCGTGCTGTGGTCCATACCCGCCTTCGTACTGCTCACCCTGATCGAGATGATCAGCGTCCGCCTCCACCCCGACGAGGACGCGGCCGGTTACGAGGCCAAGGACGCGGCCACGAGCGTCGGCATGGGACTCGGGAGTCTGGCCTTCGACCTCCTCTGGAAGATCCCGATCGTCGCCATCTACACGGCGGTGTACGAACTCACCCCGCTGCGGGTGCCCGTGCTGTGGTGGACCGTCCCCCTGATGCTGCTCGCCCAGGACTTCTTCTACTACTGGTCCCACCGCGGCCACCACGTCATCCGCATCCTGTGGGCCTGCCACGTCGTCCACCACTCCAGCCGCAGGTTCAACCTCACCACCGCACTGCGCCAGCCCTGGACCTCGCTCACGGTCTGGCCGTTCTACGTCCCCCTCGTGGCCGCCGGCGTGCACCCGGCCGCGCTCGCGTTCTGCTCCTCCGCGAACCTCGTCTACCAGTTCTGGATCCACACCGAGCGGATCGACAGGATGCCCCGCTGGTTCGAGTACGTCTTCAACACGCCGTCGCACCACCGGGTGCACCACGCTTCCCAGGGCGGCTATCTGGACCGCAACTTCGGCGGCATCCTCATCGTCTGGGACCGGCTCTTCGGATCGTTCGTCGCCGAGACCGTGCGGCCCGTCTACGGGTTGACCAAGAACATCAACACGTTCAACCCGATCAAGGTGGCCACTCATGAGTACGTCGCCATCATCAAGGACGTGAAGGCGGCGGCCGGTTGGCGCGAGCGCGCGGGGCGGGTGTTCCGGGGGCCGGGGTGGCAGCCGGCGCCCACGCCCGCGCCGGAAGCGGCCGGGGAAACCGTGGTCGCGTGACCGTTCGCCGAGTCCTCCTCGCCGCCTTCGCGCTGGCCGCCACCGCGGACCTCGTGTGCCTCGCCGTGGGGTTCGGCCCCGGGCACACCGTCGCCAAGCCGCTCCTGATGCCGCTCCTGGCCGCGTATGCCGCATCGCACGGCGCACCCCGCCTCCTGCTCGCCGCCCTCTTGTTCGGCTGGGGCGGCGACGTCCTCCTGCTGTTCGAGGCCGAGTCGGCCTTCCTCGCCGGCATGGCCTCCTTCGCGGCCGGCCACCTCTGTTACCTCGTCCTCTTCAAGGCGTACGACAAGGCGCACAGCAGGGCGCACGGCAGGGCGCACGGCAGGGTCTACGGCAGGGTCTACGACAAGGCGCACGGCAGGGCGTACGGCTTCAAGGCGTACGGCGACGCCCGCGCGCGTGGCGGTCTTCTCGTCCTCGTCTACGCCGCCGCCCTGCTCACCACCGTGGCCTCGCTCTGGCCGGACCTGCCCGCAGATCTCCGCGTCCCCGTCGCCGGCTACAGCCTCCTGCTCACGGCGATGGCGTACGCGGCCACGATCCGGCTCGGCCTCGTCGCCGGCCTCGGCGGTGCGCTCTTCCTGCTGTCCGACACCCTGATCGCCACCGGTGTCGCCGACTGGCCCCAGCCGCCGCGACCCGACCTGTGGATCATGCTCACTTACCTCGCCGCACAGCTCCTCCTCACCGCCGGCACCCTCGGTGCCCTCGAAGCGCGCCCGGCACCGGTGACGACGTGCGGTGAAGTGCGCTCGACCACGCCCTGAGCGCGCCCACGGCCTCGGTGCCATGCCCGACCGGTCCTGGACGGCAGCGTCGATGCCTCGCCCGTCTTCTACCCGCCCCTCGGCCTGGAGGGCATCCCCGGTGGCCACAAGGCGATGGCCGGCGCACCGCACCCAAGCCCGCGGCCGCAGGAGTCTCACCAGCGGATCGGCACCGGCAACGCCGTCAGCAGTCCCGACACCGCGACCACCACGCCCAGCGCGAGGACCTCCGCGCGCGCGGGCGAGCAGGCGGTCAGCGGGTCGGCGGCCCGGCCGAGCCGGATCCGCGCCCACAGGGCGAGCGCGGCGACGGCGGACACGAGGAGCACCTTGGCCAGCAGGACGCGCCCGTACGCCGTCGTCGTCAGCTGCTCAAGGATCGTCTCCGCAGGCATGCGGCGCAGCGAACTCCCCACCCCGGTCGCCGTGATGGCGGCGAGCAGAACGGCCGCCACGCGCGCGTAGAGCCCCAGCAACGCCACGCCCGCTTCCGAGGGACCCCAGCGCCGCAGCATCCGCAGCGCGTAGAGGAGGCCGCCCGCCCACAGCGCCGCGCACGTCAGATGCACCAGCGTCAGCCCGGAGCCGGCCAGCGGGCTCTGCTCGGTCGGGGGATGCGCGCGCAGGGCCTCCGCCACGACCACCGCCGCCAGCGGCCACACCTGCGTCACCGGCCGCGCCGAGAGGGCGCACAGCCCGGCCGCGAGGAACCCGTTGACCTCCACCAGCGCGAGCTTGCCGTCCCGAGACTCGTAGAGGCCGCCGACGTCGATCTCGGCGGCGCCGCCCGGCACCGCGTTCCCCGTAGCCACGATCGACGCGAGCCCCAGTGCGGCGACGAAACCGGCGGCGGCCGCGTACGGGGCCCAGCTGCGGGGTGCGGCTCCCGGAGCGCCGGGCACGGCACGGAGCAGCCGGCGCACGAACAACTCGCCCACCGGCACGCACAGGGCCGCGAACAGCACGGTGCGCAGCAGCGCGACAGCGCCGACGCCGGGTGCGGCGGCCTCTCCGGTGCCGTGCAGCGCGGCGGACGGCCCGAGCAGCGGCACCAGCGCGCCCAGCAGCACCAGGACCAGGACGGCGACGGCCCGGCCGGCTCCGCGGCGCCGTACGGGCTCGCTCGCGCCGGACACGCCGGGCGTGGGTCTTGTCAAGGTCACCTCGAGATCTTCACCAGCCGTCCTGGAGCAGGGCAAGTCCAGGAATACAGCTGGGAGGTACGGCATGTCGCCCATCGGTACGTTCGCGGCCCGACCGTGACTCAGCTCCAGCGCGGCGCGTCCGCCCCCCAGGGCCCCGGCGGCCGGGCCCAGTCAGCCGGGCCGCCCTCGAAGGAGACCGGCGACAGGGCGTACCGCAGCCTCCCGAGCCCGCTGTCCGCCTCCGCCAGCCAGGGGCCGGGCCCTTCGTGGGGTGAGCCTTCGACGCCGCCCGCCCCGCCCCCCTCCATCAGCCACCGGGCCGTCCGCGCCAGCGCCGGCCGTACGACCCGACTTCCGCCCTCGTACGATTGCTCGGTCAGCGCCCGCAGCACGGCCGCCGCCAGCAGGTATCCCGTCCCGTGGTCCAGGGCCTGCGCAGGCAGCGCCCCGGGCTCCTCCATCGAGCCCTCGACCGCGGCGATCCCCGTGGCCACCTGGACCAGGCTGTCGAACCCACGCCGCGTGCCCCACGGCCCGTATCCGCCCCACGCCGACAGCTGGGCCACGACCACCCCGGGCCGCCGCTCGGCCAGCGACTGAGCCGACAGTCCGAACCGGTCCAGCGCGCCCGGCCGGTACCCGGTGACGACCACGTCCGCCGCCCCGAGCAGTTCCTCGAAGGCGCGCGGGTCGGCGCCGAGGTCGAGGGTCGCCGACCGCTTCCCGAAGCCCGTGTCGGCGTGCTGGTCGGGGAGTTCGGGCAACCGCGGCGCGTCCACGCGCAGCACGTCCGCACCCAGCAGGGCGAGCGTGCGGGTGGCGACCGGGCCCGCGATGACGCGGGTCAGGTCCAGGACGCGCAGTCCGGCGGCGGGCAGCAGGGGAGGGGAAGCCGGGCCGGCCGGGGTGAGCACGCGCGCGGGTGCGGAGTCCAGCCGCTCGCGCTCGATCAGCGGCCGTCCGGCCACTGCGGCACCCTGCTCGTGCGCGGCCCACTGCTGGGGCGTGCGCAACGCTACGGCGAGGCCGCCGGCCGCGTACACGGTCTCCTCGACCTCCAGGGAGGACCGCTCGGCGAGCGCCGCCCCGACGGCCGTCACGTCCTCCGGCACCCCCAACGCGTCCAGCAGCCGGGCCCGGTGGTGCGGGTAGTTCGCGTGCGTGCGCACCCACCCGTCCGCCGTCCGCCAGAACCGGGACAGCGGTGCGAAGGTGACAGGCGCCCGCCCGTCGACCAGGAGATGCCGCTCGCTGACGAAGGACGTCGCCACGGCCCCGTCGTCCACCCGAACCCAGGGCACCTCCGGCAGCCCCGCACGCCGGGCACCCAGCTCGGCAGCGGCCAGCGCGCACGCGCCTACGCAGGCCCGCGCCAACTCCCGTGCGGGAAGGCGCCCTTGCAGAGCGCCTTCCCGCACCACGGTCGACACGCGCGGGAGAAGGGCGGGATCGCCGCCCAACGCGGACCAGGCGTACTCGATGTCAATCATGACTGAACTATGCAGTATTGACCGAATCAACGTATGGACCTGGTTGACCTGTCTGACCTGCTACGTGACCGGTCGGCCTACTTGGTCACCGCGTCCAGTGCGTCCGCGGTCCCCCATCCGTAGAAGCCGTTGTAGTTCTTCGTCCCCTCGCACACCGCGTCGATCTTGCCGTCGCTGTTGATGTCGTACGGGTCCGTGCACGGCATGGCGTCGGCCTCGGCGTACAGCAGCGTCTTCACCAGGGCCGGCGAGGCGTGCGGGTGCGTCGACTTGATCAGGGCGACGACCGCCGCGACGTGCGGACTCGCCATCGACGTACCGGCCATGTAGCCCCACTTGCCGCCCGGCAGCGTGCCCAGGATCAGGCCGCTGGTCGCGGGTGCCTCCGGCTTCTGGTAGGCCGTCGAGTCGCCGCCTGGCGCGGCGATGTCGATGACTCCCAGACCGTGGTTGGAGAAGGACGACTTGATGCCCTTGGCGCCGGTCGCCGCGACCGTGACGACACCCGGCAACTGGGTCGGAATGTCAAGGCACTTCGACGGATCGATCACCCGGTCCGAGGGCGTGCCGTCGTTCGGCGAGACCGGGTCGGTGATCTCGTCGGCCGCGAGGTCGTAGTTCTCGTTGCCGGCCGCAGCGACGTTCACCGAGCCCTTCTTCTCCGCGTACCGCGAGGCCCGGCCGACCGCGTCGACGAGCGCCTTCTGGTCCGGGTCGTTCTTGCAGTTGAAGTACCAGGGGTCGGTGTAATAGCTGTTGTTGGTGACGTCGACGCCGTGCGTGGCAGCCCACATGAAGCCGCAGACCACGGCCTCGGTGTAGAAGTAGCCGGCCGTGGTCGACACCTTGATGCCGGCGACCTTCACGCCGGGTGCGACGCCCGTCATGCCGACGCCGTTCTTGGCGGCCGCGATCTCACCGGCCACGTGGGTGCCGTGCGGGCTCTCCGATGCGCTCGGCCGCCACGCCCCGTCCGCGGTGTCCGGCTTGCCGGTCACGCAGTTCACCGACGCGGCGCGGTCGAAGTTCGGCGCGATGTCGGGGTGAGTGTCGTCGACGCCGGTGTCGATCACGGCGACGGTCACCTTGCTGCTGCCGAGGGACTTCTCGTGCGCCTTGTCCGCCTTGATGGCGGGCAGGTCCCACTGCAGGGACTCCAGCGGGTCCTGTCCGGCGGCGGCCTTGGCCTCGGCGGCGGCGACCTCTGTCGCGCTGAGCGCCCGGGGCGTGCCCAGGTCGGTCGTCGACTGGGCGGGCAGCGGGGCGTTGCGGGTGTTGCCGGCCGACTCGACGCCCTTCACCTTGCGGACGGTCTTGGCGAAGTCGGCGTTCGACGAGTGGACGACGATCACGCCGATCTGGTCGTACGACGTCACGATCGTGCCGCCGGCCTCGGCGATGGCCTTCTTGATCTGCTGGGAAGGACCGTGCCCGGGGCGGACGTTGACCACGTAGCTGAGGGCGGTGCCGTCGTCCGCGGCCGCGGAGGCGAGGACGTCGTTCACCGCGCCGGTGACGCCGGCCACGGTGCCGGGCACGTCGGCTGCGGACGCCGTGGCGCCCGGCAGGAACGCCAGGGCTGTCGTCAGGGCCATGCCGAGGGGGAGGGCGACCGCGCGGCGGTAGCGCGGCTGAGGCGCTGTCATATGTGAGTGTCTCCAGTTCGTTCGCGGTGTAAGACGGACCGTGCGGGGAGTCCGGAGGGCGAGGTGCCCGGCGTTACGGCGGTACGGGTCACTTCACCGCGCGAAGGGCGTTGACGATGCCGTGTCCGTAGAAGCCGTTGACGTACTTGCCGCCCTTGCACACCGCGTCCTGCGTGCCGTTGCCGTCCTGGTCGTACGACTCCGGGCAGGCGGTGGCGTCCGCCTGCGCCTTGAGCAGCGCCTGGAGCTGGGCCGACGTCGCCTTCGGGTGCGTCGACTTCAGCAGCGCGGCGACACCCGCGGCGTGCGGGGAGGCCATCGACGTGCCCTGGAGGAAGGCGTACTGGCCGTTCGGCATGGTGGACAGGATGCGGCCGTTCTTCGACGGCGTGTCCGGGATCTGGTAGAGCCGGTCGCCGCCCGGCGCGGCGACGTCGATGACGCCCTTGCCGTACGTCGAGTAGTACGACTTGAGGTTCTGGACGCCCGTCGCGCTGACCGTGACGACACCCGGCAGCTGCGTCGGCACGTCGAAGCACTTGTGCGGGTCGATGGTCCGCTCGACCGGCGTGGAGTCGTCGGGGCTGGAGTCGTCGACGATCGCGTCGGAGTCCAGGTCGTGGTTGGAGTTGCCCGCGGACGCGAGGTTGAGGAGACCCTTGTGCTGGGCGTACAGCTGCGCCCTGTTGACCGCGTCGACGATGGCCCGCTGGTCGGGGTCGTCCATGCAGTTGTACAGCCACGGGTCGACGTAGTAGCTGTTGTTCGTGATCTCGACACCGTGGTCGGCGGCGAACACGAAGGCGCACACGACGCTCTCCGGGTAGAAGAGGCCGTTGTCCGGGTCGCTCACCTTGATGCCGGACACCTTGACGCCCGGGGCGACACCGGCGACACCGATGCCGTTGCGGGCCGCGGCGATCTCACCCGCCACGTGCGTGCCGTGGTAGTCCTCCGCGGTGTACGGGCGCCAGGCGCCCTCGCTGGTGTCCGCGACACCGCCGACGCAGTTCGCGGACTGCCCGGCGGAGAAGTTGGGCGCGAGGTCCGGGTGGGTGTCGTCGACGCCGGTGTCGATCACGGCGACGGTCACCTTGCGGCTGCCCGGGTTGATCTTCGCGGCCTTGTCGGCGCCGATCGCCCGGAGGTCCCACTGGTCGGCCTCGAGAGGCTCGCTGTCGGGCGTCGCCGCGGACGCGTTCTCGACCTTCGCGGCCTGCTCCTTCGACAGGAACTGCGCCGAGCCCTCGTCGGTCGAGCCCGCGGCGGTCAGCGGCGTGGTGCGCGTGGCACCCGCCGACTGCACCCCGCGCACCCGGCGCATCTCCGTGCCGAAGTCCGGGTTCGACGAGTGGGCGACGATGACG
The DNA here is from genome assembly GCF_042714835.1 of Streptomyces sp. NPDC058678. NCBI lineage: Bacteria > Bacillati > Actinomycetota > Actinomycetes > Kitasatosporales > Streptomycetaceae > Streptomyces > Streptomyces sp. NPDC058678. Next base: position 5,076 of record NZ_JBHXSG010000085.1, on the reverse strand, counting down.
CCGATCTTCTCGTACGTGATCACGACGGTGCCGCCGGCCGCGGGCACCGCCTTCTTCACCGCTTCGATCGTGCGGCGGTCCAGCTTGGTGTTGACGACGTACGCCAGGTTGGGCGCGTCCACCGCCTGAGCGGAGGTCTCCGCCTGCGGGGCGGCCGTCGCGGCCGCCGTGGGCAGAAAGCCCAACGAGGCCGTCAGCGACAGGACGACGGGCACGGCGAGGGCGAGGCGGCGTCTGGAACGCAGATGAGGCATGGGGTCTCCACATCATCCGGAAACGAAACCGGCCCGAGGCACAGGTGGTGCTCGGGCAGGTACATGACGGGTAGTGCAGGGCCGAAGCTATCTCCCGAAGTCGCTGGCCAGCAATGACTTACCCGAAGTGACTTCGGAAAGAAGCCCGCGTTGTTGAACCGGGGCTAGCGCGCCGCCGTGACCTTGTGCAGGGAACGCGAGGACACTCGCCCCCGATCCCCGTCACAACCGCATCCGCAACGCGAGGAGACTCCGTGGCCACCGACGCACCGCCCCCCTCGAAAGAGCAACACAAGCTCCCCTCACCCGAGGAGTTCAGCGAGGTGGCGGAGAGCGCGGAGTTCGGTGAACTGCGCCGCTCCTACCGCTCCTTCGCCTTTCCGCTGACCGTCGGCTTCATCGCCTGGTACCTGCTGTACGTCCTGTTGTCGAACTACGCGGGCGACTTCATGGGCACCAAGCTCTTCGGCAACATCAACGTCGCCTTCGTCTTCGGCATCGCGCAGTTCCTCACGACCTTCCTCATCGCCTGGTGGTACTCGCGGCACGCCGCCGCGAAGCTCGACCCCAAGGCCGAGGCCATCAAGTCCCGAATGGAGGGCGGCGCATGAGCCCCGCGATCACCCTGGCAGCCGGCGAGGCCAGCGAGCACCGGCCACTGATCATCTCCCTGTTCGCGGTGTTCGTCGTCGCGACCCTCGTCATCACCGTCTGGGCGGGCCGCCAGACCAAGGACGCCGCCGACTTCTACGCGGGCGGACGCCAGTTCAGCGCCTTCCAGAACGGTCTCGCGGTCTCCGGCGACTACATGTCGGCCGCGTCCTTCCTCGGCATCGCCGGCGCCATCGCCCTCTTCGGGTACGACGGCTTCCTGTACTCCATCGGCTTCCTGGTCGCCTGGCTGGTGGCGCTGCTCCTCGTCGCGGAGCCCCTGCGCAACTCCGGCCGCTACACCATGGGTGACGTCCTGGCGTACCGCATGCGCCAGCGCCCGGTCCGTACGGCGGCCGGCACCTCCACGATCGTCGTCTCGATCTTCTACCTGCTGGCGCAGATGGCCGGCGCGGGCGTCCTCGTCTCGCTGCTGCTCGGCATCACCTCCGACGCCGGCAAGGTCCTCATCGTCGCCCTCGTCGGCGTCCTGATGATCGTGTACGTCTCCATCGGCGGCATGAAGGGCACCACCTGGGTCCAGATGGTCAAGGCCGTGCTGCTCATCAGCGGCACCATCCTGATCACCTTCCTGGTGCTGCTGAAGTTCAACTTCAACATCTCCGACCTGCTCGGCACGGCCGCCGAGAACAGCGGCAAGGGCACCGCCTTCCTGGAGCCCGGCCTCCAGTACGGCGCGACCGGCACCACCAAGCTGGACTTCATCTCCCTCGGCATCGCCCTGGTGCTCGGCACCGCCGGCCTGCCGCACATCCTGATCCGCTTCTACACGGTCCCCAACGCCAAGGCCGCCCGGAAGTCCGTGAACTGGGCCATCGGCATCATCGGCGGCTTCTACCTGATGACCATCGCCCTCGGCTTCGGCGCCGCGGCGCTCATCTCGCAGGACGAGATCATCGCGTCCAACCCGTCCGGCAACACGGCGGCACCGCTGCTCGCCCTCCACCTCGGCGGCGTCGACTCCGCCTGGGGCGCGATCCTGCTCGCCGTGATCTCGGCGGTGGCCTTCGCGACCATCCTCGCCGTGGTCGCCGGCCTCACCCTCGCCTCGTCGTCGTCCTTCGCGCACGACATCTACGCGAACGTCATCAAGAAGGGCAAGGCCACCGAGAAGCAGGAGATGAGGGCGGCCCGGCTGGCGACCATCGGCATCGGCGCCGCCTCCATCCTCCTCGGCGCCCTCGCCCGCGACCTGAACGTCGCCGGTCTCGTCGCCCTCGCCTTCGCGGTCGCGGCCTCCGCCAACCTGCCGACGATCCTCTACAGCCTGTTCTGGAAGCGGTTCACCACCCAGGGCGCCCTGTGGTCGATCTACGGCGGTCTCGTCGTCGCCGTCGGCCTGGTGCTGTTCTCGCCCGTCGTCTCCGGTGACCCCAAGGCGATGTTCCCGGACGTCGACTTCGCCTGGTTCCCGCTGAAGAACCCCGGCATCATCTCGATCCCGTTCGGCTTCGTGATGGGCTGGCTCGGCACGGTCCTCTCCAAGGAGGAGCCGGACACCGCCAAGTTCGCGGAGCTGGAGGTACGGTCCCTGACCGGCACCGGCGCCCACTGACGAAACCCGCGGGGATCCACTGAGAACGCCCCTGAGCGGCCGCGTCGTAGGTCTCTACGACGCGGCCGCGCCCCGTCTCGTGGGATCGGGCTCTGGTGATGTCGGTCCCGTCACGTAGGCTCGCAGGAGACGGAAACAGTTGATCCGCGACGAGGGAGGGGGCCCACGTGCTCATCGACACCTACGGCCGGGTGGCAACCGACCTGCGAGTCTCGCTGACCGACCGCTGCAACCTGCGCTGCACCTACTGCATGCCCGAGGAGGGCCTGCAGTGGCTTGCCAAGCCCGATCTGCTCACCGACGACGAGATCGTGCGGCTCATCGACATCGCCGTCACCTCCCTCGGCATCGAGGAAGTCCGCTTCACCGGCGGAGAGCCCCTGCTGCGCCCCGGCCTGGTCGGCATCGTCGAGCGCGTCGCCGCCCTCGAGCCGCGCCCCCAGATGTCCCTCACCACCAACGGCATCGGCCTCAAGCGCACCGCGGCCGCCCTGAAGACGGTCGGCCTGGACCGGGTCAACGTCAGCCTGGACACCCTCCGCCCGGACGTCTTCAAGACCCTCACCCGCCGCAACCGCCACCAGGACGTCATCGCCGGCCTGGAGGCCGCCCGCGACGCCGGCCTGACCCCGGTCAAGGTCAACTCGGTCCTGATGCCGGGACTGAACGAGGACGAGGCCCCGGACCTGCTGGCCTGGGCGGTGGAGCACGACTACGAACTGCGCTTCATCGAGCAGATGCCCCTCGACGCCCAGCACGGCTGGAAGCGCGACGGCATGATCACGGCGGGAGACATCCTGGCGTCCCTCCGCACCCGCTTCGACCTCACCGAAGAGGGCTCCGACGAGCGCGGCTCGGCCCCCGCCGAACGCTGGCTCGTCAACGGCGGACCGCACCGCGTCGGCGTCATCGCCTCCGTCACTCGCCCGTTCTGCGCGGCCTGCGACCGCACCCGCCTGACGGCCGACGGGCAGATACGCACGTGCCTGTTCGCCACGGAGGAGACCGACCTGCGCGCCGCCCTGCGCTCCGACGCTCCCGACGAGGAGATCGCCCGCATCTGGCGCCTGGCCATGTGGGGCAAGAAGGCGGGCTCGGGCCTGGACGACCCGACGTTCCACCAGCCGGACCGGCCGATGTCGGCGATCGGCGGCTAGCGGATCCAGTGGGTCCGGCGGATCGAGCGGCCGGCTAGGAGGCCTCGGAGGACTCCCACTCCGACAGGAGGACCACGTCCTTCAAGAACCCCCGCACCCCGAGGAACTGTGACAGGTGCTCCCGGTGCTCCTCGCACGCGAGCCACGTCTTGCGCCGCTCCGGCGTGTGGACCTTCGGGTTGTTCCACGCCAGCACCCACACGGCGTCGGCTCGACAGCCCTTGGCGGAACAGATCGGGGTTTCTTCACTCACCGGATTCGTCTCACAGATGCAAAAAAGGCGACGCCGAGCAGCCACGGGGGGAGCTGCCCGGCGTCGGTCCGTCGCTCCGACGGGGGATGCGGAGCGCCTACGAAGTATGTCACGGGTAACCCGTCGCCCGGCACTGGAACAACATGATTGATCTGAGCTTTTCTTGAGCTTGGCGACGCCCTGACTTCCGGTTGTGACCCGCCCCCGGGCGCCGCGTCATGATCCGCCGACACCGCGCATGATCATGCTCGCTCGCGCGGTTCCTTCCGCGCGCCCGGCGCCGGATCGGCCACGACATCTTCCGGGGCGGGTTCCGCGAAGGTCTCCTCCGCACCGGGCGGAGTGATCATCGGCCGCGTCGGCGCCGCCACGAACGTCGACGGGAGCGACGGCGCGTTCTCCCGCCCCGCGTTGGCGACCACCACGGCGATATAGGGAAGTACCGCCCCGAGTACCAGGGCGACGATCGCGACGTGCCGTTCGACGTTCCAGAGCGTCGCCGCGAGGATCACCGAGAGCGTGCGGACCGTCATCGAGATGACGTACCGGCGCTGCCGTCCGCGCACGTCCTCCTGGAGGCTCGTCCGGGCCCCGGTGATCCGGAACACCTGGACGTTGCCGCCGCCATGCTGCTTCCGCATCACATTCCACCATCCGCCCGCATCCGACTCTCCCCACCCCGTATCCGGTGCGCCCCCGGTCGGGGAACGGGACCCGGACACCATCCACGGTACGCCGGGCCTGCGCCGCCTACGAGAGCGGGGCACCTCCAACGTGGACGAACGCCCTCGGCCGCGGCACGTACAGCCGCACCCGACATGCGACGTACGGCGAGCCGCCCGACACTGGGCGTAATGCTCACGTAGAGCCGTACGAGGAGGCAGCCATGGGCTGGTTGTGGGCCATCATCGTGGGATTCGTCCTGGGTCTGATCGCTAAGGCGATCATCCCCGGCAAGCAGCACAGCCCTCTCTGGCTGACGACCATCTTCGGCATCCTGGGCGCGATCGTCGGCAACGCGATCGCCCGCGCGGCCGGCGTCGAGGCCACCTCCGGCATCGACTGGCTGCGGCACCTCTTCCAGCTCGTGGCCGCGGTCGTCATCGTCGCCCTGGGCGACATGGCGTACATGGCGACGCTGGGCCGCAACAAGCAGAGAACCTGAGGGCGGCACGGCGAAGGGGG
>NZ_JBHXSG010000084.1:0-31964 GCF_042714835.1 Streptomyces sp. NPDC058678 | reverse complement strand
TGCGGTGAAGATTCGACACCTCCACCACACACGGAGGCCTTCGCCATGTTCAAGCCCGGTCAGCGTTAACAACGCTCGTGATCAATACAGCTAGGACGCAGGTCATGCCCTTGCCGGGGAAGATCTGCAAGTCGGGGTTGGTGAGCATGGCGTTGGCGTGCCGCTTGGTGCGCAGGACTCGGCCGGCGAAGCGTGTGGCGGCCTCGACGCGGTGCCGGTAGGTCTCGGCTGCTGGGCCGCTGACCTGCTCGCCTTCACGTAGGCGCTCGTGTGCGTCGGCGAGGGTGTCCAGCCGGGCCAGCCAGTCCTCGAACGCGAGGTCGTCGGGGAAGCCCGAGGCGTAGCTTCCTAATGGTGCAGTCGGGTATTGGAACTGTCCGAATGCATGCCTGATCACGCGTTGCGTTCCTCGGATGTTCCGAAGCGTGCCAGGCAGTGCCACACCTTCTTGAGCGCCTGTTGGTCATGGCGTCCGGTGCGTGCGGCGTCACCGATGATCCGGGGAATGAGGTAGCCGTCGACGGCAATCTCCGTGCCCAGGTCGACGTACTCCTGGCCGCGGTAGTCCGGGTGGCGTGCGAGTTCTTCGACGGTGAGTCGTAGTCCCGGGTGCCAGTCGAGCCGACATGGCAGGCGGCAGGCGGCCCTTTCCACATCCGTTCCCCGATAGCTCGGGTCCAGGACGAGTGCCTCGACGTCGCGGGCCAGTATGAGTGGGCCGTGCACCTGTGCCTCGATGTAGTCGTCGAGTGCGTCCTGGCCGTCGTTCTCAGCCAGCTCCACGAGGGAAAAGCTGGCCGCAACTCCGAAGGCCGTTGGTTCGAAGAGACTGTCCGGGTAGCAGAACGTGGCTCGGGTGAGGGTCTCGGCAGTCAGTCGAAGGTGCGCGGAGCCGAACCGAGGCGCCCCGCCGAGCGGCTTGCGCCGGAAGTTCAACGCGCCGTAGACAGGTCGCTCGTGTGCGGGTGTGTGGTCATAGGCGCCTCCGAAGATCCGGCTCTCCCAACGCCATCGGTCACCGCCGGGGTGCGCCGTCAGGCCGCCGTTGCTGGTGCCTGTGACGAACTGCGAGTGATAGGTGCCGTCCTCGGCCAACGCGAGCAGGATCGGCCGACCGCGCACTGTGCGGTCGGGGTGAAAGTTCAGGGTTACCCGCAGCGCGGGGTCGACCGGGGCCCCGGACGACAGCGAGGCGATGTGGCGGATGGCCTGTTCCTGCGGGGAGGCGGCGGGATCAGCGTTCATCAGCGCAGTGTGCCCGAGTCTGATCAATGTGTGCGTCTGCGTTGGCTGACGTCGGCAGCGTAGGCGGCCCAGTCCCCACCTGATGCTTGCTGCCACTGGACGGCGACTTTGATGTGGACGCCGAGCATGCGGGCGAGGATCGCTGCGGGGACTTCGGTGGCGAGGGTGAACAGCGCGGTGGAACGGTCCTGTTTGGGCCGGACTCCGATGCGGTGAAGGCGTTTGCCGATCTGGCTGTCGGTGAGAGGGCGCCCCGGGTGGCCACCCGGAAACAGCCAGGGGACGTCGTCGGGCGTGCCGATCTTGGCCTTGCCGCGGCGGGTCGCGACGAGATCGCGGACCAGGCTGGCCAGCGGTGCGGGGAGAACGACCGGCGATGTGCCGAACGCGATCGCGACGGTGTCGCCGTCGATGTGCACGTCCTTGACGGTGAGTTGGCTGATGGTGGCGACCTTCTGCGCGTAGAGGATCAGCAGCAGTCCCGCGACGGGGTCCGGGGTCGGCAGTGTGTCGTCGTTGAGCAGGCGGCGGGCGTCGGCCCAGCGTTTCTCGCTGTCGATGGTGCCGAGCGGGCCGGTCCAGCGGACGGTGCCGTAGGTCAGGTCGCGGGCATATCGGTGCTGTACCGACCAGCGCACGAAGTGGCCTGTCTCGTCGCGATAGCTGACCGTGGCATCGGCCATCCACCGCTCCAGATCCGGCTGGGTGCAGGTTCCCAGCGTGAGCCCTTCACCCGTGAGCCAGGTGAGGAAGTTGCCGGCTGCGGCGACGTGGCAGCGGACGTTCAGATCCTGGAGACGAGTCGTGTGGTCTTCACTCAGGCGTCGTCGGAGCCGGCGCATGTGGTGCCAGACCGCGTAGCCGTGAAGGATCCGGCGCTCGGCGAGATCGGTGCGGGCCTGGACGGTCTCAATAATCCATTTCTCCAAGGCGAGGAGCCGTTGGTCGCGAGGCGGGAGGGCACCGGTCGCGACCAGGACACTGCGCAGGTGGGCCAGCACTTTGCCCGGAGGTAGTTCGTCGAGGACCTCGTGGGTGACGGGCCGCTCGTCGCGTCCTATGTGTTCCAGGAGGTCCCGGGCCTTCGAGCGAGTGATCCAGGCGATAGCGACGTCCGGGCGCTCAGCGCTCGTCAACGCTTTGTGGAACGGGGTGAGTTCGGGCCGAATGGCGCCGGTGGCGTCGCCGAGGAGGTCGCGTACTTGCCGGTCGAGAACGCATCGCTGACAGGGGCGGGGACTGAGTTGCCAGGTCGTGGTGCAGACCGGGCAGCGGCCCCAGAAGTCCGGGTCGGAGTTGGTGCACTTCGCGCACAAGGGCGCCTCCCAGGTGCCGCTGCGGGCCTGGGCGACGGTGCCGCAGCCGTTGCAGGTCACCCATCGGTGCTGGCATCGCTCGCACCATGGCTGGCCAGTGGCCCGAGACAGCTCGCAGAGCGTCGTCCTCCCGCAGATGCCGCACTCCGCGGTCATCCTCGGGCGGCAGTTGTTGCAGCGCGGGCCGTCGGGCAGCCGGTTTGCGACAGGCATACGTCGGCCGCAGCCGACGCACTCCTCCAGATTCGCGGGCTGTCTGATCATGCAGTTCGGACACAACGGTCGGCCTTCGGAGTCGCGTGTGGCGGGCTCACGAACGGCTCCGCAGCCGAAGCAGGGGACAGCCGCGTGGTGGGCGAAGCAGGCCCGGCAGATCCGCTTGCCCTCCAGCAGTTTGGACAGCGCTTTCACTTCGTGGCAGCGCGGGCAGGCAGGCCGGACGACCCTGGTCGCCCCGGCCTCGACGAGCTCGTCGATGAACCGCAGGGCCGCCGGGGCGGGAGCTTCGTAACCGGCGCCGGTCAGCAGGTCGGGGCGGGCGACGACGGCCCAGGCCAGGCGACGCTGTCCGGCGGGCCGGACGGTGGCTCGTCCGAGCGCGGCCAGAATCGCGTTGGTGTCCAGGACAGGGTCAAGGCGTGTGATGAGCTCGGTGAGTTCCTGGAGCGGGTCGCCGTCGGCGTCGGGGCAGTTCGCGCAACGGGGCTCGCCATTGCGGTCCCGGCTGGTGACGCGTCGTTCTTCGTGGCAGCCCGCGCAGACGGCGGGCTTGTCGAGGCAGGGTGAGCATCCCCACCGTCCTCCGGTGCTGCTGCCGACGTAGTGGCATGCGCGGCCGCACTCGCCGCAGCGGGGCAGTGCGACGTCCTGAGCTCCGGCGTCGCGCAGGGCCATCAGTAGTTTTGCGACGCAGTAGGGCGCTGGCGGCTGCCCGGTCCGCAGAAGTGACGGGTCGTCGTGCAGGGCTTGGGCGAGGCTGCGGCGGCCGGCTCGTGCGCGTACGACTGTGCAGACGATGTCGCGGATGCGGTCGGCGCCCAGGTGCCTATCGACGTTCCCGACCAGCCGCACGATCAGGCCGACCGGATCCGCGATGACCTCCTCGGCAAGGCCAGTCACCGGTCGACTCCGCTGATGCGGGCCCGTCGAGGCCGCAGGTCACCGAGCCCTTCGGAGACCGAAGTCCCGCCCGCCGCGGCCTTCTTCGGCTTCGGCGCGGAGCTGGCCGCGGAGATGGGCTCGATGAGGTCGTCCATGGTGCAGTCGAGGATGTCGAGCAGGGCCATGAGGATCTTCAGGCTGAGTCGCTCCGGTCGCTCGACGACGAGCCGGTAGACCTGGCTCGACGAGAGTGTGATGCCGCGTTCCTTCAGCTGCGGGAGGAGGTCGGTGGTGGAGAACATCCCGCGGTCCGCCATCACCTTGCGCAGGTGCCAGTGGTAGTCGAGCTTGGCGGCCATCATCGGGTCCTTCCTCGTCAGGCGCCGGCGAACGCCGGGGCCAGGGCCTTGCTCAGGGCAGTGTTCATGAAGTCGTCGCTGACGTGCGTGTAGATGGCCGTGGAGCTGTCGCACTCGTGACCGACCTGCTGCTGGATGAAGCGCCGGTCCACTCCGTCTTCGGTCAGATGCGTGACGTAAGAATGACGAATTGAGTGCGGAACTAGGTCTTTCGGGAGCTTTAGGGCATCGCGGTATGCCTCGAACCGGTCGTTGATGGAGCTGGGCTGCAGACGCCCTCCGCGTTCAGTGATCCACAGTGCTGGGTGGTCGGGGAATCCGAAGCGCGGCCGGACGTTCTCGACGTAGTCGGCGACCGCCTCGACGGCCCAGTCCATCACCGACAGCACGTTCCGTCGTCGCGGCGGCTGGCCCTTCTTTGCCTTGCCGTAGCGGACGTTGAGCGTGCCGTACCGGCCGAACTGCCGAGCCTGCGGATTGCGCCCGAAGTCGACGACATCCAGCTTGGAGGTCTCCGTCCGGCGAAGGCCCCAGCCGTAGATGACCTTGAAGAGGGTGGAGTCGCGGTAGGCGGCAAGGGCGCCCTTGCGCTTGGACTTCACGGCGCGGGCGACCTGGTCGTCGGCGTAGTCGAGGAATCGCTGCAGTTCCTCGCGGGTGAAGGGCCTGGCCTCCGGGTCGCCCTCGTAATCCTGGAGGTGGGGAAGAGTGTTCCACTCGTGAGCGATGGCCACCGGATGGGTGCCGAAGGCTTCTTCGCAAGCCGTCCCCCACCCGTAGCGGCCGTCGATGAGGAACTCGCTGAACAGTCGAACGTCGCCCTGGTAGCTGCGGATCGTGGACGGCGCCAGATGCTTCTCGCTCGCCAAGGAGGCCGACCACTCGTCCATGTGGGCCGGCGTCCATTGCCACGGGTAGTCGTTCGCGAACTCGAGGAACCGGCGGACCAGGCGTTCCCGCGGGTCGATCGTCTCATCCTTCAGCCCGCGCGACTTCTGCTGAGCCCTCCAGCCCCGCAGCATCGCGTCGAACATCGCGTCCTCGGGACGCAGCTGAACGACCCCGGACACGAGCTCCAGTTGAGCTGCCCCGGCAAGGGCCACCTTCTGCTGATGCGCCACTCCAGACCATCCCTTCTGGAGGGCAGATCATGCATTAGACGGGCTCTTCTTAGCAACATGCCTGTTCAGAAGGCCAGCTCGTAGTAGCGTTGGAGTCCTTCAGGCCGTCGCTCTGAACTTGCGACCTGCGACTTCTCGCCCGTCTGATGCAATTCCCGAGGGTCGGCGTAGCCGAGGGTCATCTGGACGCGGAGATGTCCGTACTGGATCGCGGCGGCAACCAGACCCCGCGGGCGGCGGACGATGAACCAGGCCAGATTGTGGACAAGGTTGAGAACTGACCGTTGACCGCTCTCAGCCTTGGCCCCGGGAAGTCAGGGGCGCCATAGCACAGGATCTCGACCTCGGGGAACAACGGAACTCCCCACCCGTACGGGTTCTGGGCGCCAGAACGGGCGACGTCGGGCAGGTGCCGACCGCACGGATGACGGGCCCTCTCCGCGCTTCCAAAGTAGATTTGGCTAGCGGTGGCCGGATGGCCCGTTTCCTGCCCCTCGGAGTCGTCCTGTCGTGCTGCTTTGGAGGCCTCTGATGCCCTTCCTTGGATCGCGACGGTCAGTCTTGCGGGGGCTGACGGTCAGTTCATGCCTCATCGTGTTCTCTGGACTGACCGGTGCGCCCCCGACTGGCCGCATGGCAGGCCCCGCCGATCCAATGGAACTGGAAGCGAAGGTGCTCCAGGTGCTGCCGCATGACGTCAGCGCCTTCACCGAGGGCCTGGAGGTTCTGGCCGGCTCGCTGTACGAGAGCTCCGGAATGTACCGACAATCCTGGGTACAGAAGGCACATCTGTCTTCGGGCCGGGTGACCCGACGCGTGGCGCTGCCCGCCTCATGGTTCGGCGAAGGTCTGACCCTAGTCGACGGCGGACTGTGGCATCTGACGTGGCGTGAGCATACGGCCGTGTTCCGGGACGGCCAGACCCTGGCCGAGCTGCGCCGGGTGACTTACGACGGTGAGGGCTGGGGCCTGTGCCACGATCGAGCACGGGGTCGGCTCATGATGAGTGACGGTAGCGCGACCCTGTCACTGCGCAACCCGCACTCCTTTGAGCTGCTGGGCCGGATCACGGTCCACGACAGTGACGGGCCCGTAAGCGGGCTGAACGAGCTTGAGTGCACCGGCACGGACGTGTGGGCCAATGTCTGGCCCACCGATGCCATTGCCCGCATCGACCCCGGCACGGGGCGCGTTACGGCGACCCTGCACATCGGTGCCCTTCCACACCTTCCGCCCGCTGCCCGGCGTCCCGGCAACGTCAACGGGGTCGCCATGGACCCTTCCACGCACGACTTGTTCATCACCGGGAAGCATTGGCCGCACGTTTACCGCGTCCGCCCACAGCCCACCGACCCATGAAGCGACCCAGTGACCTGGTTGCGCCCCAGCGCGGTTACGCGTCCCCGGAGCGAGACGACAGGGATGCACATCTGAACTGCGGGAGCCCCGTACCAACACAGTGCGGAGGCCCCCGCAGGTGGTGTGCGACTTACTCGAGGCCAAACCCCGGCGGGAACTCAAGCGGTCCAGTAGGAAGACCGGTCAACTTCAGCTGCAGGAAGTTGGCAATCTCTTCTGCGCCAGTGATGTCGGGCCCGATTCCTGACGGGTCTGTCCTGTATCGAGTGTGCGGACAGGCAGGGGTTGACGGTGCTCCAGTCCGCGGATTGCCGCATCGATGGTCGGTCAACATGATGACCGGGTTGCCGCAGACCGGGTCTCCCTGCGCACAGACCCGGTGGGTTCGGTCCTCGAGCTCAGCGGGAAAGCTCGAAGGTGGCCACATTTGGGGTTCGGGTCCGCGAGGAGCCCAATACCACTGATACTGTCGCGAATCAGGGGCCAATTGGGGTCGTCCTTGAGTCTGTCCAATGCAAGGCGAATGACCCAGGCTCCTTGCGAGTACCCCGTCAGGATGAGCTTCTGATGGGGGCAGTGGCTGATTCGGGTGAGGATGTCCTGCTGGAGTCGATCAGCCCCTTCCATGACGCTGTGGGGTATCGGGAGACCCTCCCTATAGAGCTCTTCCGTGACTGCCGCTGTGGCCTCATCGGGCCGCAGCCCGCGCTCCGTGTGCCTGTTGTAGCTGTTGCCTATTTTCTCCTTGACGTCGTTGATGAGTTCCGGCACCGACACTGCCGGGTATGGCACGCCCCAAACCTGCACGCCATTGGGCCTCAGGCTCTCCACGATCTCGCCTACCTCCGGGGCGAGGTTCTCCTCCTCGGTAACCCCCGGGACACGAACCCCTAGCTGGCCAGAGCCCCGCACACCTATTACGAGAGGCGCCGTACACGACGTTGGGACTCCCTCACCCGCGGTGGTCTGCGGCGTCGCCGGGACGCACGCCCCGCCCGGAATGGTGAGAACGGTTCCTGGGAAGATCCAGTGGCCCGGGCCACTGGGTCCGACACTCGTCCCGAACACGGGCGGTTCGGGGTGCTCCCGCGCAGCTGCTTCGATCAGTGCCTGGTTGGCGGCGTAGATCTCGGGGTGCCTGCCTGCTTCACCCAGGTACCTGGATGCGATCGCCGACAGCGTGTCTCCACTCGCGACCGTGTGGGTACACGTTTGCTCGGCCGGGGTTGTCGGTGTGACCGGGGTTGTCGGTGTGACCGGAGCCGGGGGCAGGGCCGGAGCCGGGGGCTCGACCGGGGGCGGCGGCTCGACCGGGGACGGGGGCTCGACCGGGGGCGGCGGCGGGACCGGGGACGGCGGCTCGACCGGGGGCGGCTCGGTCGTGTGAGTGTCGGAGGGCGTGGGCTCCGGGGTGGTGTGTGTCCGAAGGGGTAGGCGTCGGTTGGGCGAGGGCTGTGTAGCCCGACGAGAGGACGATGGAGCCTGCGGCCAGGCTGCTGACAGTCGCCAGGGCTATTCGGCGGCCCGCGGGTATTCGGGGTGTCTGTCTCGACTTCCGTGGCATGGTCGACCCTCCAGGGAGTCGCGTAGCGTGATCAATCGATTACGCTATGTGCCTCATCTGGGGGCGTCCTTCCGTGGTAGCCCAGACGGGGCAACCGCCTGCGCAGGCAACACCTCGAGGCCGTTGTCGCTGGTTCAACCACGTCGCAGTGGCGTGCCCGGCCCGCGAGCTGTAGTGGACTGACCAGGCTCCTTGTCTCAAAACCCGCGGACCATCCAGCTACTTGGTCACTGACCGAGTGTGCACAACCCAGGGGTGCCGTAAGAAGACGCCGTGCGTGTGGACGGCGCGCGGGATACGGGGGATGAGCACCGAGGGGTCGTCGCCCGGGTAGAGGTGCAGGGTCCGCCAGCTGTGGACGCGGTCCATGTACGCGGCGGCGGCCTCGATGATGTCCGCCCACCGATGGTGTCCGAGGACAACGAGTTCCCTATTGAATGCGCGTGTTGAAGCGGCTGCTGAAGGGCTGGTCTGTGAAGGCATGGCGTGTTTTCTGGGTACGGGCGGCCGGGCCGCAAGCAGTGTCAGCCGAGCTGCAGACCTGGTTGGAGGGCTTGGCGGAACGGGAGCAGGGGTCGGGGGTTCGGCCCGGCGACCCCGTCTTCCTGTCGCCAGACTATCGAGTGGACCCGCTGCTGACCCGGTACGTCCGGTCCCGGTCTTTCCGTTCGCTTGCCGTGTCGACCAGGCTCAACTACGCGACCGACCTCGCTCTGCTCTTGACGTTCCTGTGGGGCAGGGGGAAAGGCTGGTGCGAGGCCGTGGACCGGGATCTGGAGGACTTCGAGTACTGGCGGACCCGGGCTCCGGAGAATCCGGAGCGGGTCGGCGGGTCGAAGTGGAATCGTGAGCTGGCCGCGTTCAGCGGCCTGTACCGGTGGGCGCTGCGGGAGCGGCTGATCATGCGGTCTCCGGTCGCCACGCGTCAGGTTGTCGGGTTTCGCGGTCATCTGGTGGCGGTACCTATGGCTCGGGCCAAGGACAGCCGGCCGAGCAATGTGCACTGGCTGACGCCGCGCACCTGGCGGCTGTGGTCGGACGTCGGGCTGCGGGGGTTCGACCGGGACGGGGCGCCGACGCCCGGGTGGGTGGGGCGTCTGGAGGATCGGAACACCTCGTTCGTCGACCTTCTCACCTCCTCCGGGTTGCGGCGCCAGGAAGCGGCTGCGTTGCTGACGATCGAGATCCCCGTGCGACGTCTGGCGGGCGGTCGGTACTGCCACGGCACGGTGGCTTCGGAAAGTTCTCGAGGAAAGAGGTCCCGGTCGTTCTACACCTCGGTCCGGGTGGTTGATCAGATACAGGACTATGTGGACTCCTCGCGGGCGTGGACGGTCCGGCAGGCCCAGGCGCGTGGGCTGTATGACCGGGTGCCCATGCGGCTGGTCTCCGAAGTTGTTGGAGGGCTGAAGCCGCGGGTGCGCTGGCAGGGGCCTGGTGGGCGGGGGGAGCGGGCGCTGGATCTGCTGACCTGGCAGGAGCGGGCCACGCTGTTCGTTGAGGGGCCGGAGGGTCCGGAGCCGCTGTGGCTGTGGCTGAGCGAGCGGGGGCTGCCGTTCTATCCGCACTCGTGGAACGGGGTTTTCCGTACGGCGAACCAGCGGTGCCGGCAGGTACTCACGCCGCTGGCGAGGCGGGATCCGCACCGGGTGTACGCCCCGTATGCGACTCCGCATGCCGGGCGTCATTCCTTCGCGCTGTTCATGCTGGTGGTGCTGAATCATGTGATGGACCGGCGGTACGGGCTCAGTCCCGAAGAGCGTCGTGATTTCCGGCTGCTGTACGGCGATCCGTGGTTCATGGTGCAGGGTCTCCTCGGTCATTCCTCCCGGGAGACCACGATCAGGCACTATCTCGCGCCGGTGCGTCATCTGCAGCTGGAGTCTTTGCTGAGCGCGGCTCCGACGCCGATGGGCGGCCCGGCGCCGGACCTGGACGACCTGTTCGCCCAGGTGGCCTGTGCGGCGAGCGGCGTCCAGGACATCGAAGCCGCGCTGACTCCGGCGGGGGAGCGGGCGTGAGCGGGCGCGGCCGCAAGGCGGCTCTTCCTCCCGGCGACCTGGACTTCCCCGAGCCGTCCGTCCCGGACGGGCTGGTGGTGGAGCACCGTAACCATGACGGATACATCGCCACCTACGACTTCGCTCTCCTGCCCGTGGCGGAGCCGTTGCAGCGTTCTCTGGCGGTTCTGTTCGCCGGTCAGTGCCGTTCCGCAGCTTGGTCGGCGCACTCCACCTCCCGCTGGGTGTGGCGGGAGATCAGGCGGTTCGCGGCGTTCCTCGCGGAGCAGCCGAACTGTCCGCGCGATCTCGGTGGGGTGACGGTCGATCTGCTGCGCCGGTGGCGGCTGGCGAAGCTCGCCTCGCCTGGTGGCCGGCAGCAGGTGCGCACGGTCAGCAATCTCCTTCGCGAGGACGGACGGCTGCGGAGCGGGCCGGTGGCGGAGCTCCTCGCGCGCCGGGTGCCCGGCTCGCGGGGCAGTGTTCAGTCCTACGACACGGCCTCTTTCGATCACATCGTCCGCACCGCCCGCCAGGACTTCAGGGCTGCGCTGCTTCGGATCGAGGACAACGGGCGCCTGCTGGAGCGGTGGCGAAGCGGTGTGATCGGCCCGGGCGATGACCGGTGGATGCTGGGTGAGGCGCTGGATTTCCTGGCCCGTACCGGAGATGTCCCCCGTGCGATCGATGCGAGCGGCCGTGAGTACATTCCGGCGAAGTGGCTTCGGGCGCTGGGCGGGGGTGCGCGGGTGCAGACCTGGAAGCGGCTGTTCTTGTCGCGGTCCGAAGCGGTTTCGCTGAGCGTTCTACTGCTCGCCGAGTTCGGGTGGAACCTGTCGGTCGTCGACCGGGCCAAGGTGCCCCGGGCCAGCCCCGATCCCGGCCGGGACGGACGGCCGACCTATCGGGTGCCGGTCGAGAAGCGCCGTCGCGGGGCGGGGCGCTGGTACGAGACGGAGAACGTCACGGACACCGGAGCGGGCTCGGGCGGGCGGCTGATCACGCAGGCGCTGGCGGCCACCCGGTTCGCCCGGGCGGCCGTCGCCGCCGTGGATCCTGATGCCGACGTGCTGATCGTCTCGCGCACCGCGAAGACGGGGGCTCCGAGCGGTGACAAGGACCGCCGCGCTCCGGTCGGCCGGTTCGCCTTCGGCCTCTGCCATGACGACGTCCGCTTCTGGGCCCGCCGGCACCAGCTGTCCGGCTCACCGTTCCAGCGCGGTCGGCGCACGGTGGTGACCCGCCGCGGCCCTCTCCAGCACTCTCAGGCCACCCATGACCGGCGCTATGTGCTGCCCGACGCCCAGGTCCAGGAGGAGGCACGGCCGGTGATCGCGGCCGGGGCTCTGGCCGCGCTCGACCATGCCCGCACCGCGGTGCTGGCCGCGCAGCTGCGTGAGGACGGCGATCCGGCGGACACCCCTACCGCGACGGCCGACTGCCATGACGCCGGCGCCAGTCCCTGGCCCGACGTGGGCGGGGGCTGTGGCGCGTCGTTCCTGATGTGTCTGGGCTGCCCCAACGCCCGCGTCCACACCGGCCATCATCCGCGGCTCGCCCATCTGGAGGCGGCGCTGTCCCACCTGCGCTCCGTTCTGCCCGAGCCGGTGTGGCACAGGGAGTGGGCCGACCATTACGAGCGCCTTGAGGACCTGTGGCGGCGCCTGGGCGCGGGCCGGCAGCGCGCCGCGCTGGCGCAGGTCACCGCCACGGACCGTGCTCTCATCGATCTTCTGCTGAACGGAGCCCTCAACCCGTGACGGCCCACTCCCTGCCCGCGCCCGATGTTCTGCCCGTGCCCGCGGCGGCCGGCCCGGTGGTGCTGGCCCACCGCGTCCAGGCGCCCCAGCACGCCCATCTCAACAGCCGCTACACAGACGGGTCATGGTCCCTCGCACCGCTGATCGCCAACCCGAGCAGTACACGGAGCTCCATCCACTGGCGCAACTGCCCAGCACAGATGCGTCCTCAGTTGAAGCTGATCGCGTGGACGATGATCAACGGGGAGCTTCCGGCGACGTATCTGCGTGAGCGCGGTATCCGCATGCGCAGCCGCCAGAGCGGCAGGGCGACCGCCGGCACCGTTTCGCAGTGGATGCGCATGGCTCGCTGGCTCAACCAACAGGGCATCACCTCCCTGACGGACTGCGACATCGAGCTCCTCGACGCCTACGGCCACTACCTCAAAGACTCTGGGGCCAGCGCGGACCGGACCCGGGACGTGCTGCGGGACGTGTGCCGCCTGTGGGCCTTCGACCAGATCACCGCCCACCCCACCGGGATGGCCCGCCCGCCGTGGGACGAACCCGACCTGGTCGCCGACTATCTACCCAAGGACAGAAGCGAGCGGGGCGAGAACACCACGGAACCCATCGCCACGGCCACCATGGCGCCCCTGCTCACCTGGGCGGTACGCCTGGTGGAGGATCTCGCCGGTGACATCCTGGCCGCCGCGGCCGAACCGGCCCGTCTGACCCGGGCCGCGGTCACCAACCCCGCGAGCGGGGAAGGCCGCGTGGTCCTCGAACGGCTTCTGGAGCCAGCTCTCACTGCCAGCGCTCCGGTGCCCGCGGTCCGCAACGGCGGCAAGACGACCGTGGCCCGTGCCTATCTGGCCGCTCTCGCGGGCGTTTCCCTCTATCAGGTCGACCGGATCGCCCGTGTGCACGGACTGACGCGGGCGGCAGCCGAGCGGCCCGGTCCCTGCCCGCTCGATGTGCCGGTGACGGCAACCATCGCCGGCAGGCCGTGGCGCCCGAATGTCGACTTCGTCGAGGCCCCGGTGCTGCTGCGGCATCTGGGAACCGCGGCGTTCATCCTCTGCGCGTACTTGACAGGCGCTCGCCCCGAGGAGGTCCTCGCCATGCGCTCGGGCTGCTGTCCCGACCCGGCCGACGGCCGCGAGGAACCGTGGCATCTGATCCGCACCCGGCAGTTCAAGACCGCCGTCGACGAGGACGGCAACTACCTTTCCGCCGGTGTCGAGCGGGACGTCCCCTGGGTCGCCATCGCTCCCGTCGTCGCGGCCATCCGCGTCCTGGAGCAGATCGTCCCGGAGGGGGAGCTGCTCTTCGCCAGCGACTACCACCGCGGCGCCGTCCGTCACCGTGGAAAGGCCATGGGCAGCGACGGGATCCGCGAACGGATCGCCGACTTCATCACCTGGGCCAACCAGGAAGCCGCCCGCCACGGTCTCCCCCGTGAAGTCATCCCCGCGGACCCCGCCGGGCCGGTCACAGCGGTGCGCTTCCGCCGGTCGCTGGCCTGGCACATCGCCCGCCGTCCCGGTGGACTGGTCGCCCTCGCCATCCAGTACGGTCACCTGCGCACCGTCCTCGACACCGACGTCGCAGGCGGATACGGCACCCGCTCCCGCCGCGGCATCCACGACCTCATCGACATCGAGACCGCCCTGAGCACCGCCGAGACTGCAGCCGACCTTCACGAGCGCTACAGCCAAGGGGAAGGCATCTCCGGGCCCGCCGCCCGCCAGGCCCTGCACCAGGCCAGCACCGTCCGGCGCTTCGAAGGCACCACCGTGAAGGCCGACTTCGCCCGCAAGTACCTCGCCCGCGACGGGAGCGTTCTCTACGACAACCCTCACGCCCTGCTGCTGTGCCGCTACAAACGCGAGCTGGCCCTGTGCGAGCGTCCCGCCGACAGCACCACACCGGCCCTGGACCGCTGTGTCACCGGCTGCGCCAACACCGTCCGCACCGACCACCACGCCCGGCAGCTCCGCGACCGGGCCGACGGCCTCGCCCGTCAGGCACTCCACCACCCCCAGCCGATCGCCGACCGGCTCCTCGCCACGGCCGGGCGGCTGCGTAACCTCGCCGACACCCACGACCGCACCCGCATCACCTGCCAGGAGCCAGCGACGTGAGCCCAGCGACCGATGAACGCGACCGGATCCGTGCCGCCATGCAGCGCATCCTCACCGGCCGCCCCGAACACTCCAACGGCGCCCTGACCGTGGTCGCCCTCGCCCTCGAAGCCCAGGTCCCCCGCAACGCCCTCACCCAGCGCCACCCGGACCTGCGCAACGAGTTCTACACCCACGTCCGCGAGCGAGGAGGCGTCTCCGACACGGAAGCCCGCCTGCGCGCGCAGATCGTCACGCTGAAGCAGACCATCGCGAACAAGAACGAGGAACTCGCCCGTCTGCGCTAGGACGTTCCCGCGCTCGTCCGCGCCCTCAGTCTGCTCACCGCCGAGAACGAAACACTGCGCGAACAGCTACAGCTGCCGACGCCAATCGTCATTCCCCTCCGCACAGCAATAAAGGACTAAATTCCCGGGTTTGTCGATCAACTCTGGGCTAACGTGTCGTCACGGTGTGCAGGGGGCGGAGGGTAGATGGATCAGGGGGACGACTACGTCGGGCGCCAATGGGCTCTCAACCACGTCTTGGAGAGCGTGAGCACGCCCCGCGGGTCAATATTGATCACGGGGCAGCCAGGCGCCGGGAAGTCACGGCTAGCACGGCGCGTAAACGAGGTCACCGCTGAGCCGACCCCAGGGCCTGTCACCGTGTGGCATGAGTGCCATGCGAACGACGACAACACTCTGGTCCCTTGGCAGTTGGTGGCTCGGCTGGTCAAGGAGTTGAGTGCTGCATCGCCCGACTACGTGGCGGCCCTCAGCCGACGGGCTGGCATGCCAGTGACCGTGGTCTCGCACGTCACGGTCGAGAATGCTCACGACTCGCAGGTCAGCGGCGTGTCCATCGAATCCCTGTCGCTGACTGGCGAGTCGGCTCGTTCCGCGCTGATCCGGTACGTGCGCGGCCCGCTCGAGGAGCTTGACGCCCCACCGGCTCTCGTGGTGCTGATCGACGGCCTCGACGAGGCGAACTCACCTGGTCTCGCAGCGGAGTTCGTGGACTTCGTCGTCCATGCGGTCGAGAGCTTACGACAGTCGCGGCTTGACGTCCGATTCGTGCTCACGTGCCGGACCGGTGAGCACACGGTCCTGGAACGCGTGGCTGACCGGCTTCTGGACCTCGACCGGGACGAACCCAACCCCGGCGAGGACATGTACGCCTACTGCCGAGCGCGCCTTGCCTCGACGGTCGAGGGCGCCGAACAGCTGGCCTGGATACTGGCCGGCAAGGCGTGCGGCAACTACTTGTACTCCCGCTACGCGATCAGCATGCTGAACGAGCCAGGTGTACCCCTGGAGGCGAGCAGCCTGCCAGACGGCCTGGACCATTTGTACGAGACCTTTCTCCAGCGCCGGGTCGCCCACAATCTGCGTAGCCTGCGCTGGCGCAAAGAGGTGCGTCCCACCCTCGCGGTCATCTCAGTGGCCCGTGAGCCGGGGATCTCCTCCGAGGACATCGCGGACATACTCGCCCTTCCTCGATCGGTTGTCGGCGACGTCCTCGCTGATCTGCAGGAATTTCTAAGGCTCGACGAGACAAGCGGATGCTGGCGGATCTTCCACGAGTCGTTCCGCAGTTTTCTGCACAGCTGGGCACCGCTGAAGATCAGTGCAGAAGAGGCACACGTCAATCTGGGCGAACACTTCCTGAAGGATCCGCAGCACGCGTCCCAGTACCTGCGTCCAAACTTTGCGCATCATCTCAACCGCGCTGGGCGGCATGCGCGCCTGTGCGACTATCTACTGGATGACGAGGGTGTCCACGACCTGCTGCGTGCCCTGCCCGCATCGCAGGCGCAGAGCATCTGGCAGACAGCCTGTGACTCTGCCCTTGAGCTTGAGGATCACCGGCGGATGGCCGGGCTGCTCGCCCGGCGACTCCAGCTGTCTGCAGGGTTGGGGACCGGCCGGGCACCCGACGCTGGGGGAAGGGAGACGACTCCCACGGATGCGTTTGGTGATCTCGGCGATTACGACCACGACGTGATCCGGAACCTGGCCCTGGCATGCCTTGAGGCGCTGCGGCCGTCGACCCGGCACCGCGCGGTGGAGCGGCTGAACCACATGATCCCTCGGTGCCAGTACGGTGTCCGGCCGACCTTGCAGTACGAAGCCGCGGTCCTACTCGCCGACCTGCACAAGGCCGATGCACTGCACCATCCAGCCCGGAAGCTGGCAGACGGCATCCTCGATTACTACGGGCTGGCGTTCATCCAGCGTTTCCGCATCGACTGCGACGCAGTTGTGCCGGCCGGATCCGATGCGCTGGACATCGATTCCGAGCGGTACCGGTTCGGGATCATGAAGTACGCCATCACGATGTCAGAACGCCGTCGCCGCGACGCCGACGCCATCGCCGCGGCGCACCTGATCTATGCAATGCCGAGGAAGAATCGCTGGAGAGCCCGGACCATCTTCGAAGATGTTGCGATGGCGGGGGCGCTGCCGTGGATTTCTCGAACCAGCGCCGGAGACCTGTCTGGCATCCTGTGCCGGACAGCGGGGTCGCCCCTCGACCATGCCGAGGTGCTGAGTAGTGTCGGCCGCCCTGAGGTGGCCTACGATGCGCCCTGCCGGAAGGCGGCAATCGCAGAGATCGAAAGCTGCCGGCACGACATCGAGGACGAGTCGACGGGGCTGTGGTGGGATCTGTATCGCGCAATTGCCTGGCGAAGGCATGGCTATGCCGACCGAGCGCATGGCCTTCTCACCAGCATCACGGACCGGATGCCGGACCTCGCAGGAGAGCTGGACGGTCGCTTCGTCATCCCGGTTCACCGCGACATCGTCCACGGCACCTGCCTGCAAGGCCTGGTGCTCGAGTGCGCCCTGGAGCTGGCCACACTCGGTGACTTCGAGCGCAGCAGGCGCCTCGCCGTCAGCCTGCTCGAGTTCGCAGCAGAGGACGGCGTCACCGCCTTTCTACATCTGGTGCATCAAATGCAATTCCGGGCAACGGCAGAGAGCGAGATCACACGCAGCATCGAACTGTTCTTCGCTCTGGCGGACCAAAATCTGCCTCGCCTGGCAGCCGATCTGGCCGCCTTCCAGGCAGCTCGCGGCTTCTCCGCGCTGATCGGACCCCAGCCACACCTTCAGAACATCGCAGAAGAGCGTCTACAGCGCCTGTGCACCGCCGAACAGATCACGCAGGATCCAGAAACCAGTCGGCCGGACGAAGCGACGGCCGTCCTCGCGGCCGCCCTGGCATACGCCTTCTACCGCTCTGGTAACACCGGCATGGGAGATCAGCTCCTGTGCATCGGCAACGCCGAGGCGAGGCGGCAACTCGCCGGACCGTACAGTGACATGGATCTCGCCCTCTTCCGCTACCTAGCTCTCAGCGGCGAGAGATCGCCCATCGCCAACCTGCTCCGAGACCACGAGCACAGCGAACTGCGGGGCTACGTCAAAGATCTGCGCAACTATCTAGCAGACCACGACGATCGCATGGGCGTCGCCCGGCTGAGCACTCTCCTAGATGATCAACAGCTGACCCTGTCGACGGCCTGCCTCCAGCTCCGCGCACTGAAACGTCCGATTCAGGCACCAGAAGCCGTGGAGAAATGCCGCGCCCTCACGGACTTCCCAATCCACCGAGTCCTGCTCCTCGCGTACGCCGCCGACATGGTGAGTGACGAACGGGAGGCAGTCTACGAGCAGATCGACCACGAGATCGAATTGGCGAAAGCCCGACTTCACTCCCGTGACAACAGTCTGGGTGGGAACAGGGACTATGACTTAGCCTACCGACTGTTCCAGCTAGAACCCGATTCCCTTGGGTGCCTTCTGGCCCTGGCTCTGGCGCGCTCGGGCCGGGCGGAGGAGTCCTTGCGATGGCGCGCCCGTGCAGCCTTGCGCCACGACGCTTTCCCCGACACGTTTCATCTTCTGGGCTTGATGGGGGCAGCTGGCAATGCGTATTACGAAGACAGATACGAGGCCACCAGTTTCGAGGGGCTAGATCCATACATCCCTGGGGCACACCTCGACGCTGACCGTCAGATCGCCGTGGCCTTGGCCGCTGCAGGCCAGACCGGGGCGGCCCGCGATCTGATCTTAGCGATTTCATCCGACGACAACCGCGATGTCGGTGATGGCTGGGGCTTGAGCGCGGCCGATCTGCATATCCAGATCGCCCTACGCGCCGCTGCCGAATGCGGAGCGATCGACCTTCTGTGCTCACTCCTGAAGCAGGTCCGCGACCGAGCGAAAGCAGCGGCCTGGGCTGCTGACCGCATCGGAGATGACTCACTATGCCAGCGCCCGGCTGTGCATCTGGGTTCTCTTACACGGCTCGCGGCTGCCGCGATGGGGGACCAGGCAAGCATGAAGCGGACTCTTGCTGCATTGATAGTCGCCGACCCAGATGCAGCCGTTGCAAAAGGTTCGCTTAAGTGGTTGGAAATCCTCGCACACGAGTAGGAGACAGATCTATGGTCGAGCCGCTGAGTATCGCTGTACTGACCGGCGTTGCACTCACCGAGGGCATCAAGTTCCTCTACGGACAATCCGATGCGATCCTGAAGCGTCGCGCCGAGACCAGGCAAGCGGCGGCACGTGGCGAGGAGACACCGGCAGAGCTAATCCCTGTGCAAACCCCCGACGTGATCGAGGGACGCCTGCAACCCATCCGCATCGATCCAGACGCAGCCGAGGAACTGGCTGATGTACTCAAAGACCTGCGTCGGCGGCTTGAGGACTACGCGCAAGGGTACGAGACGCCGTCCGACGGCAACCTCGACGTGCTGCGCGCGACGCAGGAACTGAGGAACGCGATCGAGGATGTGATCGGCCAGCGCATCACGTTCCGCGGGGAGAACCGCGCCTCGTCGGGCACACCTGTGGTGACAGGGCGGCTGATCGCCCAGGAAATCGAAGGCCGGGCGGCGGCCGTTTATGTAGAGGATGCGCGGTCGGGCCGGGTGGATGGCGAGCTCAAGGCAGACAAGGTCTCAGACGGCGGCGAGGCCAGCGCGGTGCGCATCACGAAGCTCGGTCACTGACAGATCAGCGTGGAGCGCGAGCCCAGTGGTGCGCGGCCTGCTCGGTGGGCCACGCTGCCAGCCCCTGAGCTTGAGTTTTGTCCTCGCGGGTCGAATCGTTCCTCGATCTCATCAACAGCTCCTGACCGCGCCACTGCGGGGGCCGCCCGGACGGCGGGCGGCCCCCGCAGCACTGTGGAAGGCCAACCGCCATGCGTCGCAGAGAATCGGGGCAGGTTGGGCAGGGAAGCCCGCTCCGGCCGCTTGAGCCGCCTGTGCTGGTCAGCATCGGGCCCTGAGGATGCCACCGCAGCACCGGGGCGGTCTTCGAGTGTCAACGGACGTGAATGTTCCTGACCTCTTGCACAATCTCCTCATGCAGCCGCTGCCGGTTCCCTGCCCTGCCCACCTCATCCCAGACGCCTCCGGCACCGATGCTTTCCACAAGGCATACAGGCAGGCCATGGCGCACCGCGCCGTGTTCGTCGCGATCGAATCCGACGGTCCGCGGTGGACCGTGAAGGCGGACACGCTCACCGCCGACCCCGGACACTCCGTCGACGACACCGTGAACAACGCTGTCCGGGACGCGATCATCCGCCTGGTCCACAACCGCGAGGTCGGCGCGGACGCCTACCCGGGACCGATCTACTTCATGATGCACAGCGTGTCGAGCGAAGAGCGGGCCCGCGAACTCGCGGCCGCACTCCACGCCGCCCTGCACGGAGACCTGGAACCTCTCAACCGCGCCGTGCCTCCCACGTCCTGACCTGACGCGAGAGGCCACAGACACAAACCACGAACGAGGAGCACAGCACATCGGCTGATTCCGCAATCAGCCGAGTGCCTGGCATGCCCGGCCTGCATCGTGTCCGAAATCAGAAGCACGTACCCAGGACTACCGACACTGTCGCAGCGACGATCGTGGCCGCGGCCAGAGCGACCATCGCCGTCCTGGCCGCCCTCATCCGTCGACCTGTGCAGGGTGCGAGGGCAGTCCCGGCGGAACCCTCCAGGGCGCGGGCGAACGTTTCCTCTCCACCGGCACCTCACGGGCCCGGGCGTCAGTCTCCCGCCGTTGCACGCACCACGCGCAGGTGTCCTCTGCATGGCCGGCAAGCCGGGCGTCGTCGGGACCCGGGTCCGGGCAGTTACCGAAGGCTTCCATGCCAGCTCAACGACCGGCTCGGGTCAAGCGGTCGGCACGTCACCCATTTGCCGCGGCACCCACGTTCAGCCGGACGCAGGGCGAGGGGCCTGGCCCGGCGACGGGGCCAGACCCCTCGGGGCGGGGGAGCCTCTTGCACCATTGCAGTGGACGGGCTAGCCGGCCTGCGGGCGCGCGGCCATCTCGCCTCCCGGTCCCCCGACTGGCGGACAGCCCGGTCCGGCAGCCTGTCGGATGTTGTCGGCCCGGACGCCCGCGGCGTCCAGGGTGACGTCGAAGAGCACCCGGCCGCCCACCACCAGCATGCAGTTGGCGTCGCCGTGAACCGCGGAGCGGTGTGCGACGGCATCAGGACCGCCGCTGTCCTGGGCGATAACGCCCAGTCCCCGTCCGGGATCGAACCACTTCACTACGCCGCTCGGCACGGACAACCCCCAGCTCTTGCCACTCTCTACTCCTCCACGTCACCGATGGCGACGCGCACCTCATGCATGCCTTCCAGAACCGCGATCACGGACGCTTCGGTCCGGTCCAGAGCCCGCCGGGTTCGCTCGACGTCGCCGTGTTCGAACTGGAGGTGGGCGCTGAGCACGTCCGCTGCCGCCACCACGGCCGCCCCAGAGGCAACCTGGCCCGCCGCAGTCTTCTCCTCCCCGCCGTCCATTAGCTGCACCGCAGTCCGCTGCAACCGGTTGACCAGCACGTTCGACGCAATGCCGCTCGAACCCACCTGCTCAGTCCATCCGAGCACCACGTCAGCGATGTCCTCGAACTGCTCGTCCTCACCCAGCCTCGTCGCTGCGGTGATCTCCAGCTCCGTCTTGGCCAGCAGAACTCCGAGCAGCCTCAACCGGTCGCCCTCCTGCGGCCCTTGCGGCCACAACTCCGGATCAAGGACCGGCTCAGCCCCCAACGCAACCAGGGCTGCATAGATCCGATCCGCACCCGCCGGATGGTCGCTTCCGATACTCACACCCCATCAACGACCACCCCCTTGATCAGGCACGACCTTCAGAAACAGGCACTGATCACCTCTTCACGTGATGGCGTCGTTCCGCTGCGCCAAGCCCAATTCGCCACAAGCAGGTTGTGTTGCGCTATCCCTAGCGCAACACGCTGACTTGCCAAGGAAGAAGAACCTGTCCGGGTAGAGGCCGTCGTCGTTCGGAGCTCCGATGCCGGCGACGTACAGCCCGCGGTAGACGACGAACCCGTTGTCAGCCGCGTCTTCTCCCTCGGGGGTCCAGATGCCTTCGGCGGGGACCGTGGTGCCGTCGTCGGCCTCGCTGGTCTCGATCTCGTACAGGGCCGTGGTCATGCCGACACCTCGCGGGCGATGGCGGCCGCCAGGAGCACGGTGGCGTCGGTCTCGTACGGGTTGTCGTAGCTCTCGTAGTCGCTGACGTCGAACGGCGCGGCCTTCGCGGTGACCGTGCATCCGGGGACGACTATGGTCGCCTTGCCCGCCAGCTCGGTGTTGAGTCGGTCGGCGTCGCGGGAAGCGAGCCAGGTCTGGAAGTAGGG
Organism: Streptomyces sp. NPDC058678; assembly: GCF_042714835.1. NCBI lineage: Bacteria > Bacillati > Actinomycetota > Actinomycetes > Kitasatosporales > Streptomycetaceae > Streptomyces > Streptomyces sp. NPDC058678. The sequence continues at coordinate 10,337 of NZ_JBHXSG010000084.1, read as the reverse complement.
GCCGATACGGAGCAGCGTGTAGCCGGTGCCGTCGCTGCGGCGTGCTTCGACGTGGACGCCGTAGTTCGCCGGGGCCATGCCGACGTCGTCGGGGAGGTCCAGGCCCGCCGCGGCGTGGGTGAGCGGCGCGTAGGCCGGATTCCACACACCGAGGATGGTGGTCGTCTCGCAGCGCAGCCAGCCCAGCTTCCGGTAGCGCTCGCCGTACGGCGTGTACGAGCCACCGGGGTGTTGCAGGGCGACGGCGATGATGTCGGGTCCGTGGTCGTCACCCGGACGCGGGTGAGCGCGCTCTACGAACGGGCCGACCCGGACGGCGAGGTCCTGGCATTGGCCGGGGGTCCAGGGCTCCGGGTCGCGCAGGGCGGCGAGCAGTGCGCGGAACTGGTCGACGGCGGCTTGGTCCTCGAGGCTGAGGGCGCCGGGCGCGTGGCCGCAGCGGCGGAAGAGACGCTTCATCGGGTGGCCTCCTGCGTGGAGCTGGCGTTGGCGGTGCCGTTGGCGGGCGTCTTGAGCACGCGTGGCAAGTGGACGTGGCGGTGCTCGACTTCGACCTCACGGCCCCGGTCGCGAAGTGCGCGGGCAAGGATTTCGGTGAGGCCGCTTGCACTTTTCCGGATTAAGGCATGTGAGGGCTTCTCCGCCTGTTCCTAGGACGTCGCTGGCGTCAACGCAGGAGCAGGCTGACGCTGCAACGGCCACCGCTGAGCCGTCAGTGCCCTTCCGCCCACTGACGATCAACGGTGGCCGCGGCGCTGGGTGCTAGCCAGTCATGTCGGCGGTCTCGGCCGCGCTGGTGGCCTCTTGCTGTGGAAGCGCACCCGCTGGCGGTGCTTGCCGCACGGCCCGGTTGGCCGTGGTGAGGAGGGCCAGGATGAGCAGCCATGCTCCGCAGAGCCAGACCAGCGGCTTGGCACCCAGTGTGGTGATCAGGGCGCCGCCCGCGAGTGTGCCGATCGACAAGGCTCCCGTGGTGAGCGTGGAGACCGCGCTCGTGGCCCGGCCTCGCAGCTCATCGGGGGTGATGGCCAACTGGTGGGTGGTCATGGCCACCGCATAGATCGGGGCCACCAGCGACTCGGCGGCCGCGACCGCTGCCAGCAGCAGCGGGTTGGGCGCGAGCGCGTACAGCGGGAACATCAATGCCTCCAACCACAGCATCACCACGGCGATCCGGCCCAGCGGGAAGCGTCGCGTCGCCCTGTCCGAGACCAGCGCCCCCGCCATGGCGCCGACCGCCGCGCCGCTGAAGATGACGCCGATCCACAGCGGCGAGGCACCCACCTGCCGGGCGAGAGTGATGATCAACAGGTAGCCAGCGCCGTAACGTACCTTGTCAGCGGCCGAGACCAGGGTGAGGAAGCGGATGACGGGCTGACGCCAGAGCCAGCCGAGCCCCTCTCGGATCTCGGTGGTGAGCCGAGACGTCGTCCGCACGTCCTGCCGGTCCACTTGGAATCGAGCACGCATCAAACGCAGCGACGCCGCGGACACTGCGAAGGAAACCGCGTTGACGGCGAACGGCACGGTTCGGCCGACGGCGTAGAGCGCGCCGGTGAGTGAGGCTCCGAAGATGCCCACCGCGCTGGCGGCGGACTGCGAGTAGCCGAGGGCGGCGGACAGCTGGCGCGGACCAACCACGTTGGGCAACGCCGCTGTGTTCGCCACCTGGAAGAGAGTGGTCAGGATCCCGGCAAGCACCGCTGTCGCATACAGCTGGGGCATGCCACCGACTGGGTGGCCCTCAAATCCCGCTGGCAGCTCTGCAGTCCCGTTTCGGGCGTCCCGGCTGTCCCCAGTGACGGGAGCGGGCCCGACTCCCGCCGTACAGCCGCGCTGGGCGCGCGCGGCGAGACTGCAGCGATCTTGTCGTTTTCTTACCGATTGCTCCGCTTCTTCTTTCAGTTCTTATAAAAATCTTAAAACAGTACAGAGGGTGCGGTCGCAGGCTCAACTGGCTACTACCTTCGGCCCGAAGTGTATGAAGGCGGCTTAATCGGGACGACCGGAGGCCACTGTCGCGAACAGCCCTTTAACGCTCCTTGGTGACCTGCATGACTAGATTTGAATATCTGGTGCTCTTTCAGTGGCTGAAATCTGACCCCTCCGTGAAGATCAGCTCGTTTCTGTTGACTCCGTATTGCGGAGCGTAGGGGAGGGAGCTGATCGTGCGTCACAGACCCGTGGCCCATGGCAGATCGAGAAGGGGCCGGGTGCGCCAGGCGCGACGGCTGCGGCAGATAGCCATCGGCGTCGTCATGCTGTTCGCGACCGAGGCAGCACTGGTATCGCAGGACACCGGCATCGCGTTCGCCACGCCGGCTACCGATGTTTCGGCGGCGTCGCCCACCGAGTCACCGGGTCCGGCGGAGGCGCAGGATGAGGCGTCGGCGGTTCTGATGGCCCGGTTGCAGGGCCGGAAGATCGAGGTGCTGTCGGAGCGGGCGGCAGACTCGACGACGTACGCGCTGCCCAGTGGGGAGCTGGAGACGGCGGCGTACGCGGGTCCGATCCGGGTGAAGCAGGCGGGGGTGTGGAAGGGCATCGACACCGCGCTGTCCGACACCGGTGCCGACCTCACTCCTACGGTGGCGGCTGCCGACATTGCGGTCTCGGACGGAGGGGACACCAATCTGGCGTCGGTGACCAAGGGCACGGAGTCCTTCGGATTGGGCTGGCAGGACAAGCTGCCCACGCCGACGGTGAAGAACAGCACCGCCTCCTATGACCTGGGCAGCGGCCAGACCCTCTCGGTGACCGCGCTGGCGCAGGGATTCTCCGAGAACATCAAGCTGGCCCAGCAGCCCGATGACGATGCTGTGTCGTACCGGATCCCGCTGGACCTGGACGGGCTGAAGCTGTCCCAGGCCGACTCCGGGCACCTGCTGCTGAAGAACAGCGCAGGTGACCTGGTCGCCGAGGCGCCGGCGCCGATGATGTGGGACGCCTCCAAGGACCCGGCGTCCGGCGAGTCCGCCCACCAGGAGCAGGTCACAACCAAGGTAGAGACCGCGGACGACGGTGCACAGACCCTGGTGCTCACCCCGGACCACGACTTCCTGGCGAGTGCGACCTACCCGGTGACCGTCGACCCGACGTCCACGCTCGCGGTGACCACGGACACGTGGGTGCAGACCCCGGACTACACCGACTCGCAGGTGTCCTCGACCGAGCTGAAGTCGGGGACGTACGACGGCGGCAGCGACATCGCGCGCGCGTACCTGAAGTTCGATGTGTCGAAGTTCGCCGGCAAGCACATCACCGACACCAACCTGGCGCTGTACTCGTACTACTCCTCGACCTGCTCCACTTCGGGCCCGGGCACGCAGGTGCGGCGGATCACCTCGTCGTGGTCGTCGTCGGACGTCACCTGGTCCGTCCAGCCGTCGACCACGACGACCGGCGCGGTGACCAGTACGGCGGCCAAGGGCTACTCCAGTACCGACTGCCCGGCTGGCACGGTGAACTTCGACATCGATGCGATCGTGCAGGCGTGGGCGAGCGGATCGGCCAACTACGGGCTGCAGATCCGCGGCGCGGACGAGAGTGACTCGCTGACCTGGAGGCGTTTCCGGTCTGCGAACTACGCCTCGGGCGACACCTCGGTCGAGCCGCATCTGACGGTCACTTACAACTCGTACGCCACGACCAGTGCGCTGGCGATCTCGCCGAGCAGTGTGAACGCCTACAGCGGCAAGCGGTACGTGACCACGTACACACCGACCCTGTCGGCGAAGGTGACGGACGCGGACGGCTCGTCGGCCAAGGCGCAGTTCGAGATCACCAATGACCCCTCGTACTCCGGTGAGACGTCGTACTCCTACACCGGCACCTCATCCTCGGTGGCCTCCGGCTCCACCGCGAAACTGACCATCCCGTCCGCGAGCCAGCTGACCGGGTCGCATCTGCGGATGCGGGTGCGCGGCTACGACGACACCGACTACGGCGCCTGGTCGTCGTACATCTACTTCGTGCCGAACGTCGCCAAACCCGCTGCCCCCTCCATCACCTGCGCCGCCTACCCGCAGGACACCTGGACGGCGAAGGCGTCCGGGGCAGTGACCTGCACGCTGGACACTTCCTCCGGCGACGGCCAGGGCTACCTGTGGGGCCTGGACGATGCCGCCACACCGAAGTCGGTCTACGACACCGCCGACGGCAACGGCGGTGACCCGCTGACCATCTCCATCACGCCGGGCGAGGACTGGCACAAGCTGTATGCCAAGACGATCGACTCCGGCGGCAATCTCTCCACCACCGTCACCCAGTACGCCTTCGGCGTCGGCAGCGCGGCCCTGCTCGCTCCGGGCGACGGCGACCGCCCCGCTCGCCGGGTCGCCCTTGCCGCCACGGCCAAGCCCACGTACACCGGCGTGACCTACCAGTACCGCCGCGGCGAGACCGACACCTGGCACACCGTGCCGCTCACGGACGTTACCAAGAACGCCGACGGCACGGCGGTCACCTCCTGGCCACTTGCCGCACCGAATGGCGCCCCGCAGGCGCTGACTTGGAACATCACCACCACACTGGCAGAGGACGGCCCGATCGACGTCCGCGCCGTCTTCACCGACGGCACCAGCACCAGCTACTCTCCGCCGAACACCGTGACAGTCGACCGCAACGCCGGCAATGCGCCCTCTCAGGAGGTTGGGCCCGGCGACGTCAACATGCTGACCGGTGACTTCACCCTGAGCCAGGACGATGCCAGTGCCTTCGGCATCAGCATCGACCGCACTGCCTCCTCACGGGGTGCCACCACCGGCGAGGATGTGGAGGGCCAGGCGGCCATCTTCGGTCCCGGCTGGATCTCCGGCGTCACGGCGGAGCGCACCGGGACGGACTGGAGCACGGTGCGTCAGACTTCGGCTACCTCGGTGGAGGTCCTCGACGCCGACGGCACGGCGGTGGGCTTCACCGCCACCAGTGCCGGCGGCTGGCAGCCCGAGCCGGGCTTGGAGGACTTGACGCTGACCAGCAAGGACAGCGCAGGCGTTACGACCAACGATCTGACGAAGATCTCGATCTTCACCCTGCAGGCGGCGAGCGGCGCCACCACCACGTTCGCCAAGGTTGACCCGGCCGCCACCGCCTGGCAGGCCACCACTTCCTATCTGGCTACCGCCACCTCCACCGTCACGGTGGTCTCGGAGAAGGTCGTGGTGGGCAGTCAGACCCTGGCGCGCCCGAAGTACCTGATCGCGCCGACCACCGCGGTGTCCAACGCCACGTGTGCGACGACCCCGTCGGCGAAGGGCTGCCGACTGCTGGAGTTCGTGTACTCCAGCACCACCTCGGCCACCGACACAGTCTTCGGCGAGTACGCCGGAACGGTGAAGGAGATCAAGCAGTGGTCCACCGAGCCGGGCGCCTCGGCGGCCACGGCCAAGACCGTGCAGTGGTATCAGTACGACGGCACCGGACACCTGCGCCGCACCTGGAGTCGAGCGATCAGCCCGGCGACGCTGACCGAATACGGCTACGACGCCGCGAACCGGGTCACCAAGCTCACGCAGCCCGGCGAACTGCCGTGGACCCTCAGCTACGGCAAGGCCGGCAATGCCGCCACCGCCGGTGACGGCATGCTCCTCACCGCGTCCCGGCCGGGCCTGAAGCAGGGCACCGCCGACGTCACCGAGGGCACCGCGGCGATCAGCGTGGTCTACGACGTGCCAATGTCCGGCACAGCCGCGCCCTACCCCATGGCCCCCGCAGACGTCGCAGCCTGGGGGCAGGCGGACGTGCCGACCGACGCCACGGCGGTCTTCCCTGCTGACGCCGTCCCGGCTTCCCACGACGGGCAGACCCTGACGGCCAGTGCATACCGGCGGGCCGGGATCAGCTACGTGGACGCCTCAGGCCGGCAGGTCAACACCGCTGCGCCCGGCGGGCACATCGACGCCACTGAGTACGACCACCTCGGCAACGAGCTGCGGGAGCTTTCCGCAGGCAATCGGGAGCTCGCCCTCGCCACCAGCGGGAGCGGTCTGGATACGCTCACCCGGCTGGACCTCAGCGCAATCTCGACCGCAGAACGCGCTGAAGCCCTGTCCACTCTCCACGTGTTCAGCAGCAACGGCCAGCAGGAAGTCGAGTCTTTCGGCCCGCTGCACCTGGCAACCCTCACCGGCACACTCAAGGCCGGCACCGGGGGGACCGACCTCCCGGCGGGAACCGAGGAGGCGGTCAGGCAGCACACGGTGATCGCCTACGACGAGGGCCGTCCCACCGACGGCAGCGCCAAGGTCAGCGGCCTGCCCACCACCGTGACCACCGGGGCGCACGTCGACGGCTACCCGGCCGACGGCGATGCGGAAGCCACCAAGACCACCTACGACTGGGTCAAGGGCCAGGCCATCAGCACCATCGAGGATGCCGGTGGCAAGAACCTGACCAAGACCACCGCCTACGACGCCCAGGGCCGGATCACCAAGACCACGCTGCCCAAGTCGACGGGCGCTGACGCCGGGGCAACCGTGACCACCTACTGGTCGGCCACTGGCACCGGCGCCTGCAACGGCCGCCCGGAATGGGCTGACCTGGTCTGCTCCACCGGACCGGCTGGGGCGATCACCGGTGGTGGCTCCAATCCCGCCCAACTGCCCACGAAGACCGTCGAATACGACTGGTGGGGACGGCCAATCAAGGTCTCAGAGACGGCCAACGGCGTCACCCGCACCACCACGATCACCACGGACAGCCTCGGCCGGATCTCCAGCAGCAGCGTCGCCGGCGGCGTGGGCACGGCCATGCCGGACACCACCACCACCTACGACGCGAGCAGCGGTCAGATCGCCACCCAGACGGCCAACGGCCAGACCATCACCACCCGCTACGACAAACTCGGGCGCCAGATCAGCTACAACGACGGCGCAGGCAACACCACCACCACCGAGTACGACCTCCTGGACCGCCCGGTCAAGATGGCCGACTCCGCACCCTCCACCAACACCATCACCTACGACACGGCGCTGGATCCCCGCGGCCTTCCCACGTCCCTCACCGACTCGGTCGCCGGCACCTTCGCGGCGACCTATGGTTCCGAGGGCGAACTCCTCACCGAGAAGCTGCCCGGCGGCTACACGCTCACCGTCGGCACCGACAACGTCGGCCAGACGACCTCGCAGGTGTACAGCCGTGACAGCGACGGCACGATCGTGCTCGCCGACACGGGCGACTACTCCGTCCACGGACGCCTCGTGCACCACACCGGAACCGCCGGCGACACGACAGAACAGGGATACACCTACGACAAGGTCGGACGCCTGACCGGCACCGACGACACAGCCGCCGACGGCAGCTGCACCCGACGCACCTACGGCTTCGACGACAACAGCAACCGCATGTCCCTGGCCACTTCGACCAGCGAGCCCGGAACGGCGTGCGCCGACACCGGAGCCACGACAGCCATCAGCGCCTACGACAGCGCTGACCGGCTCATCGCGTCCGGCATCACCTACGACGCTTTCGGCCGTACAACCCAGCAGGCCAGCGGAGCTGCCATCAACTACTACGTCAACGACCTGGTCCGCCGGCAGACCGTAGGCGCCAACCGTCAGACCTGGGACCTGGATGCCGCCGGCCGCCTGGCGACATGGACCACGGAGACCCAGGGCGCGGACCAGACCTGGACTCAGACCGGCCATAAAACCAACCACTACGGCTCGGAAGGAGACAGCCCTGACTGGATCACCGAGGACTCCAGTGGAACGATCGCCCGCACCGTCCGCGGCCTGACAGGCAGCCTGGAAGCCGTCACCAGCGCAAGCGGGGACGTGGTGCTCCAGCTCACCACCCTCCACGGGGATCTGGGAGTACAACTGCCGCTCGACACCACAAAGAACCCCGTCGTGCTGAGGCAAGACGAATTCGGGAACCCGGTATCCGGCAGTGCAACCGCTCGCTACGGCTGGCTCGGAGCACCCCAGCGCTCCAGCGAAACGGCCACGGGATCGGTCCTCATGGGCGTGCGGCTCTACGACCCCACGAGCGGACGATTCCTCTCAACCGACCCAATCCCTGGTGGTAACGCAAACGCCTACGACTATGCGTTCGGGGATCCGGTCAACGGGCTGGATATTGATGGCAGATGGAGCTGGTGGAAAACACACTACTGGTCCTGGGGCAGAGTCACCGTACACGTCTGGAGCTGGTGGTCTTCCCATGACTACAGCCCACACGCCGGTGGCTCCATATACCTTTACCTGACCCACTATGAGACTGGGAAGGTAGCTGCTCACCTAACCAGGTGGTGGGACAGGGTCGGAACCGCGCTGGCGTTCGTTTCCTTTATCACGGGAAATTGGTACGTCGGGCTTGCGGCGGCACTCTTTTGGCTCTACGGGTACTGGGTCCAGGATGTCGCGGACTACGCTTACAAGCACGGTCAGTGCTTGCGCGTTAAGGCTGCGGACGGCACAAAGAAGTACTATTACTACTCCTACATGTACCCGTCACACGTCCGCTGTTAGGGCCCCGAGAACTCAGGCTTGACCTGAAGATCGGTCGGATCCGTTTGCGGGCCGCAGTAGTTTTTGCGGCCCGCAAACGGATCCGAGACGAAACCAACTGTCACTGTGGTTCACATCCGAGAAGGTTGAAAATGAAAAACGTTCCATTTCGGCTATGGGTGTCCATTCTGATGGCCGCATGTGGCCTCTTTCGGTTCGCGCAATATCATTTCTGGTCAGACTCGATGCATCACCCGCGAGTGCTGGAGAGTGCCGCAGAATTCTTTCTCGCTGCATGGGTGATGGCCGTGGGGCACTATGCCCTCGAATCAAGAGCCTGGAAGGCCAGAAAGGCGCGAAAGCATCAGAAGGCTCTTAGCTGACGAAAGCGGGGGTCCGCCAGGCATCGAAGGCCAGGACCGGCCGAGCAATCACTATCTCATCCCAACGTGCCGCAATTTGCCTGGCCTATGCGGGTTCCCGCACAGAGGAGATGGTCACCGCTTGGGTGCCAGGCAGCCAGCCCAAGCATCCAAGTGATGGCTATCCAGCGAATTTCCCAGATCAGGAAAGAAATGATGCGTCGTACTGCAATAGCTGCCGTCTCCTGCGCGGTCCTTCTTACCGGATGCAGCGGCACGGATTCCTCCTCGACGCAGAAGCAAGAGTATCGTCCGCTGCCTGCCCCCACCGTCTCCGTGTCCCGGGAGCACGTACCCGCCTCCGTCACCACGGATGCCGAGCTGCCGACTGTCTCCGGCAGCTTCGGTCACAAGGCCACCATCACCATTCCCCATGCCAAGCCGAGCGGGAAGTTCGTCGTCACAGCCCTCGCAGAAGGGCAAGGCCACAAGGCTCAGAACGGGGACGTCGTCATCGTCGACTACACGGCAAAGACCTGGAAGAGCGCAAAAGCCCTGCCCGGCACCTACGGCAAAGGCGATGCCCCCAAGGTGTTCCCGGTGGGCAAGGGAGCGGTGATACCCGCCTTGGACCGCGCCGTTCACGGACAGCGGGCCGGCAGCCGGGTGCTGGTGGTGGCCCCGCCGGCTGCCGCTTACGGCACGACCGGCGATGCCCGTCTGGGTGTTTCGGCCACCGAGACCGTCGTCTTCGTGGTCGATGTCGTGAAGGTCCTGGCCGTAGACGCCATCGTCTCCGGGGACCAGCGCTCGGTCTCCAAGGAACTGCCCGCGGTGAAGGTGGGTCGCTCGCCCGCCGCGATCGCGGTGCCCGATGCCGCCGCGCCCAGGCGCCTGGAGTCCAGCACGCTCGTCAGCGGCTCCGGCCCGAAGGTGAAAGCCGGTCAGACAGTGGTGCTCCAGTACTCCGGCGCGGTCTGGGAGGACAACCGCGGAAAGGACCGGGCCACACTCTTCGACTCTTCCTGGGCGCAGCACCAACCCGCCACGGTCATCATTGGCCGCGGTAACGTCATCCAGGGCTGGGACACGGCCCTGGTCGACGCAAAGGTGGGCAGCAGACTCCTGCTCGTCGTCCCACCCAGCCTCGGCTACGGCGCTCAGGCCCGGAAGGGCATCCCGGCCCGGTCCACCCTCGTCTACGTCGTCGACATTCTGTGGGCAGAATAACTGCGTGTCGGCTTGCCCAGATTGGGGCCAGCCTGGGACCGGTAGGTGTTCACTCCGTCGAAGTCCAGCGTGCAGTGACGGTGCGTCGCCAGCGTGCAGTGCGGACACGGCACCGTCAGCGAGGGCTGGCTTCGCGCATGGATTCCTACACCGGGGACGTGGCCGGCATCGGCGGGTGCGTACGGCAGCTGCACGGCTGGGGGCACTGTCACGTTGGCTGACCGGTGGGATGATCTTCTGGTTGATCAGCCTGGGAAGGGTCGTCCGTGGGGAGCGCGTCGCTGTCGTACAAGGG